>OMHY01000056.1 GCA_900298985.1 Streptomycetaceae bacterium
CCGCTATGCATGGTGTTGGAGCACAAACAACGGAGCAACTTTTTAATAAATCTGGATTTAATAATTTAGTGCAAGTTTTGGAACAAGAAAAACCGAATCCAGATTTTCCAACTGTAGCTTTTCCAAATCCCGAAGAAGCTGGAGCAATGGATTTAGCTTTGGAGTTAGCGCAAAAAGAGCAGGTAGACATTATTATTGCCAATGATCCAGATGCTGATCGGGTTGCGCTAGGTTTTAAAAATAAGTTAAACCAATATCAAATTCTGAAAGGTGATGAAGTTGGAATATTAATTGGTTATTTCCTTGCTACCCGAATGAGAAACAAAATGGCTGGAAAGGCTTTTGCGAATTCTATAGTTTCTTCCTCGGCGCTTTCAAAAATAGCAGAAAAATTCAATATTGAATTTGAAGAAACTTTAACTGGATTTAAATATCTAGCAAAAATACAAAATTTAGGATTTGGCTATGAAGAAGCACTTGGTTATGCAGTTGATCCAATAAATGTAAATGATAAAGATGGAATTTCGGCTGCCTTATTATTAGCGTATATTGTTAGTGAATTAAAAAAAGAATCCTTGGATGTTTCAGATTATTTAAATGAAATATGGGATCAGATTGGTTATCACTTTACCTCCTCAATTTCTTTAAGGTTTTCTCAAATTGATCTAATTAAAAAGACTATGGATGAATTGCGAACAAATCCTCCAATCAAGGTTGGAGAGTATTTAGTATCGGAAATAGAGGATTTATCGAAGCCAAAAAATAATTTGCCAGCTACTAATGGGCTGCGTCTATTTTTAAAGTCTGGTGAAAATAACAGGGCAGCTCGAATAATTATTAGACCTTCTGGAACTGAACCTAAATTGAAAATATATTTAGAGATAGTGCGCCCATCTGCTGCTCAAAAGGAAGTACAAATAGCGGCTCAAATGGCGGTAGAGTTAGCCACGGAACTTAAAAAATTGGCTAGCTGAAAGTGAATGATGCGAATTAACATTGATAGCACTCCATCGAGTTTAAAATCATTCCTGAATGAATTACCGAAGGTAGATCAGGTTGGGGCTGCAGCCCGTGCGGCGATGTTAGCCACCCGAAGCATTAAAAATGATTCTAAGAAAAAAGCAATTGATTTAGCAATTTCAATGGTTGATTTAACTACTTTAGAAGGCAGCGATACACCGGGCAAAATCAAATCCTTAGTGACAAAAGCACTTCACCCAGATCCATCAAATCCAGATGTTCCTCATGTTGGGGCAGTTTGTGTTTACAATGATATGGTTTCAATCGCTCGCGCTGAATTAGATCGCATTGGTGGTCAAAGCATCCCAGTAGCAGCAGTTAGCACCGCTTTTCCCTCCGGCCGCGCATCTATGGCGGTAAAAATACAAGATACTCAAGATGCAATCGCAGCCGGAGCTAGTGAAATTGATATGGTAATTGATCGTGGTGCATTTTTAAGTGGCGATTACAAATTAGTATTTGATGAAATAGTTGCTATAAAGGATATCTGTGGCCAAAAAGCTCACTTAAAAGTAATTTTAGAAACAGGTGAATTGGTTACTTTAGATAATGTGCGCAAAGCTTCTTATTTGGCCATGGCTGCTGGCGCAGATTTTATTAGAACCAGTACTGGGAAAATTTCACCTGCAGCTACTCCCCCAGTGGTGCTGGTGATGCTAGAAGCGGTGCGAGACTTTTACAATACTCTTGGAATTCAAGTTGGGGTGAAGCCAGCCGGTGGTATTCGAACCACTAAAGATGCGATTAGACAATTGGTATTTGTAAAAGAGACTGCAGGTGATCTTTGGTTAGATCCCAGATTTTTTAGAATTGGTGCCAGCGCACTACTTAATGATTTGCTAATGCAAAGAATGAAATTACAAACTGGTTATTATGCAGGAAGAAACTATGTCACTATTGATTAAAAAAATTAGTAAAGAAATGGATGCTAATTAAAATGGTATTTGAATATGCTCCTTCAATTGAATCAACAACAATTTTAAAACTTGCTAATCGCTATCAACATTTTATTGGTGGAAAAATGGTGGCCCCAGCTGGTGGAAAGTACTTTGATTCTTTAAATCCTGCCACTGGAGAAGTTGTTGCACAATTTGCGCAAGGAAGTAAGAAAGATGTTGACAAAGCGGTACAAGCAGCACAAAACGCATATGACAAGATTTGGAAGAAAATGCCAGCTGCGGAAAGAGGCAAATATCTATTTAGGATTGCGCGAATAATTCAGGAAAGATCTAGGGAATTAGCAGTAGCTGAAACTATAGATAATGGAAAACCAATTAGAGAAACACGGGATGTTGATGTACCACTAGTTGCTTCACATTTTTTCTATCATGCAGGTTGGGCAGATAAATTACAGTATGCTGGATTAGGCGATAAATATTCTTCCTACGGTGTAGTTGGTCAAATTATTCCCTGGAATTTTCCACTTCTCATGTTGTCTTGGAAAATTGCGCCAGCTTTAGCAACAGGAAATACAGTAGTTTTGAAACCCGCAGAAACTACTCCCCTAACCGCAATGTTATTCGCCGAAATTTGTCAGCAAGCAGAGTTACCAGCAGGGGTTGTAAATATCATTACCGGAGATGGCGAAACTGGAAAAGAGTTAGTTAACCATCCGGGCATTGCCAAAATTGCTTTTACCGGATCAACAGAAGTGGGCCGAATAATTGCGCAATCTATTGGTAACACTGATAAAGCGCTATCTTTAGAGCTAGGCGGCAAAGGCGCCAATATTATTTTTGAAGATGCTCCAATTGATGAAGCGGTTGAAGGAATTATTAATGGTATTTTCTTTAATCAAGGACATGTATGTTGTGCTGGTTCTAGATTGCTAGTGCAAGAAAATGTGGCGGGCGAAGTAATTGAAAAGTTGAAAAAAAGAATGTCACTGATTAGGTTGGGCAATCCACTTGATAAAAATACTGATTTAGGAGCAATAAATAACGCACCCCAGTTAGCAAAAATAAAAGAGTTAACTCAAGCAGGAATTGATGAAGGTGCTGAGTTTTGGCAAGCAGAAGTTAATTTGCCAACTACTGGTCTTTGGTGCCCACCTACTTTATTCACTGGCGTATGGCAAAGTCATCGAATTGCGCGCGAGGAAATATTTGGGCCAGTCTTATCAACCATTACTTTTAGAACACCAGAGGAAGCAATTGAAAAGGCAAATAACACTCCATATGGATTATCTGCTGGTGTTTGGAGTGATAAAGGTTCCCGGACATTATGGGCAGCTTCAAAATTAAAGGCAGGTGTGATTTGGTCAAATACTTTCAATAAATTTGATCCCACCTCACCTTTTGGTGGATATAAAGAATCTGGTTGGGGTCGAGAAGGTGGCAGACATGGTTTGTTACCTTACTTAAAAAGTTCGGTGAAAGGATAAGCAATGGCAACCTCAGATCGAATTGATGTTAAAAAAACCTACAAACTTTATATAAATGGTGAATTTGTAAGAAGTGAATCTGGACGTTCTTATGAACTAAAAAATAAAACTGGGAAATTTATCGCAAACCCTGCACAAGGTTCCAGAAAAGATTTAAGAGATGCTGTTACCGCTGCCCGGGCTGCACATTCAGGTTGGGCAAATGCCACTGCATACAATAGAGGCCAAGTTTTATACAGAGTCGCAGAGGTTTTAGAACAAAGGAAAAATGAATTAATAACTGCTTATACCTTAGAAACTGGTAGCACCCAGTCGGTTGCACAAAAAAATGTTTTAGCAGGAATTGATTATTGGGTTTGGGCTGCTGGTTGGAGTGACAAAATCGCAACAGTATTAGGAAGTACAAATCCAGTTGCGGGTCCTTTTTATAACTTTACCGCTCCTGAAAGCTTAGGTGTAGTAGCAAACTTCCCAATTATCTCAGGCGGATTTTTAGCTCTCAGCGCAACCATAGCAAGCACAATTGTCACTGGAAATACCTCAATTGTGGTCGCAAATGAAAAATCACCTTTAATAGCCATTACACTTGCGGAAATTTTAGCTACCAGTGATGTTCCAAATGGAGTGGTAAATATTTTGACAGGTAAGGATTCAGAGTTACAACCTTGGGTTGCTTCACATATGGAAATTGATGGAGTGGAAGCGTCAGGACTTAATAAAAAGAGTTTGGGAGAATTGAAAATAGCTGGGGCACAAAATTTCAAAAGAATTGCATATTTCAAAAACTCTACTGATTATAAGGAAATCGAAAGATTATCTGCATTTATTGAATATAAAACAGTGTGGCACACTGTTGGTTACTAATTATTTAAAATTTCTGCAAATCTTTTAGTAATTATATTTTCAATAATATGATTTTGTACCTCGACGGAGGTAAAAGCATTTTTCATAGCATTAATAACTATTTCTTGGATAGTCGCTAAATCCCAATTAAATGCCTTAACACATTGATAAATTTCATTTGATAAAGAGGTCCTACTCATCAATCTATTATCAGTATTAATTGTTACTGTAAAACCTAATTTCCACAAATTATTAATTGGATGACCGAAATAATCTTGAGCAATACCTGTTTGTAAGTTAGAGGTTGGACAAAGTTCTAGTGGAATTCTTCGATCCCTAACATACTGCGCTAATCTGCCAAGTTTGGGAGGGTTAGAGCTGAAGTCAATATCATCTGCAATATGAACACCATGTCCTACTCTTTGTGTTCCACAAAGTTGAATCGCTTCCCAAATTGAAGGTAAACCAAATGCTTCTCCGGCATGAATTGTAAAAGGCATATTTTCTTTTCTTAAATATTCAAAGGCTTCGATCTGCCTTGTTGGGGGAAATCCATCTTCTGGACCTGCAATATCAAAACCAACTACACCTTGATCTCTGTATTTAACTACTTCTTCCGCAATCTCTAATGCCAAATTATTTTGTCGCATTGCACATAAAATAGAACCAGTTTTGATAAATAGACCTTCTGCGGCTGCTAATTTTTCACCTTCTTGATAACCAGCTAATGTTGCTTCTATTACTTGATCAATAGTTAAACCTTTACGGGTAAATAATTCCGGAGCTCCTCTAAGTTCCGCCCAAACCACCCCATCGCGCGCTAAATCCAATACTGCTTCTCGGGCAACTCTCTTAATATGTTCTTCTGTTTGCATCACTGAAATGGTGTGCTCAAAAGTTTCTAAATACTCAACTAATGAACCGGAATCGCAAGCGGCTCTAAACCAAGTTGCTAACTCATTAGCATCATATGAAGGTAATTTTTCATAATTTATTTCCCGAGCAATATCAATAATTGTTTGGGGGCGCAATCCACCATCTAAGTGATCATGCAGCATTACTTTGGGAAGTTTTACAATTTGCTCCAGAGAAGGAATTTTGGAAAGCTGATTTTTGGAATCGGACATTAACCCATTCTAACCGATGAAAAGACCCAAAGCTTCATAGGTATCATGCAAAGTCTTATTAGCAACTACCGCTGCTTTATCAGCACCTTTAGCTAAAATTTCCATCAAATATTTTTCGTCAGTTAAATATTCCTTAACTTTAATTTGAATTGGAGTTAAGAA
>OMHY01000057.1 GCA_900298985.1 Streptomycetaceae bacterium
AAATGGTTTAGATCCTTGTGAAATTAGACAGCAAGAAGGAGATGAGGCCCTTCGAAATTTGATTGCACAAAAAACTCCACTTTTTGAATTTGCTTTGAAACAAGAGATCAATCAATTTGATTTGAAGTTACCGGAAGGACGAGTGGCCGCTTTAAATAAAACAGCTCCACTTGTGGCAAAAATTAAAGATCGCTCCCTTCGTCCAGAATATATTAGATTATTGGCGCTTTGGATTGGATTAGATCCGGAGGTAGTCCAAAAGAAAGTAAATGATGGCTACAGATCACAAAATCAAGTTGCTAATCCACAAGCAAATCTAGAATTAAATACACCTACAAATACTATTTTAGCCAAACCTACTGATTCACTATCAGTTGCAGGTAGAGAATTATTGAAATTGGTTTTGCAAAAACCAGAACAGATTTCTGAATGGAGTAATTTGCACCCGCAGGCTTTTATTTATCCACCTTATCAACAAATTAGATTGGCAATTGATCAATTAATTAATTCTGGACAAATTAATGCAAACAAATTAATCGAACAAAGTCCAGCAGATATCCAAATTTTGGTACGGGAATTACTTGTAGAACCTATTGCAAGTGATGAAGCTGCACTTGCTTTATATTCACAGAGCATTTTCGCCCGAGTACAAGAGTTAGCCTTTGCTAGAGAAATTGCGAGTCTAAAATCAGAGTTATCTAGAATTTCACCGGAAGAAGATTTGGAAAATTACAATCAGATTTTTGCCAAACTTATGGATTTGGAGTCCAAACGCCGCCAGGCTTTGTCAGAAATTATGGGGCAATAATTACTTGGTCCCAGTTAGACTCAAAACCCCCAGCCCGGTATAGTTACCCCCTCATGCGGATTATTTGGTGAACTTGGCACCAAGTCGCTTTTAATCCCTGATAGCTCAATTGGCAGAGCAGCCGGCTGTTAACCGGCAGGTTCTTGGTTCGAGTCCAAGTCAGGGAGCTTTTATCTGAAAGGTAAGAAATTCGTAGATATGGCAAGAAATAGCGCAAAAAATAATTCAAATCTCTGGTCCAACTTTATTAATTCCTGGAAATATCAAAATATCGGATTTCGAATAATTCGACTTTTCCTTGGTGTCACTTGGATTTATGGTGGCTGGTATAAAGCAAGTGATGCTGGATTTTTAGATCCTGCCTCGCAAAGATATATCGGAGCACAAATATCTGGAATGCTTACCTCTTCTCCCATCTCATTCTTTTTAAGGCATCTAGTAGAACATGCAACTCTAATTGGCTGGTCTATTATGTTGGGAGAATTTGCAGTTGGTATTTGCACCATCCTAGGTATTGCAAGTGAATTAACAGCGTTAGCTGGCCTAGGAACCTCATTATTATTGTGGTTAAGTGTTTCTTGGAGTGTTCATCCCTATTTCCTCGGAAGTGATACCGCATACGCTGCTTTGTGGTTGGGTTACTTTTTATATCTAAGAAGTGAAGCTATTAAAAACCCCAAGACTAAATCTATATCGTCGGTGGTGACAGAAAATTTAACCCGGCGTGGAATTTTGCAAATTGGATTTGGAGCAGTTGTCACAATAATTGCAACTGCAGCTGGAAGATCTTTTCAAAGTAAAACTCCTCTACTATCTAAATCAATACCTATTGCAACTACCTCGGAACTAGCAGTGGGTAGTAGTAAAAAATTTACCGCAAGTGATGGTTCTCCCGCAGTGTTATTTAGAACTAATGCTGGGTATTTTGCCTATTCCAGGGTTTGCACCCATCAAGGTTGCATAGTTAATGTTGATCAACTCTCTGGCAATTTAGCTTGTCCATGTCATGGAGCAGTTTTTGATCCAAAAAATGGGGCTAAAGTTATTGCCGGTCCGGCTCCGATTCCATTGCCAGCGATTAAAGTTAAAATCTTGGGCAATAATGTGGTGCAGGTTTAAAGTGTTAGGTATTAGGCTTAACTATGGCACTTTTTAAATTACAAATCTCACTCCCAGATCGACCTGGTTCTTTGGGAGCTGTGGCATCTGCCATAGGTTTTGCCGGGGGAGATATCAGATCTCTAGTAGTACTTAGTCATGAAGATGGTAGAGGTTTAGATGATATGACTGTTGCTATTCCGGGAGAGGACCCAACAGATTTGCTATCGGTGCTAAATGACATCGGTGGCGTTGAAGTAATTTCAATTAGTTTAGCGCACTAGAAAATTCAATTTCCGCACCTCTTGAAGATTGAGTAGAAAAAAATCTTGGCGTCAAAAAATTATTATTTTTGAAAGCTTTAAATATTTCATTTTTTATATTCTCAACTTGGCTTTTTGCGACGAGCACTATTGCACTGCCCCCAAATCCACCACCCACCATTCTCGCTCCCAATGCTCTATTAGTCAGGGCAATATCAACCACACAATTTAGTTCTGGGCAGGAAACTTCATATAAATCCCGAAGCGAGTTATGGGATTGAGTTAATAATTCCCCCACCTTACTCCAATTATTGTTTTTTAGACTTTCCACCATTTCCAAGACCCTCTGAATTTCAGAAACTACATGTAAACCTCTTTGGAAAGTTTCCAAATCTAATTTATTCCTATGGCTCAAATAATCATTTAGGGTTATTTCTCTAAGTGTGTTGATGTCTAGAACCGCAGCAGCATTTTCTACACTTCTTCTTCGATTAGCATACCCACCATCAGCTAATGAGTGATGTGCCATAGTATCTACTGCTAGTAATTCCAAATCAGCATTTTCAAATTCAAGTGATACATAGCTAGTAGATAAATCTTTGCAATCTAAAAGGAGTGCAGTATTGGCTTTAGCCATCAGCGATATTGATTGATCCATAATGCCACAAGGAACTCCCACAAATTCATTTTCACCTTTTTGAGCAATCAATGCCAATTGCTTCAAACTAAACTGGAGTTCAAAGAGAGTATTTAAAGCTAAAACAACTGCTGCCTCTAACGCAGCACTAGAAGATAACCCTGCTCCTAAAGGTACATTTCCATCAATTACCAAATTTAGCCCAGTAAAATTTACATTTTCAAAAAGACCAAGCGCCCAGATTGAGCCAATTACATAACTGCTCCAATTTTTATTTCCCTGGTAAGAATTCCATTTCTCGATATCAATTTCCAGAATTTTTCCTGGCATTTGCATGGAATAAATAGCAATTTTGTTATCTGTTCTGCGAGAAATCACTACCTGAGTTCGATAGTCAATAGCAAAGGGCAGGACCAATCCAGCACAATAATCCACATGCTCGCCAATAAAATTTAATCTTCCGGGAGCACTGGCTACTACCTCTGGCTTAAGTTTAAATAACTCTTCAAATTTATTTTGAAGTATATTTTCCATCAGATTTTTCCTGCAGCGAGCAAAGCGCTATAGGTATCTCTCACCATATCTTCTAGATTTTTTGTAGGTACCCAATCCAACTTCTCTTTAGCCTTATTTATATCTGATATTAATATCGCAGGATCGCCCGCACGCCTTTCAGCTTCTATTTTTGGAATTTCTCTTTTCAAGACATTTTCAGCCGCGTTAATCACCTGTTTCACCGAATAGCCAGTACCACTACCCAAATTATAAATTTCAAATTTTCCATTTTCTAAATTTTCCATTGCTTTAATATGAGATTCAATTAAATCTTCTACATGTATGTAATCTCTAATACAACTCCCATCTGGAGTTGGCCAATCATTTCCAAAGATTTTAATTGGTTCAGATTTTGTAGCTTTTATGATATTTGGAATTAAATGAGTCTCTGGGTTATGTAACTCTGCAATATATTTTGATTCCTTTGAATTTAGATCAATTAACTTATAGGCCCCCGCCACATTAAAATATCTTAAAGAAACCGCTGCAATCCCATAAGCATGCACCTCTCCCAAGACCATATTATCAATTGCCAATTTAGTGGCCCCGTAGGGATTAGTAGGTTCACCTAAATCACTTTCTTTGATGTGAGAAGAAGATTGTTCTCCATAGGTAGCTGCACTTGATGAAATAACTAATTTCTGAACATTAAATTCCCGCATTTGATCTAACAAAGTGCGAGTGCCTAAGACATTATTTTTCCAATAAATATCAGGCTTGGACATTGATTCGTTTACCAATGATTTAGCTGCAAAATGAAAAACTGTTTCTACCTCTGATAGCGCTTGATGACAAGCACCTTTTTCCAGGAGTGAACCTTGTACAAACCTAGCTCTGGGATCAATATTCTTTTTAAAGCCAGTTGATAAATCATCTAAAATTGTAACCGCGTAACCTTTATCTAAGAGCATGGCTGCTGCGGTTGCTCCAATATAACCAGCCCCGCCAGTTACTAAAATACGGGATTTGCTCATATTTTTTTACTCAATTTCAACCTTTACTTCTTTTAAGAGTTGGGCGCAATATTCCGGGGAATTATCCATAATAAAAGCGCCCATCGCAGATTCACTTCCTGCTAGATACTTTAACTTGGTCGCAGTTCTGCGAAAAGGAGTAATTTGTAAATGAACCCCGAGTAGATCCCGAGCAATTTTGGTGGGGGCCTGGTGCCAGGCTGAGATATAAGGCATTGGTAGATTAAATAGACCATCTAGTTTTTGGAATATGATTTTTGCGATCGGAGCAAAGTTAGTCAACTGATTTTCTGAGAGTTGCGATAAGTCAGGTTTTCTTGATTTTGGTGCAATATGCACTTCAAAAGGATAGCGGGCAGCATAGGGCACAAATGCAATCCAATCCTCATTTTCTGAAACAACTCTACTTTGATTATCAATTTCACGTTCAATTATAAAATCAAACAAATTCCTCTTTTTTCTTTCAAAAAATTGTTTCGCTGCTTCAATCTCTAACTCTACTTTAGTAGGGATAAAAGGATAAGCATAGATTTGTCCATGAGGGTGGTTGAGTGTAACTCCAACCTCTTCCCCTCGGTTTTCAAAAGGAGTGATCTGCTCTATATATTCAATTTTTGAAAGCTCGGCAACCCTTTCCTTCCATACTCTAAGTACTAACTCAATTTGCTTTAGAGAAAGTTGTCCAAATGAACCTTCATGAGATCTGGTAAAGCAAACCACCTCACTTTTTCCCGCAGCTGGAATAGAAGAATTACTATAGTCTATTGAATTGCTGTAATCCATGTTTGTAAAGGAAGGTGATTTATTATCAAATACCACAACTTGATAATCTGATTCTGGAATTTCAGTTAACAATTCATTAGTGCTTGGACACAATGGACACAATTCTTTAGGCGGTAGAAATAACCTATCCTGCCTGTGAGCCGCAATAGTAACCCACTCACTTGTAAGCAAATCTTTTCTAACTTCACCTATTTGAATCTGTGAGTTTTTTTCCCGCAAATCAACTCGATCTCTTTTAGTTGGTTCAAAGTCAAAATATCGAATAGTGCGCCCGTCATTTAATGTCGCGCTTGTTTGATAAAAATTCAATTTGTTTCCCGATTCATTAAATATAGTTTAGTCTGGGAATTTTAGTCTTTAAACTGATTGTCACAGTAATTGTATGGTGGGGTGGGAGCAGCTGGTTTTTTGGGTGGCTTGGGGGCAAAAAGCAGATTAAAACTTACTGGTAGTGATGCATTTTGGGCTACCTGGCTCGGGTCCTCATATTCCAAAGTTCCGATATATGAACCAGCGGTTAAACCGCTTATTTTTAGCACCCAATCCCCATTTGGATTTCGAGTGAAGGTAGAGGTGCCACTTGGGTTAGTGGATGAGGCATTTTTAAAAAATACTTTTCCAGTTAGTACCGGTGAATTATCTGGTCGCAATATTGTGGCAGTAATCAAAACTGGGTGATTGGTATCTGAAACGGTAACACTATCTATATTTGCAGTAGTCA
The DNA here is from genome assembly GCA_900298985.1 of Streptomycetaceae bacterium. Taxonomy (GTDB): domain Bacteria; phylum Actinomycetota; class Actinomycetes; order Nanopelagicales; family Nanopelagicaceae; genus OMHY01. The sequence goes on from OMHY01000057.1 coordinate 5,840, forward strand.
GTTGATCAAAGGGCAGAAAATCAAAATTTGTTTGGTTGATTCCGCTTTGCCAATTATTTGAAATTAAATTTTGGAAATCCTCATTACTTCCATAAAATACATTTAAATCCATTCTGCCATTTGGTAATCCATGTTTATTTCCAATTCCACAAGAGGTGTACTGCCAAATACTCCAATGTGTTTTGCAATCAGATCCTGTCCAAGAGGTAACATAACATCCAACTGATAATGCGCCTGGTTGCCTGCTGGAATCTTCCGGGGAAGCACCATATTGTGCAACCCAAAGTGGAAATTGGGAAAGTGAAATATCTCTTTTCATATTATTTTGCATAAAGGTAGGAAAGGTATTCAAGATTGCGGTTTTATTTGTGAGTCTTGATAAATTTCTCAAAAACGTTAAGGTCCAAGTAGTAACATCTTTTTGATTCATTCGTGCGGTGCAATTTCCAGAACTATCCGCTGCTATACAATTACTTTCCAGATCCAAAACTGGTGGTAAATCCATATTATTTAAGCCACCTAAATATCTTATTCGATTATAAACTGCTCTTGATTGTTTCAGGGCATCTAAAATAATTTTGATATTTTCACCAGTATTGGGCAAGGTGGCATAATGATAAATACCGGTATAAATTCCATTAGCTTGGGCTTGGTTTCGATCATCAGCTAAATAACTAAATACTTGTTTGTCATATTTTGGAATTGAATCTGAACCTTTGAAATAAATAAATCTAATTCCGGAGGCATACATTCCGGCGAAATCAACCTTCGCTCCATTTTGATGTTGCCAGATAGAGATATCTGCTCCATGAATAAGCCCACCAGGCCCCAATCCTTGAATAGCTGGAGTATCCGCTTGAACGGGAGAAAAATTTCCCAAAAAACACGCAAAAAAAAGGCTCAAAATTGACAGAAATGTTCCAAGAAATTCCCACCTTTTTTTAAAAGAATTCTTATGAAACTTCAAAGTTTTTCTCCACTATGATTATTTTTTCTCCAGTAAACTTTTCAATCGCATCTTCTAATAGTCTTTTCATTTCATCTGACCGAAATTGATCATAATCATGACCATTTATAAACTTATTTGAATCTGTAAAGGTAATAGTAAGTTTTTCTCCAACCAGAGACAGTAAAGTTGCATCAAAATAAGCTAACCAAGCACTTCTACTTTTGGATAATAATTCATCTAAAATCAAATTCCAGTTATTTTTTAGTGAATTAATATCCAAATTTTGATTTACCACGTGGGGCGGGTCGGGCTCGAACCGACGACGACCGGATTATGAGTCCGAGC
>OMHY01000058.1 GCA_900298985.1 Streptomycetaceae bacterium
CAATATTGTTGATTAATTTCAGCAATGAACCACTTGCTAGTTCACTTAATCTCTTCATTAATTCTGCACTATTTTCTTTGTCGCCAATTTGTGTCTTTTCTTGAAATGCTAAGGGACCAGTATCTAGACCTTCATCAAGTTTAAATAATGATATTCCAGTTTCTGTTTCCTGATTCAAAAGAGCATATTGAACTGGTGCCGCTCCTCGATATTTTGGAAGCAAAGATAAATGAAGATTCACCCATCCATATTTGGAAAGTTGAAGGAGTTGCTTCCCTATTAAAACACCAAATGCCATTGTAACAACTAAATCTATTTGATTTTTGGTGATGATCTCTGCAATTTCTTCTTGATTTCGAGGTTTGAAAACCCTTAAATTCAAATCTCTTGCTGCTCTCGAAATACTATTTTCTAAGACTGCCTGGCCACGTCCAGTTGGCTTATCAGGAGCAGTAATTACGCCGAAAAATTCACCATTGATATTTTTTGAATTCACTCTAAGAAATTCTAAGAGATAAACTCCTGCTGGAGATGAAGAAGCATATGCGTAGCGCATCTATTTCCTTAAATGTGAATTTTTATGAGGAGATATCTTCATCTGAATATTTTGTCCAGAAGATTGGGCATTTATAAACCAATCAGATTTTCTTATTTCCGCCATAGCTAATCTGCGATTTTCATCAGAGAGACGGTCAATGAAAACTATTCCATTCAGATGATCAGTTTCATGTTGAATTGCTCGTGCTAATAATTCACTTCCTTCAACCGTTACTGGATCACCATACATATTAAAACCTTTAGCTACTACTCTCATAGAACGAGGTGTGTTATAGCGCAATTCCGGAAATGATAAACAACCTTCCTCCCCCTCTTGCATATCATCACTTAAATCAAGGCTGGGGTTAACTAAATGTCCCAATTCTTCATCTACATCCCAAACAAAAACTCGCAAACTTACCCCTATTTGAGGTGCCGCCAATCCCGCACCCGGCGCATCCTGCATTGTTTGAGTTAAATCCTTCACCAATTTCCTTAATTGCCTATCAAAATCAATCACTTCAGTGGCCGGAGTTGTTAACACCGGATCACCAAATAACCTAATAGGCAGAATTGACATGGTTATATTTTACTAAAGATTTTATTGAATTCTATCCAAGTAAACCTGGAGAGAGGTGCCGCTTCGAAGTGAAGTTATTCTCTTAACAGAACTTAGATATTGCGCTAACTCCTCCCCTGCTTCTCTACTTGCTCGAATTACCAATAATGCATTTTCGTTGCTTTGAGTTAAATTTACTTGCATAAACTTATTTTGATTACGCAGAGAAGTTTCTAGTTTTTTGACTTCCTCCGGCGGTCCTACGATTGCACCTACTCGGGTAAATGGAGGGAAATTCAATGTTCTTCGTTGTCTAATCAATTCGGAAAAATAATCTTGAAAAGTCCGCTTCGCTAATGATCTGGCTATAGGATGTTCTGGATTAATATCCATAAAGACCTGCCCACCACTCTTGACATTATTCAATTTAGAAACAAATTCCAACAAAGATTTCTCTTCACTATCAAAATCTGGTCGGTAAAAGAAATCATCAAGGTTACGAAATACGATTCCGTCATAGGTGTCTGCCAATTGGTCATAATAGGTCGCAACTGTGATTCGCGCATTATTTTCCTGATTCGAATCAAAAATCTTAACTGTATTTTGTGGATATGTTTTTCCAAGTTCTACCGCAATTCGACTAGAGCCTTTTGCAATCACACGTATTTTATTCTCTCCACAAATTAAACACTTAAATTCCAAAAATTTCCGTCGGCAAAAATTACACTTCCAACTATTGTCTGTATCAGAAATCAATTCCCCGCCACATTCACATCTTGCAAGGTTTCGGCATTTTTGACATGCAATGGCGGTTATCTCACCCTTTTGTAGGTTAACAATTAAAACCTGGGTACCTGATTTTCTCAAAATTTTAGTTATGAATCCATGTTCAGTCTCTTTAGTGCTTTGGAAAAAATAAGTAAAATACCTGAAAACAAACCCTTTCCATACAGAGATTTCTTTATCTTCTATTTTCAAATGAGTTGCAATTGTGGGGAGGGATCCCACCGCGAATATTTGATATCTTTCTTTACGCAACAACAGCAAATCAAAAGTATGCCAAAATGGAAAGTTGGGTTCTTGGTGCCCAAATCTGCTTTCTTCATAGCAAATCAATTTGGTATTAACTGGATAGGGTAAAAAAACTCCCGATCTCGTACTTAGCAATATAGAGAAATCCCCCTCTACAATTTTTGACAATACTGTTAATTTTTCCTTGCCAGGCAGACCATAATGAAAAATCAAGAGTTTCTTACCTAATTCAGGATACATTTTTGCAATCCATCGGGTGAAACTGCTAATTTCCGATAAAGAAGAGAAAAAAATAACCAGATTATTGTCTTTGAATTCCGAAATAAAGGAAAATGGAAATTCATAATTTGAGTTGAATAGAAATCTGACTTTGGTATTAATTTTTTTGAAATCTTGTTGTTTAACTTGAGATAAAAGCATATTTCGTTTTATTGGAAATTCCGGCATTAATGATTTAACTAATTGCGGATAATTCGCGCCATATTTCAAAGCCAGTTGAGGCAGCAAGCTTATAATTTCCTCTGATAACAAAGGATAGGAAATAAGAATTTTATCCAGAAATCTTAAAGTCTTTATTTCCGGATTAGGATTTAAATCTAATCTAGCTAAAACATAACCACTAATTTTCCTATTGTGAAAGGTGATTTGAACCAAGGAACCTACCAGGCAGAGTTCGTCTAAGTTATCCGGTACCAAATAGGTGTAGAAGTTTTCCAATTCTCCAATTGGAGAATTTACAATTATTTGTGCAAAAGCTTGAAACTTTGCTGGTTGCGTCTTGCCTGCCGCG
>OMHY01000059.1 GCA_900298985.1 Streptomycetaceae bacterium
CATTTACGATCTAGCACCGATAAGAAGATTTTACGTTCAAGTTCATGGAGTACTTCAACTCCTAATGTTTCTTCTCTGACTTGATATGCTGATTTAATATCTGTAAGAATTTTTTGCTGCAAATATTTAGCGTTGATAGCTGAGATGGAGCCTACTTCAGTTATCAAGTCATTTATTGTCAATTTCGTAGGATAGAGATTTTTTAGAGCAGTGAAGAATTTTGGAAAATCCCATTCCTCTGGTTCTCCAGTTTGCGTTGCGCCCGCAACATAGCCTGAAATAGTCTCTTCAATAAAGGTGAGTATTAGGGGATGTATGTCTCTGCCTTCCAGAACCTCTCTTCGCTCTGCATAAATTATTTCTCTTTGCTTATTCATTACATCGTCATATTTCAAAACATCTTTTCTCATATCAAAATTAAGTGATTCAACCTGAGTTTGAGCTGATTTAATTGCATTAGAAACCATCTTGGATTCAATTGGAAGATCATCTCCAACTCCAGCTACCGACATAAATCTTTCAACTAAACCGGAATTAAATCTTCGCATCAAATCATCTTGCAAAGATAAATAGAACCTGGATTCACCGGGATCGCCTTGACGTCCAGATCTACCACGCAACTGATTATCAATTCTTCTAGATTCATGTCTTTCAGTACCTAAAACATAGAGTCCACCAAGTTCAACAACTTTTTTATGTTCTGCATCAACCTTGGCTTTTTGTTTTGCAATTTCCGCTGGCCAAGCAGCTTCATATCCTTCCGGATCAGAAACTGGTGACAATCCTCTTTGATGCAATTCAAAATCAGCAATAAATTCCGGATTGCCACCTAACATGATGTCAGTTCCACGTCCAGCCATATTTGTGGAAACTGTTACCGCTCCTAAAGTACCAGCCCGTGCCACAATTGCAGCTTCCCTTTGATGCTGCTTTGCATTCAATACCTCATGTTGAATTCCGCGTTTTCTCAACATATTAGAAAGTTCTTCAGATTTTTCAACACTAATTGTTCCTACCAATACTGGCTGGCCTTTTTGATGTCTTTCTGCAATATCATTTACTACCGCACCAAATTTGCCTAATTCAGTTCGATAAATTAGATCGGATTGATCTATGCGTTGCATTGGCTTATTAGTTGGAATTGGAATTACCCCAAGTTTATATATCTGCATCAATTCTGATGCTTCGGTCATTGCAGTACCGGTCATACCAGATAATTTGTTATAAAGGCGGAAATAATTTTGCAAAGTGATAGTAGCTAAAGTTTGATTTTCATCTTGAATTTCCACTTTTTCTTTGGCTTCTAGGGCTTGATGTAAACCTTCATTATATCTTCGACCATGTAGGACACGTCCAGTGTGTTCATCAACTATAAGTAACTCACCATTCATTATCACATAATCTTTATCACGCTTAAAAAGCTCTTTTGCTTTAATTGCATTATTTAAAAATCCAATTAAAGGAGTATTTACTGATTCATATAGATTATCTATCCCCAGAGATTTTTCAACTGAAGTCACGCCTGAATCTAAAATTCCGACAGTTCTTTTCTTTTCATCTACTTCATAATCCTGGTCTCGCATTAATCTATCTACAATATTGGCAAACTCTACATACCATTTCGTTGCTTTATCAGCGGGTCCAGAAATAATTAGTGGTGTTCTAGCTTCATCAATTAAAATAGAATCTGCTTCATCGATTATTGCAAAGTTATGTCCGCGTTGAACACAATCTGTTAATTCCCAAGCCATATTATCTCTTAAATAATCAAAACCAAATTCATTATTGGTTCCATAAGTGATATCGGCTTGGTAAGCCGCCTTTCTACTGACTGAATCCATATTAGATAAAATAGTGCCAACTGATAAACCTAAGAATCTGTGAATTCTTCCCATCCATTCACTATCTCTTTGAGCAAGATAATCATTTACTGTAACCACATGAACTCCGGAGCCAGTTAATGCATTTAAATAAGCAGGTAAAGTAGATACTAATGTTTTACCTTCACCAGTTTTCATTTCCGCAATATTTCCGCGATGCAAAGCGGCACCACCCATTATTTGAACATCATAATGTCTTTGCCCTAGAGTTCGTTTGGCCGCTTCTCTAACGGTAGCAAATGCTTCCGGCAGCAAATCATCAAGATCTGCTCCCCCCGCTATTCTTTTCTTAAACTCTTCCGTCTTACCTTTTAATTCGCTATCACTCAATGCGCTTATTCTATTTTCTTGTTCATTAACTTGGGTTGCAATTTTCTCTAAAATCTTTAGTTGGCGACCTTCTCCGGCACGCAAAAACTTATCAATTATTTGTGACACAAGGTGAGAGTATAGGTCATAACCAGCCAATATGTTTATTTACTACTTTTATCAGGAGAAATCCCCTCAAAGAACTCGCATTTGACCAGCACGGGCAGTAAATAAGGCACCCGCTATAGCTAAACCTCTATTTTCTAGAATTCTAGTTGCCGACATTGCAGTTGCACCTGTTGTAACAACATCATCAAACAACAAAAATCTATGACTGCTTTGATTAAAAGTGGAATTATTGGAATGTATATTGCTGGAAAATATCCTATCTATATTTCTGTTATTTGGAGTAATAGTATTTTGCATATTGTGCATTCTTTTTGAGGCACTTAACCCTCGTTGATCTGAAACTCCTGATCTACTTTTCAATAAACCCGGATAGATCTGTAGGTTCAGATTTCTTTTATTAGCCTGAAATTTCAGAATTTTTAACATTTCCCAATTATGGTCAAGTCCTCTTACCAATTGATTCTTAAAATTTGAAGGAGTAGGAATTAATACTGAATTAGTAATTAATTTCTTTAAAGTTGAAATATTGTCCACCGAATCTAAAATACAATCAGCAAGGAAAAATCGCAATTTGTTTCTATTCTTGTTCTTTATTTCCAAAAGTATAATCTCTAACTCTTGATCAATCTGATAAAGGCTCACCCAATCATGCCCATAGATATTTCGAATCAGTGGAGAGTAATTAAATGAATTTTTGCATTTTGCACAGATAATTTCCCCACTGACCTTGCAAATAAAACATTTTCCTTCATAAAACACCAGATTAAATTAGAGACAAAATCGAAATTATTCCTCTTTTATTCCAGCAATTGTGGATATCTCATCTTCCGGTATAACTGCTATTGCACTTTCAAATTCGCCAATTTCATTAGTTTTCGGAATTGTTAAAACAAAGTTAGCTCCATGGAAAGGTCTGCCCCAAGCTTCAATTTTCCCATGATGCAACAATGCATCTTCTTGCGATATAGCCAAACCTAATCCGGTACCTCCACTACTTCTAGCTCGGGAAGGATCTGCGCGCCAAAACCTTTCAAAGACTCGCTGGGAATCTTTACGTGCAAATCCAACCCCATAATCCCGGACTCCCACTGAAACAACTTGTTCATTATGGGCCACTGTTATTTCCACATTTCCTTCATTTCGGTGATCTACCGCATTGGTAATGAGATTCCGGAAAATTCTTTCTATTCTTCTTTCATCAGCCAAAATAATAACTGGCCCTTCTGGAAGTTTGAGTTGGAGAAATGTTTTATCTGCTCCTAAAACGTAATCTATGGTTCTCTCTAAAGTTGCACAAATATCAAATTCCACTAGATCTACCGCCGCAGCTTGAGCATCAAATCTACTTACCTCTAATAAATCTGCTAGTAATTTTTCAAATCTTTCCATTTGCACTTGTAATAATTCAGCCGACCTAGCAACAGCAGGAGCAAAAAAATCTCGATTGGCATGAATAACTCCAGATGCCATTTTCATTGTAGTTAATGGAGTGCGCAATTCATGGGACACATCGCTCACAAATCTTTGCTGTAATCTTGACAAATTTTCTAATCTTGAAATTTGTCTAGAAAGAACAACCGCCATTTCATTAAAAGCACGCCCCAAACGTGCCATTTCATCTTCTCCCTTTATTAAAATTCTTCGATCTAATAAACCTGAGGTAAATTCCTCAGCAATTAGCGCTGCTTCACGTACTGGCTTTATAGATCTTTGAGTAAACCATGCCGAAGTTAACCCAATTAATAAAATCAAAATTGTTCCAATAATTGATAGGTAATTTCGCACTAAATGCAAACTCTTTTCAACATCAGTAAGTGGGAATACCACATAGAGTTCATAATCTCCCAACTCCGGCAAAGTAATTAGCGCACCAACTGCATAAGCATTAGCGTTGCCTCCCCCTATATAGTTTAGGGTTAAGTTCCTACTGGAAATTTTTTTGGTTTTTTCAACAATTTCTGAAAAGTTATTGGATATGGTTGATGGATCAACTCCATCTGAGGTTCCTAAAAAGTTTTTGTGCTTATTACCTTTGGCTGGTAATAAAACTATTTCATGATCATTGGAGCCCAGACCCACATTGGTTGCGGAAAATATTGAATCAAACCTATCTTTTAAATTACTTTTTTTAGTAGGTTGAAAAAGAATAACTTGGAGTTGAATTGCGGAAGCAATGGTGGAATACAAATTTTGAGATGATTGATATTTTTCCCTATATAAACCAGATTTAATTTGAGAATACAAAGTAGCAACTGCCGCACTTGTAAGTATTGCTGATAACAATAATATTCCGGCGGTTATTTTAAAGGCGAGAGATTGCCTCCAAGGTCTAATACCAATGGCCATTTAGGAAATCTATCTTAAAGCTCTTTTTGGCCGGCTTTATAACCGATACCTCGAACAGTCAAAACAAATTTTGGATTTTCTGGATCATCTTCAACTTTGGCGCGCAATCTTTGAACATGCACATTTACTAAACGAGTATCTGTCGCAGGTCGATAGCCCCATACCTCACTCAATAAATCTTCTCTAGTGAATACTCTTCCAGGTTCTTTTACTAAGGCTACTAATAAATCAAATTCCAATCGAGTGAGAGGAATTTCTTTTGAATTTTTCTTGACTTTATGACCAGTTAAGTCAATTACTACATCTCCAATTGAAAGAGTTTGGCCATCCACTATATTTTGCCTGCGCAACCTTGCTTTAATTCTGGCCAATAATTCACCTTCGGTAAAGGGTTTTACCATGTAATCATCGGCGCCAGCTTCTAATCCTGCTATTACATCAGTGGTATCTGATTTCGCAGTCAACATAACAATTGGAACCATCGAAGTAGTTCTAATTTCTCGACAAACTTCTACACCATCTTTTCCTGGCAACATTACATCCAACAAAACTAAATCTGGATCTTGAGACTGGAAAACTTCATAGGCCATATCTCCACTACCGACTAAATCAACTTCATAACCGGCACCGTTTAAAACAATGCTCAACATTTCAGCTAAATGTTGATCATCATCAATGACCATTATTGAAGTCATTAGCTGCCATGCTCCCACGAGTTCAAATAATGTTCTTGATCCGAGGTCAATTGATCTATCACTACCCCCATGCTAATTAGTTTCAAACTAGCAACCTCTCGATCAATTTCATCTGGCACATTGTGAACACCTGGATTCAAATTCTTTACAGTTTTTAATAACCACTCAGAAGTCAGTGCTTGATCTGCAAATGACATATCCATCACAACTGCTGGATGACCTTCAGCAGCACCTAAATTGACTAATCTGCCTTCTGCTAATAATAAAATGCGATTTCCATTTGCAAGTACATATTCATCGGTTTGATGTCTAATTTTACGGTTTTTCACCTTGGCATTTTCTTCTAACCACTTGATATCAATTTCAATATCAAAGTGGCCCGCATTTGCTAAAACTGCATTATCTTTCATAACTTGGAAATGCTCAGCTCCTAGCACTGTGCTATTTCCCGTTACTGTGACAAAGAAATCTCCAATTTTTGCTGCTTCATTCATAGGCATCACACGATATCCTTGCATTGCAGCATCTAAAGCTTTAACCGGATCAGTTTCCGTGATGATTACATTTGCACCCATGCCACGAGCACGTTCAGCAACGCCTTTACCGCAATATCCAAAACCTGCAACTACAAAAGTTTTGCTACCCAACAATAAATTGGTGGCACGGAATATTGCATCAATAGTTGATTGACCGGTTCCATATCTGTTATCAAACATATGTTTTGTATTAGTGTCATTGACAGCAACCATGGGAAATTTCAATGCGCCATCTTTTGCCATTTGTGTTAAGCGAATAACGCCAGTGGTAGTTTCCTCACAACCTCCTAGAATCTCTCCTATCAATTCGGTGCGAGTTGTGTGCAAAGTATTTACTAAATCACAGCCATCATCAAAAACTAGATGTGGTTGTATATCCAATGCTGCATTTATGTGTGAATAGTATCCATCTCGATCTACTGCATTTCTGGCAAATACACTGATCCCATATTCATGTACTAATGCTGCGCAGGTATCATCTTGAGTGGAAAGTGGATTTGATGCACATAGGGCAATATCAGCTCCACCGGCTTTTAATGCAATCATCAAATTAGCGGTTTCAGTAGTAACGTGCATGCAAGCAGAAATTCTGATTCCAGCAAAAGGTTTTTCTTTCGCAAACCTCTCTTTGATTTGTTGTAGCACAGGCATGTTTCTTCCTGCCCATTCAATTCTTTTTCTACCTTCCGCAGCCAAACTGGCATCTGCAATGTCATGTTTAATTCCGGTACTAGTTATTGTCGAGCTGGTCACTGATAATGCTCCTTTGAGTAAATATTTAAGGGCAATACTAGCGCGACATTAGAGTTATTACTTTTTCTACCTCGGCTTGGAGTTCTTTCACACTCTGGGCATTGGCAGATTCTATATTTAAGCGCAAAAGTGGCTCAGTATTAGAAGGGCGCAAATTAAACCAGCCTTGCGGAAGTAAAACTGTTAGTCCATCTAAGCGGTCTAGTTCCGCACCTGCCTCAAATACTTCGGCTATTTTTTCTAAATAATTATCTATGGATACTTTTGGATTAATTTCAATATTTATTTCACCGGAAGAAAAATACTTAGCGTATGGTTTTACAATTTCACTCATCGAGTATTGCGAGTTTGCTAATTCAGCAATTGCATACAAGGCTGCCAAGGCACCGGAATCTGCACGAAAAAAATCTCGGAAATAAAAATGTCCAGAATGTTCTCCCCCAAACACTGCATTATTTGAAGCCATTAAAGCTTTAATGTATGAATGACCAACTCGAGAACGCAAAGCAACTCCGCCGTATTGTTCAATTATCTCCGGAACTATTTTGGAAGAAATTAAATTGTAAATAATTGTTGCGCCTGGATTTTTTTCAAGTTCACTCTTAGCAATTAAAGCAGTTAAAGATGAAGGTGAAATTAAATTACCTTTTTCATCAACTAAAAAGCAACGATCAGCATCCCCATCAAATGCTAAACCTAGATCTGCTTGATTGGATAAGACCGCTTTTTGCAAATCAACTAAATTTTTTGGATCGATTGGATTTGCTTCATGATTGGGAAAATTCCCATCTAATTCAAAATATAGTGGTATCAAATCAAATGGCAATTTATCAAACAGTGCAGGCAAGGTATAACCAGCCATCCCATTTCCAGCATCTACAACTATTTTTAATCTCCGAGTATCCAAATTTTCTTTTTTTGGCAGAGCGGGAACTAGAGAAACTAAGAAATCAACATATTTTTCTAATAAGTTTTGGGAAAAAATATTTCCGATTTTAGAATTATTTTGCGATTCTTTAATTACTTGCTGTGCAATATCTACTAAACCACTTTCTTTTCCAATTGGTCTAGCGCCCGAAAAACATAGTTTGATTCCATTGTAATTTGCTGGGTTGTGACTTGCAGTAAACATTGCTCCGGGAAGTTTTAAATAACCGGAGGCAAAGTACAACATGTCAGTTGAAGCTAATCCAATTCTGGTAACATCTGCGCCTTGACTAATTATTCCGTCAGAAAATGCATCGGCTAATGGTTTTGAGGATGGCCTCATATCCTCACCTACAACAATGTTTTTTGGCTCATTTTTCAAAAGTAGAAAATTTGCAAATGCGCATCCAACTTTAAAAGTAAAATCCGGAGTTAACTCTTTTTCAACTAAACCTCGGATATCGTAGGCTTTAAATACCTGATCTACAATCCCGGAATTTTCAGCGTTAATCATCAGACAAATTTATCAATACTTATATAAACTTAAACAATCTTTAATCTGGTACCGCGCGTAAATGGCCACGTTTACCCAGATCTGATTTTGGTAATTTTGAATCTAAATCCTCTTGACTATCTAATTTCTTCCCAACTTCTCGCACTGCATCTGCAATTGCCATCAAATCATCTTTGCTTGGACCTCTCGGCGCACTTTCTCCATCTGCTTTAATAATTTCCCAACCTTGCGGCAAACTCAAGCGGTGCGAATGTACTTCACATAAATCATAACTATGCGGTTCAGAAAAAGTTGCTAGTGGTGAAAGTATTGCTTGTGAATCTTGATAACTAAAAACTAAGGTACGAGTAGCAACCTGCCTGCAGCCAGATCTGGTACAGGTTCTTCCACCTATTTTGATTTTAGATGTTTGGTTACTCATAAAAAAAGGCTACCGCAAAGAATCTACTAAACCCGGTATTTAGCTCTTCGGTCGATAAATAATTCTTTGGGAACTAACTTCGATGTAAAACCTTAGCATCAGGAGTGGGCGCAGAGATGGAAAAAACCTCAGCCCCGGGCCGCAATACCAAGGAGCGATTTATCCCATTGCTAGAAATAAAAGAAAAGGCTCCATAGATATTCTGATTGCTGGGTTGAATTAAAATTGAATTTATAGGAAAAGGTGCTTTCCAAGTTAAAAAGTCATTGAGACTTAGAATTTGAATTCCAGTTTTTTCCGCTTTTCCACCATTCCCACTATAAACCACTGTTACTTTGGTGACTCCCGGATTATTTTTTGGATTTATCAGAGTCAATGTCGGTTGAAAATTATTCAAAGATAATTGCAAATTGCTAATAGTAGGTGCACTTCCAAACCAAGTTAAACCATTAGAAAAAAATTGCCCAGCAACTGCCACTAGAGGTTGATCACTTGAAATTACAATTGCTACTGGATTAGGAGCATAAAAATTAGTGAGTGGTAAATCGATGGTTTTTTGGTGTGAAATATTTATTTGATCTAAACCGAGTGGCACAAAACTTCCATCATTAGATATTACTTTAACACTGGCTGTTGCATCTATATTTCCTGGAACCAATAACCTAAGGAACAATTGTTCCGACGCATTATTTTTCCCAATGATTTTCAAATTTGAAACTACCCCAGGAATTACTTGGGTGGTATCAGGAGATTGTGATACCGGGACCAGGCCGCCGCCTAAGGAGCTTAAACCTTTTGATCTAACATCTAATAAATATGGAGTAACTCTCCCGCTAAGAGTCAGAATTTCAATTGCAGGTGAAACTTCACCTGGTAATAAACCGGCAATTCCAAAGGTACTTTGAGTATTGGCAGCAATAGTTCTAGTTATTTGCAATGAATTGCTGTGATGCCCAAATAGATTTATTGAGATGGTTGCAGGTGTTAAACCACTATTTACTAGAACTATTTGATCCTGACTAGTAATTTCTCCGCTTCCACCAACAAACCATTGATCTGGTTCTCCATTTGCGCAGGTAGTTAAATCATTCCAATTTGAGCCAGAAACTGAAAAAGTTGAGGTGGTGGCAGATGGTGAAATTAACAGCGGGTATTTAATTGGGTATTTTCTAGTCTTGGCAGTTATAAAATGATTTACTTGAATTTGTCCTTTTTTTACTTTAATAATTTTCCCAACATCACTCACTTTAATATTAGTAGAAGGTAAGTTGGCATATTGAGAATTAGTGAAAGGGAAATTTGGACAGGAGGTAGGTGCGTAACTATAAATTTTACCTTGATTTACCGTTATTCCACTGGAAGCTCCAGCTTGAGAAAAACCGAGTGAATAATTTCCAGCGATACCCAATTTAAAATCAGAAAATAAGAAATTCCCAAAATAGCCAACTAGCACAATACCTATTGCCCAAAAAATAAAGGGAGCTTTAGTAAAAAAACTAATAATCTTATTCATTTCTAACTCCTGCTAGTACTCTTTCTTTTCTGGTTCTACCTGCAGGCAGGGTCATTACAATTACAACTAACCAGGCTAATAATTCAAAGGAATAAAAAAATCTACGCACTGAGCCATCATGATAAATACTAATAGAGTAATTTCGGGCATTTAATTTTTTTGGAACTGGAAATGAAATTAGACCTGAATTAGTTTTCTTAGCCTGCAATTGCATTCCATTTAGTAGCGCATTCCAATGACGATCAAAATTTTCTGCAAAATAAATATTACCGGCTCCACTAATTTTGTCAGTTACTCCAAATTCCGATGAAAAAAGTGTTTTCTGATTTTGTTTTGAATTAATGAATATTGCATGGGGTAAAGCCGATTGAACTTTCCAAATAATTCCAGCTTTTGTTTGAGAGACTCTAGTGAAACCACCAACGCCATCGATGGCACGTGCAATTGTTGGTTCAATAGGGACTCTTAGAAATATATAATCAATTCCATATTCACCAATTTCCTTGGCGACATTTACATTTGAACCATCAATTAAATCACTTGTCGCTAGATCTAACTTTGGTGGTTCACCAGTTATTAAATCGGGATCTCCGAGTGTAATGTCCCCACCTCTGGATAAGTAATAATTAACCTCTCCATCTCTGGTGGAAATTGCTAATAGTTTCGGTCGAGCAGGAACTCCAGCTAAATCAGTCAAAAAAGCTGGTGTAATTTCTGGTCTACCAGCTCGAACCAATGAATCTGCACCTTGTCCAAAGGCCCAAAAAATACTTGCCACCATAGTAAATGCAATAAATATTGTTGAGATTGCAACTGTTAAATGTCTAATACCGATAGCACTGTTGCGTAAGGAACTGCCAATACCTTTAATATCCGGAGCCATTTGAAAAAGAATTATGATTTCACTTAAAACTAAGAAATCTCCAACATAAAAACTTCCCACGGAACCATTTCCCACAATAGTCATACCGGTTAACAAAATTGATAAGCCTAAGAATGTTCCGGCAATTGCTGCACCTTTACGCCAACTTCGCTTCAGCGCAGTTAGGATAAACAAGAAAATAAAGGGTGAAAGGAATATCCAACTAGGTGCAGAAGCCCCACTCGGATTGAAAAGCAAAGTAAGGTTACGTTCTCCACCAATAAGTGGGAAACCTGGATTTATCAAAAACTTAGTTGGGTGAATTACTAATTCTAATGACCAGGGCACAGTTAAGAAAAATGGCACCAAGGTATAAACCAAATATCTTTTGCTTAAATCCAAAGTTGGATACTCTCTCCAATAACTTTTCCAATCTCTGTTTTTAAAAAGTTTTAATAACTTAAGATCTTGAATAAATAAAAATAAAAAAGTTGAGTCCCAAAGAAGTAACATAGAAGGGGAAAAACTAGATATAAATGCTGCATATAATGAGATTGCATAAATTCTGCGCCAAGATAATTTATTTTTCACACTTGAGATAGGTTTGAGTGAAAATAAGCTAGGTAGTGCCAAAACCAAAACTAAGTTTCCGAGCCTTCCTTGGTTAAGAGGAACTACTAAAGTAGGAGCAAGGGAATAAATCAATCCGCCCAATACACTAATTCCTCGATTTGCTCCCAAGCGAGTAAGTGATCGATACATCACCACAAGTGCAATAAATGGTGCTAAATACCAAATAACAGCAATTAAAAAAGGAGGCGAGGAGAAAAACAACCAAGAGACAAAACCAAGAATTGCAACCCAGGGAGGCGCAGACAAAGCAGATCCCATACCTACTGAATGCCAGCTTTCAAAATATCGATGAATCAATGTAAAACTTGAGGAGGGGGAAACAGGCAATGCGCCACCACTGATATTGCCTAATCTATTTCTTCCATATATCAAGGAAAATAAAAATATAAAAGAAATTCCACCAATAATTGGATGCAATTTAATAAAATTCCAAATTCTTTTTCTAACTTTGATTTTTTCTTGAAATACTGTTGGTTCATCATCTAAATCTGAAATTAAATCAGAGGATTTTTCAAATTTTGTTCCCCCAATTTCACCTTCAAAATGGGACTCCACTTCCAAAAGATTTTGATCTGCTAAATGAAATGCATAGGAGATTGCTTCCCGAAATCTTTGAGCACCTAAGCGAAGTTGTTCGGAAAAAGGAGGAAGAAATGTAGCTACTACTCTGGTTGGTAACAATCTGGAATTTCTGCGATCTCTTCTTGCTTTTAATATTTTTGTTGGTCGCAAAAGCAACAGACCAAATGCACCTAGTTCATCAACTGCATAACCAGGAAGTTTTGCCAAAATGTTAATGAAAGCACGAAACAATGCACTTACAGTTAGTTGTATTGCAATCCAAGGAATGGCCCACCAGGGTGCATTGGCAAATAAAACATAAGCCGCATTTTTTCTATCTAATAAAAGAGGCCGATGTAAAAAACTTTCATCCACATCAATTGTTCGTCGCTCACTTGCGCCAGCCTCTGCGTGTAATCCCCAAGCTTTGGGAGTTACAGTTATGGAATAACCTAGGCGGCGAGCGCGCCAGCCAAAATCAACATCATCTCGAAATAAAGATAAGTTTGGATCCAAACCATTTAGCTCTTCAAAAACCTCTCGCTTTACCAACATCCCAGCGGTGGATACAGAAAGAACCTCTGTTATTTCATCCCTTTGTCCTTGGTCTTTTTCGTTTTTTTCTAACCCCGTCCATCTTGCACCATTTGCTGCAATGCTAATTCCTGCTTCTAAAAGATGATCTGGGTTATACCAACTTCTTAATTTTGGTCCAGTGGCAG
>OMHY01000060.1 GCA_900298985.1 Streptomycetaceae bacterium
CCAAAGGCATAGACCCACAATTTATTTCAGAAGCGCTTAGTCATATCAGCGAAGAGCAACAATTAGAACTTGCCCTTCAAGTCGCATCTAAAAAATACCGGCAAATCTCCCATCTTGCTCCAGAGGAGATTAAGCAGAAAATAGGAGCATTACTAGCACGAAAAGGTTATCCCTACTCTGCAACCGCTAAAGTGATGGAAAAACTCCTCGAAAAACAGTTAGAAAACTAATTGTTAAGTATTTAGATATTCTTAGCAGGTGAATCAGCTGCGTCCTAGATCCTTTGTGGTGGAAACCTATGGATGTCAGATGAATGTACATGACTCGGAGAGAATTTCCGGCTTACTGGTAGAAGCAGGTTATAAACCAGCGGTTGAGGGAAGTGAACCTGATTTAATAGTTTTTAATACCTGTGCGGTGCGGGAAAATGCAGATAACAAGTTGTATGGGAATTTATCTTTTTTGGCGCCCCGGAAAAGAAGAGATAAAAATTTTCAAATTGCTATTGGCGGCTGCATGGCGCAAAAGGATCAGGATTTAATTTTAAAAAAAGCACCATATGTTGATGTAGTTTTTGGCACTCACAATATTGGGTCATTGCCGGTATTGTTAGAAAGAGCCAGAATTGAAGAAGAGTCACAGATAGAAATTAAAGAAGCGTTGGAACATTTTCCTTCTACTTTACCTGCAAGGCGAGATAATGCTTATAGTGCCTGGGTTTCTATTTCAGTAGGCTGTAATAACACCTGCACTTTTTGCATTGTTCCACAATTGCGTGGAGTTGAAAAAGATCGAACTGAATCAGAAATTATTGATGAAGTATCTGCTCTAGCTGAGCAAGGGGTAATTGAAGTTACTTTACTCGGACAAAATGTGAATGCTTATGGCAGAGCCCGCAAAGATCCCGGAGCTTTTGCTAGATTGCTAGCAGCAACTTCCCAAGTACCTGGGATAAAAAGAGTTAGATTTACCTCCCCACATCCTAAAGATTTTACTGAGGATGTAATAGAGGTAATGGCCACTTATCCAAATATTGCACCCCACTTACATATGCCATTGCAATCCGGCTCTGATCAAATTTTGCAAGCCATGCGAAGGTCTTATCGCCGAACTCGATATTTAGAAATATTGGATTCGGTGAGAAGTTCTATCAAAAATGCCACCATTACCACTGACATTATTGTTGGTTTCCCAGGAGAAACTGAAGAGGATTTTCAAGATACCTATAATTTGGTAGCCCAAGCAAATTTCCTCACCTCATATATTTTCCTTTATTCACCAAGACCAGGAACACCAGCTGCCACAATGGAAAATCAAATTCCAGAAAAAATTAAAAAAGAAAGATTCCATATTTTAAATAATTTGCAACAAGAAATCAGTGGTAAGTTAAATGCCCAATTACTTGGCCAAGAAGTTGAAGTTCTAGTGACTGCACGGGATACTGATAAAGAGATGAGGGTATCTGGAAGAGCATTTGATTTCAGATTAGTGCATTTAAATCCAGGAAATACTAATAGAGCAAGACCGGGGGATTTGGTGCGAACTAAAATTACTTCCACCACACCTAACTTTTTATTGGCTGATGAAGATCCTCTGGAAATTATTAGAACTAAGGGAGCTGATAAACAAGCTGAGCGAGATGCTAGTAATGGTAATGAAAAAATTATGTTGGGTCTTCCCACTTTAAAAACTTTAAAGGATCAGGAAGAAAAACATCAAACTAATCTAATTAAATAGCTACATGTCTGCTAAATTAATAGTGATTGGTGGTCCTACCGCAACTGGTAAATCAGCTGCTGCACTAGCCCTAGCTCAAATTTATCAGGCTGAAATTGTAAATGCAGATTCCATGCAAGTTTATAGAGGTATGGATATTGGAACCGCAAAATTAACTTTGGCTGAAAGAAAAGGCATAATTCATCATTTAATAGATGTATTGGATGTGAATCAAGAAATTACAGTTGCTTGGTATCAAACTCAGGCAAGAAAAATAATAGATAATTTATTAGGCAAATCCATAAATGTGGTTTTAGTTGGTGGCACCGGTCTATACATAAAATCCGTTTTAGATGAGTTAGATTTTCCAGATAGTGATGAAAAAGTTAGAAAAGAGTTAGAGGAAAAAAGTGAAAAAATTGGAGCACTTGCTATGCATCAATTGCTAGAAAAACTAGATCCCGCAGCAGCGATTGCTATTCCATATCAAAATCTAAGGAGAGTAATCAGAGCGTTAGAGGTAATAGAAATTACTGGAAAACCTTTTACTGCAAATTTACCAAGAGAAAAAAATTCCAGATATCCAAATGCAATTCAATTTGCATTTGAAGTTAAGCGAGAAGAATTGGATATATTAATTGAAAAAAGAACCAGACAAATATTTGATGATGGGTTGGTAAAAGAGGTAGAAATTTTAGTCAAGAAAGGATTGTTAGAGGGTAAAACTGCAAGGGCAGCAATTGGCTATCAGCAGGTAGTTCAATATTTGCAAAATGAAATTTCATTCGAACAAGCCAGAGAACTAACTGAAATTGCTACCCGGCAATATGCGAGACGCCAATTCACCTGGTTTAAGCG
>OMHY01000061.1 GCA_900298985.1 Streptomycetaceae bacterium
CCCAATAATGATTTGTTACTCTATTCTCTAGCTAAAAAATCTTGAGGGGAAAAGATTCATGAATAGAAGTAAAGCTCATATTAGTTTTATTGCTTTACTTGTAATTCTATTTCTCACATTTCTAGACAATACAATCATTGCTGCAATTTTGGTAAATGTGCAGGCAGAGTTACATGCGGGTGTTCCGGAATTACAATGGGTTGTAGGTGGCTACGCGTTAACTTTTGCCGCTTTTATGCTTAACTTTGGATCAATTGGTGACATATTAGGTCGTAAAAAAGTTATGCTCTTTGGGGTAACAATATTTATCATCGGTGCAGTTATTTCTGCAATGAGCACAGATTTAAAAATGTTAATTGCTGGTAGATTAATAATGGGATTGGGTGCAGCTGCATCTGAACCAGCAACTTTATCTTTAATTACTAGAGTTTATTCAGATCGTCCTTCACAAAGTAGAGCATTTGGACTTTGGGCGGCAGTATCAGGTTTTGCACTTGCAATGGGGCCAATAATTGGGGGAGGGTTAGTATCTAAATTCTCCTGGCCAAGTGTTTTTTGGTTCAATGTAATTTTTGGTGTATTAGCATTTATAGTTGGAATTATTTTCTTACCTAAAGATCCTCCTAGAATTCATCGCAAAATAGATTGGTGGGGATTTTTAGCCGCTGCACTCTCTTTATCCCTGGCAATTTATGCGGTAATCAAGGGCGAAACTTTAGGATACAAGAGCGGAAAAATCACCGCCATGTTTGCCTTTGCAGTATTACTAGCAATTGTTTTTTATGCTATTGAAAAACGTGCTAAAGAGCCTTTAATTTCTCCAAATTTCTTTCGGATAAAAACCTATACCGGTTCAATATTTATTGCATTTGCAAGTTATTTTTCAATATTTGCAATATTCTTTTTTGTTTCTTTGTATTTAGAAATTATTCAATCTGTTAGTGCTCTTAGGCTGGCACTTGATTTCCTACCTTTGCTTTTTGGCATGGTTATCTCTGGAATTTTCTCCGGCAGGTGGATGGCGCAGGTTGGGTCAAGATTACCTTTAGCGGTAGGTTGTTTATTATCCGCGGCTGGATTATTTGGTACTAGATTATTTATTTCACCAACAATCAATTTTCCAACTCTGGCATTTGTATTAGGAGTTACTGGAATTGGATTTGGTCTTTTAATTGCACCATTAAATGCCACTGCAATTTGGAGCTTACCGGCGAAAGATTCTGGCGTAGCTGCTTCCAGTGTTAATACTGGTCGAGAATTAGGTGCGGTAGCAGGAGTTGCAATTTTAGGTTCCATGATTAATGGGCAACTTACTAATCATTTAATGGCACGTTTAGTGCAACTTGGCATTCCTTCGGCGTATCGTCAAATAGTTATTACCGCTATAACCTCTGGAACTTTTAATGATCAAAAAGCAGCGGTTTCTAAAGGTGCGACTGGAGAGGTAAAGATAATAATAGATAAAGTAGTATCCGCTGCCTATGGCGCATTATCTAATGGACTTTTCTTAGCATTGACTGCAGCCAGCATTCTATTGCTAATTGCAAGTGCGGTAGCGGTTCGTTTGATGCCAAGTGGAAATCTTTCATCAGAAGCGTAATGAAATACCATATTGTTTTTTGGGAGATAAAATCTCGATTTATTCCTATTGCATTTCTCTATATGGCCATTGGGCACCTATATTTGAAGGCAGATAAATCAATTAGGTTCTATAAATTATTAGGAACTGGCCGTGGTGAAACTTTTACGCCATCTGACGCAAATTTGCTGATCTGGGGATTATTAGTTAAAACAGAAAAAGATATTGAAAATTTGGAGCTTATCAAGAAATGGCGAAAGATTGCTATCTTGGAAAAATACTATGAATTAAAGCCAATATCATCGCATGGCTCCTGGTCAAAGCAACAACCATTTGAAGTAAATTCAATTGAAAAATATGAAGGTAAAGTTGCAGCAATCACCAGAGCTCGGATCAGATACCGCTTAATTAGTAATTTTTGGCGTTCGGTACCACCAGTGGTCACTGACCTTAGAAACTCTCCAGGTCTTGAATCGGCCATTGGAATTGGGGAGTCACCCATTGGATTACAAGGAACTTTTTCTGTCTGGAGAGATTCCAATTCATTGAAAAATTTTGCCTATCACAACAATCCCCATCAAGAGGTGATTAAAAAGACCCATCAACTTAACTGGTATGCAGAGGAATTATTTGCGCGTTTTGCGGTTGTTAATGAGTTCTGATTAAGTCTAGATGTACTATTTGTATAGCTCCCAGAGCCTTCTGGGACTTACAAAGGAGTATGCATGAGTTCAGATAACAAAGTTCTTGCACCTTCCCAGGTGGAAACAAGAAGTGTTGATTGGGTTCCCCATAATGAAAGATTTGGAAAGTCCCGGGATTTAAGAAATGTTTGGTTTGTTGGCAATGTAAACCTAACTGCAATGGCCACAGGAGTTGTAGCACTTTCTCTTGGAGCGAATCTAATTTGGACAATAATTGCAGTAGTTACTGGATCTTTATTCGGTACATTTTTTATGGCATTCCATTCCGCTCAAGGTCCACAACTTGGATTACCTCAATTAGTTCAATCACGTGCGCAATTTGGTTATATAGGTGCAGCATTTACAGTATGGATTTTTGCGCTGGTTAATTACATTGCATACAACACCTCAGATGCAATCCTTTCGGGTTCTGCTATACATCAAGTTTTTAAAATTCCAACTCAACTTGGATTTTTATTAGCCGCCGCGATAGCAACTACTATTGCAATTTATGGTTATAGCCAAATTCACTATGTAAATAAAATTCTTTACTGGCCATCAATAATTGCATTGGGAGCCATGACAATAGGTGTATTTGTTAGAGGATCATTCCCTGCAAAAGCCTGGGATATTACAGATTTTAAATTAGCTCCTACCATGTCAGCATTTGTAATTATTGCTGGATTTCAACTTGGCTGGGCCCCTTATGTATCTGATTATTCTCGGTACTTACCAGCGAGTGAAGGAGTCAAATCAACTTTCACTTCTACCTATTGGGCAAGTGCTCTTTCGGGTGTTTGGGTATTTGGTCTTGGATCATTAGCTTCTGGACCTGATGGAAAATTGACACCAGTTGAAGCATTTAAAAAAGTTGGAGATTCAATCTTCCCAGGATTTGGCACAATTCTTTTAATTTTACTTTTAGCAGGTTTGCTGGTTGTTATGTCAGTAAATGCTTATGGTGGATCGCTTACCTTAATTTCTATGCTGGATTCAATTAAGAAAGTTAACCCAACCAAAGCTATTAGATTAGTGTCTCTATTAATTATGGGAGTGACTGTTTGGGGTATTGCTCAGTTTGTTGGAGAGGCTAGATTTAATACATTTTATGGAAATGCACTGGTCTTTCTTGCTTATCTCTTTACTCCTTGGACCGCTGTCAATTTAATTGACTACTTCTTTGTGCGTAAAGGAGTTTATGTAATTAGCGAGATCTTTAAAAAAGATGGAATTTATGGTCGATGGGGTTGGCGAGGAAACCTTGCATATTTAATTGGCTTTGTAGCCATGATTCCATTTTTTGTTACAACTCCATTTACCGGACCGATTGCTAAAAGTTTAGGCGGCGTGGATTACTCCCTATTTGTAGGACTTCCAGTTAGTGCAATTGCTTATCTAATTCTTGCTCGAGGAATTGATCTTAAGAAGGAATCTGAGATGGCAAGTGCTGAAGGTAATCTAACTAAGTAATTTAGAACAATAAGACCCGCTCAAAAAACAAATTGAGCGGGTTTTTTGTTTAGTGTTAAATCTTAACTAACATTTAAGGTGCAACTAATCCCGTTTCAGTAAATTTTTATTACAGGCAGCTATTAAGTGCATTCTAATTTGATTAACTAAAGCGAAAATACATTTTAAAATTATTGAGTAAATGGATAAGGGAAAGTGAGGTCATTTTAAAAGATGATTAGTATTCTCAGGAAAAAATTCCACTTTTGTCGCGAGACATCACAAAGTGCGTTGTGAGGGACTCGAACCCCCGACCCGGTGATTAAGAGTCACCTGCTCTACCAACTGAGCTTGTGAATTTAACACTTTATGGATGGAGCCCTCATTTATTTTTGAGCTAAATTACCTCAAATGAGCGTTGTATGTAGTTTTATAGTTGAGTTTAACAAAATACTCTGACAATTAGTAGATAGATTTTAAGTTTTTTATTCCTTACCTACTGCTACTTTTTTAACTCTCGGGGAACGCTTGAAACTTTCTTTGGCAGACATTTTTAAGTATTGAATATACGCTATTAACTCCTAGGCTAATGTCAAAATTCGCTAGCCTCTATAGCCATAAAGCGCCTTTTAATCATAAAACTTTAAACTATGTTCTTTGTTAAGCACAAAAAATAATTACACAAGTGGTTTTTAAACAGCTTGTTTGCTAATTGGATAAAGCTTTCAAATTCCAATTACTTCAGTCAATGGA
>OMHY01000062.1 GCA_900298985.1 Streptomycetaceae bacterium
AGAATACGCTGGTTTACTTGCAATTCGTCAGTATCTAGATAACAAAGGAGAGCAGGAAAGAAATATTTGTCTAATTCCAGCAAGTGCTCATGGTACAAATGCTGCTAGCGCCACTATGGCGGGTATGAAAGTAGTAGTAGTGGAATGTGATGAAATGGGAAACGTATCTATTTCAGATTTGAAAGAGAAAATTAACCATTATCAAAAGCAAATAGCTGCTCTTATGATTACTTACCCTTCTACACATGGGGTATTTGAAGAGCAGGTAAAAGATATATGCGCCATGGTGCATGATGCTGGGGGACAGGTATACCTTGATGGTGCAAATCTAAATGCATTAGTTGGATTAGCATCACCAGGGAAATTTGGTGCCGATGTTTCTCATCTAAACCTACATAAAACATTTGCAATACCACATGGTGGAGGCGGACCAGGGATTGGTCCAGTAATTGCGCGTTCTCATCTCGGACCGTTTTTGCCAAAAATTGAAACTCGGGGAGTGGGTTATCCATTCAACAATTTGGAGGATGTTTTGAGAATAGGTGAAAAATCTATTGGACCAGTAACCTCAGCTCCATTTGGGTCCGCAGGTGTGCTGCCTATATCTTGGATGTATATTCAAATGATGGGCGGCGAAGGATTAGAGATGGCAACCAAAATTGCTATTTTGAATGCTAATTACATCGCTAAAAAATTGGAAACATTTTTCCCAATACTCTATAAAGGTAAAAATGGTTTCATCGCACATGAATGTATATTAGATTTTCGTGAAATCACCAAAGAAACCGGCGTAACAGTTGATGATGTAGCTAAAAGATTAATGGATTTTGGTTTTCATGCTCCAACTATGTCATTCCCAGTTACTGGAACTTTAATGGTGGAACCAACTGAATCGGAGGATAAAGGGGAGTTGGATAGATTCATAGAGGCAATGATTGTTATTTCTACAGAAATACAGGAGATTCGAGAGGGCAAGATTTCAGTAACTGAATCACCTCTTAGATTTGCACCCCATACTCAAGAAGATTTATTACGAACCGATTGGAATCGCCAATACACCAGGGAAATTGGGGCTTTTCCTCTGGGTCTTGATCATAGAAATTCATTTCTATCAGGTAATGAATTGCAAAGACCAGGTAAGTTTTGGCCTAGTGTTGGAAGAATTGACGGGGTATTTGGGGATAGGAACTTGGTTTGTGCTTGTGAGCCAATCTCTGCATATCAGGAGTGAAGTTTTTGTGTTATTTCTTTTCATTTGTCATAATATTTATTATCGGATATCTAACAAGTATGAATCATTGCTCAATGTACTTTAAAACCCCTCTATCAATAGCTTCCAAGGATTGTTCACACAGGTTCCTTAATTCCTCAAAGGCCCCTCTTATTTGTCTGATTAAATCTATTATTTGCTTCATTTGACGTACAAAATCACCTACTGTTAACTCTGGATTATTGTTTAATATTGCAGTTAATGAATGCCCTTGAGCCCAGCGGTAACTTGTATTTAGGAAACCCGCTTCTGGTTCACTAATCGGATCTAGCTGCATTTCACTCTCCAGATTGTGGATTTGTACCCAATTTTGGATTACGCCCTTAATCATTTCGCTAGTAATTCCTTTAGGTATCTTTATTTCATCATCTTGATTAATGCTTCTTGGCTCATAGGTAAACAAAGAAATGATCCCTACAAATTCAGGCGCTGATAATTTGTCAAAAGGCAAGTTTCTCAAGGATTGGCAAATTAGTAGGTCTTTTTCCCCATATATCTCACTTAATTTTTCTCCCCAATTTGTCGATTTTTCCTCTTCATCTAAATAACCCAGTTTTACTAATATTGAATTGAGCTGATCAAATCTTCGAGCGATAAAGGAGGTTCTGTTTTCTATCCTTTGATTAAGCGCGACATTTTCGGTTTCTATTCGTGCGGCTCGGATAGCATTTCGCAAATGCTCGGCATAGTCTTTGCAGGATTCTATTGGGCTTCTAGATAATCTCTTTTGAATATCTTCAATTTCAAATGATAATTGTTCTCTTTCTCTTCGGTTTCTACTGTGAATACTTTTTTCCAGGGATTTGAGCCGATTGTATTGATTAAAATATTGAGAAAAATCACCCAAGTGACATTGGGATTTTTGCAAAACTTCCTTTTGTAAATTCAAGTTTTTATCTCTTTGCTTAACCAAAGTGATTACTGCTTTGTCCGCCTGATATTGAGCAAATGAACTTTCTAACGATTTTCTTGCTCTGGAACTGCCCATCTGGCGGACCAAATTTATCGCCATGTTATAGCTGGGTGAAAAACTTGATCGAAGTGGATAGGTTCTAGTTGATGCCAAAGAAGCGATATATGCAATATCTATTTCTGGATACCAAGAAACAACACTATGTCCCTCAATATCTATTCCTCGCCTACCTGCCCTGCCTGTTAATTGCGTAAATTCACCGGAAGTAATAGCTACATGACCTTGACCATTATATTTACTCAATTTTTCTAAATACACTGATTTAGCAGGCATATTTATCCCAAGAGCTAAAGTTTCAGTAGCAAAAACTACTTTAATTAAACCTAACTTAAATAGTTTCTCAACTGTTTCTTTAAATATAGGAAGCAGCCCGGCATGATGTACCGCTACTCCCCTTTCCAATCCTTCTTGCCATTCATAAAAACCAAGCAGAGAGAGATCCCCATTAGGCAAGAAACTGGTGCTTTGAGCAACAATTTCCCGAATTTGAGCGATTTCTTCCTTGGTATTTAATCTGATTTTTGAATGTAATATTTCACTAAAAGCTCGGTCACATCCAATTCTGGAGAAAATAAATATTATTGTTGGCAAAAGTCCGTTTGCCTGCAATTTTTCAATTAATTCCGGTTTAGTGAGTTTTCTACTTTTCAAATCAGTTTTTGAAAAATCTCTGCTATGTTTTTTCGAAGCATTATTTATTTTTAAGGAATTTCTATAGATCTCTTTTTCCGCATTTATCACCTCTGGATTAATTGCTTTCCCATGTGAAAACAACTCAAACAATCTATTCCCAATTAGAACTTGCTGAAATAGTGGTATTGGTCGATGTTCACTTACAATTACTTTGGTTTCACCTCTCACTGTTGAAATCCAATCACCAAATTCCTCAGCGTTGGAGACGGTGGCAGATAGCGCAAGAATTTGAACAGATTCGGGCAAATGAATCAATACCTCTTCCCATACCGCTCCCCGAAAACGATCCGCTAAATAATGCACCTCATCCATGATCACTGATTGTAAAT
Source organism: Streptomycetaceae bacterium (assembly GCA_900298985.1). GTDB lineage: Bacteria > Actinomycetota > Actinomycetes > Nanopelagicales > Nanopelagicaceae > OMHY01. The sequence continues at coordinate 3,266 of OMHY01000062.1, forward strand.
TCAACAAAGTTGTGGAATTTGAATAAATCATATTTCTAAGAACCTCTGTAGTCATCACTACTATGGAACTTTCTGAGTTAATACTTGCATCTCCAGTCAGCAATCCAACATTATCCTTACCAAATCGCTCGCAAAATTCCTGATACTTTTGATTTGATAACGCTTTTATTGGCGTGGTGTAGAAACTTTTTTTCCCATTATTTAGAGC
>OMHY01000063.1 GCA_900298985.1 Streptomycetaceae bacterium
CCTGTGAAAGATGTTTTAGTACCTTTTGGATTTATTAAAAGCTTTTACTCAAATACAAAAAAAATTGGGTCAAATACTTTTAAGAGGCTTGGTGCCATTTCACTACTTACTTTTGGAGTTTTAGTGAATTATCAGGAACCAAGTATTGCTTTAGACTGTCCTACGAGTTGGAATTTGCAAGCTCCCGTATTAGTAGCCACTCCACCTGATGGAATGACAACCCAATCATTCACAGGTGGTGGAGGCGCGAAAATGGATGGATTAGGGTTAATCATTTTCACAAAGCCAGTTTCTGATGTTTCAATAGAGAATATTCTAAATTTAAAAAAGCAACAACTTGCTGGAAACTTAGTTTCCTCAATATCTACTCAATTTTCCAATGACAAAATAAATTGGCGGAATTCCCCTTTGGCTTATTCTGCCCAAGGTTCATTTTTTTTTGGTGCAGCATACGGAAGCCCCTTTTTTTCTAACTATCGTTTAATCCAGGAAGGATTAAGCAATATATATATGAAAGTTGTCTACACAATAAGTGTTAATGGATGTCCGACTTTTAATTTGGAGACTTCACCAACTCTGCTTCCAGAAGTTTCATCAACACCTATTGGAATTGATGCATCAATTCAATCAATGATTAATCACGGATTCATAGATTTCACACAATCAGATTTAGTCAAGACGGCTATTTTAAATTTGGAAAATCAATTATCTTCAACTAATTTTTATAAACGGACCGCTCGTCCTCGTGACTTAAACTTGCCTTGGTCGCTTCCTCCTCACATTGGTATCCTGGATGTCAATAACTGCACAAATACATATGGAAATGCTTTATCTCTCAAAGGAAATACTTGCACTGTGAATCTAATGATTGGCGATTTTTGGATTGTTGATAAATTAACACTTCACGCATCGCCTGTAAAAATAAAGAAATCAGTACCTGGTGCGAAGCATAAATGAATCTTTATTTTTTAACGTTGAGCAATTGTGCAGTTGGGAACGAATACCTCAGTTTTGGTGGCTTCAAAAGTCATTCCCGCGCCATCCCTAAATTCAACCCCAGGCTTTTTAACCAAGTTTTGACCCTTGGATACTATCGCTTCAAATATTTTTGCTAAATCAAGATAGTTTTATTATGAATCTTTGACTATCAAGGCCTTCCGTCCTGATATCCCAAGTTTCTGGTAAATCTCTATGGTTTCTTGCCTAATAAGGCTCTCGCTAAATCCCAAGACAAGTTTTATTTGAGAATTAGTTTTGCCGTTTTCTATTAATTTAACAATTTGATTTTGTCTTTCAGTTAACGGAGTATCCTTCAATGGAGAGACAAGTATTGGTTTAATGCTTTTGCCTTCGTTGGCGAATTCATCATATGTCTCAAGCAATGAACGAAGTATTTCTAAACCTGTCAAGAAGCCATCGACCTGAGTGATATCAATCTGAAAGAGAATTGTGTAGCCCTTATTTGAACCAATTGGAATCCCAATTGCCGATTTCCATTTTTTAAACTCAGCGCTTCGGAAAGTCAAGTTTCGCTTTAATTTTGAAATTGCCAGATTTAAATTCTCAAGTTCCTTTTCAGAGAAAGCGATAATCTTCATTCGGCGAAGAAGTAGAGCCGCTGGTACTTCATCTGTTATGTGTATTGTAGGCAAATTTGCTAGGGAGGTTTCTTCAAAACCTGCCGAGGCTATGGTTCTTATCCAGCCATCGGAATCCATTTCGTAATAGAATACGGCTGAATGGTTTAAGGCTTTCTCACTTATCCAACTGGTAATTTGTTGGTAGTTAGGTCTTTTTTTAAGGAATGTTGCTAGGTCAGCAACGGATTGCAGATGTTCTTCGAGCATTTATCACTCCAGTTCGGGGGGGGATTTGGGGAAATGCTGCTTGTGACTAGAGTACGAGACTTTCTGTGAAATCCTTCATTTTTCATTAGTGTTGACTCAAAAGACCGGACAAAGATTTTTGTTTGCTACTAGCGCGTTGAAACTCCAATTTTGGGGCGAACCTCTACCCCCAAATTAACCCCAAGGTGAAAAGATGCAGTTGTGTTTGCCATTGCTACGGAGTAGCCCTCTACTATTAAATATATTTATATATAAGTAGAAGGCTATTTCATAGCCTTGGAGAAAGAATGGCGCTTCAGCGCCGTATAGAACCTTGATTTATTTCATCCGCCCAGTTGGAAATTATGCGTCCATAAGTATCAACATATGGATATGAATTTTCCTCATTTTGATGTTCATTCGCATCTAATTCAGAATCACAAAGCATTCTCTTTAAATATTTGGGATATTCCTTAAGGTGGGAAAGCCCAACATTATGACCCTTCCAATTGGCACAATCTGTAATGCCCTGTGGCGGAACAATAAGGTGGTAATTCTGCCTGATGCCATTATGAAACATCTGTCCTTTCTTGAAAAAAGGCTTTACAAGCCCACTCTCTTCCAGGATTCCAAGATGTTTGGTAACCGTGGCCCTCTTATAACTAGTCAACCTCTGAAGGGCTTCTAACCCGCCGAAGTAGTTTCGTTCATTCATATTTGTTTGAATGCACATCATCAAAAATATGGATTTTGAGGGCGCTGGCAGGCAAGTATTTTCCAGCCTTTCCGCACAAACCCAAGGTAAGTACTGCCCTTCTAATTCTTCTTCCAGCCTATAGTTATTTGAATACCTGAATCTTTCAAGATTTTTGTCATATTCTTTTATATGACCTTTGTTATCTGGGTCATTCCACTGCCATAAGATGTTTCTCCCATCCTCTGCACGTCGTATATCTCTAAATTCATTCATGAAGTTAATTCCTTTTCTACCGAAGCGAATTTTGCTTGGCAGGAGGCAAGATACCGCCAACACTCCTTTACTTTCGGAATGGCAACTTTGCCTAAATATTCAGCAAGTGATTCGCCAAAATGCTTCTAACATCATCAATTTCATCGTCTAGAACCGATGTATAAACCTTGAGGGTCAACATCGGGTCTGAATGACCTAAAAGCCTCTGAGCCGTTGTTACATGTATTCCTTTGGTCTTCAGTAGATAGGCGTATGTCCGTCTAAAACTATGAACTGTCACGCCGTGACGATTGGCAGTCAATTGAAGGGGTTTGTAGGACTTCGGGAGTGTCGCAAAATGACCTAAGTACGGAACTTTTCTAACACTGGACTTGGATTTGCAGTTGCCATTTACCGTTCGGTTAATCCATACAAATCCATCGTGAATGTCCTTTTCCGTAAGCACTACTGCCTCGCTCCAACGTAGGCCGTGAAGCGCTAGAAAACGCACCTGCTCGTTATATCTTCCCCAGTCCTTTTCATTTACTTCCTCCCAGGTTAGAAACTTTTTGGGAGTTTCCTGAATCGGTGGACTTTTTAACTTGCTTGCAAAGTTTTCTTTCGTAATCCCATATAAAACTGCTTCACGAGCGATTGTCTTTAAAACCATAACCGTATGGCGTGCAGTTTGTGGTGGCAGGCCAAGAATTTTTCTCTGGAGTGCAAAGGTATCAATTGCATCAACCTCTTGTTGGCCTACAACAGGGCTTATCTGCCTTTTATATAAGTTTCTATAAGCCTGTAATGTCTTTCGTCTTACTGGAATTACATTCCAAACTGTCTCAACCCATTCATCAAGTTTCATTTATTTTCCTTTCGTTAGAAAGGACCGAGTGATTGATACTCACTAGAACTTCGACAACATTTTGGTCTGTCGCACTTTGAATTTACGTTCAAAGCGCGCCCGGCAGGAATCGAACCTGCGACCTAATGCTTAGAAGGCATTCGCTCTATCCGACTGAGCTACGGGCGCTTGAGTTTCACTTTCGTGAAGCAGCAATTGTATTGGGCGAGGGGGC
>OMHY01000064.1 GCA_900298985.1 Streptomycetaceae bacterium
ATTATCTCGATATAAATTCTTTGGTAAAAATGCTATTTCCACCTTGGTAGTATTCCCAATTGCATTACCTGGAATAGTCACTGGTATCGCTTTAAATACAGCTTTTCATACCTTCCTTGATCCGCTTGGAAAACAATTAGCTCTTTGGACGGTTGTGGTTGGACATGTAACTTTTTGCATAGTAGTGGTTTATAACAATGTTTTAGCCAGACTACGAAGAATGGGTAGAGAGTTAGAGGATGCCTCGATGGATTTAGGGGCTAATACTTGGCAAACCTTTAAATATGTAACTTTTCCATTGATTAGATCTACGCTAATTGCCGGTGGTTTACTAGCCTTTGCACTTTCTTTTGATGAAATTGTAGTTACTACTTTTACCGCTGGACCAGCAGTGCAAACTTTGCCACAATGGATTTTTAATAATTTGTTTAGACCTAATCAAGCCCCCATAGTTAATGTAGTAGCGACTTTATTAGTTGTAATATTTATTATTCCAGTTTGGTTAAGCCAAAAAATCTCAGGTGATACTTCTGGCGGAAAACTTTAAATTATTTTTTGTAACCTTCAAATTTAAGTAACTCTTCCTTGCTCCAAAGTCCATATGCATAATTTCCAAGTGTGCCATCACTTTTAATAACTCTATGACAAGGGACTATTAAAGCAATTGCATTGCGGGCGCAAGCAGTTCCAGCCGCTCTCATTGCTCTTGGGTTTCCTGATTTTTGTGCTAACTCTTGATAGGTAGAAATTTTACCGGGGGTAATTTGTCTCATATTTTTCCAAACTTTTTGATAAAACTCTCCACCTGATTGGGCAACTTTAATTTTAGAAAGCGCTTTGAAATTACCAGCACAATATTCTTTTAAATATGGAGTAACTTCTTCAATGCTTTTTACTAATTTGTGGGGCAACTTTCTTTGAGCATCTGATAAAAAATGCTCTAAATTTTCAAAACCATCAAATCCACCTGCAATTACCCGGTCTCCTTCTACCAAAAAGGAATAAGTTCCAGCTGGAGTCTTTATTGAACTCATTTTTATCATGGGTGGATTATTACCTATTTTTACAAATATCAAAGATGCTGGAAGTTAATTTGTGGATAAATATTTTCGGTGGAAATTAGTTGTCTCTTAAAAATTCCGCAATTAAAAATGCAATTTCTAAACTTTGAGTATGATTCAACCTGGGATCACAGGCTGTTTCATATCGAGAAGCTAAATCCTCTTCCGAGATTTCTTCCATACCACCTAGACATTCAGTTACATCATCTCCGGTTAGTTCAATATGAACACCACCTGGATAAGTTCCAAGTGATTTGTGGACTTCAAAAAAGCCCTTAATCTCATCTAAAACATCATCAAATAATCTGGTTTTATAACCATTTTTACTCTCAAAAGTATTGCCATGCATGGGATCGCAGACCCACAAAACCTTGACCCCAGCTTTGGTGACTCCCTCAATAATTGCTGGCAGTTTATTTCTAATTTCTTTACAACCCATGCGGGTAATAAATGTTAATCTTCCAGGTTCATTGTCGGGATTTAATTGTGTAGCTATCGCTAGCGCATCTTCCACTGTGCTCTTTGGTCCCAGCTTTACCCCAATTGGATTTTTAATCTTGGAAGCAAAATCAATGTGTGCTCCATCTAATTGTCTAGTGCGCTCACCTACCCAAATGAAATGTCCTGAAACATCATAAGCATTACCAGAACGAGAATCTATTCGAGTTAAAGCTTTTTCATATTCCAAAATTAAAGCTTCATGCGAGGCATAAAAATCTACAGTTCTAAAAGATTCTGGATCCACTCCAGCAGATTTCATAAAAGCAAGTGCTCGACCAATTTCATTGGCCATCTCTTCATATTTTTTGCCATATTTTTGATCATTTAAGAAACCTTTATTCCAAGTATGAACCTGTCTTAAATCGGCAAAACCACCTTGAGTAAATGCTCGCACTAAATTTAAAGTAGCAGAAGAGGTATGATAGACCTGAACTAATCTATTTGGATTTGGAGTTCTCGCCTCCAAATTAAATTCTAAATCATTTACCGCATCTCCGCGATATGCCGGTAAGGTAACGCCATCTCGAGTTTCAGTTCCACTTGATCTTGGTTTTGCAAATTGTCCAGCCATTCGACCAACTTTAATAACAGGCATAGAAGAAAAATATTGCAATATCGCTGCCATTTGTAAAATAGTTTTAATTCTATTACGAATGGAATCAGCGGTAGCGGAAGCAAATGTTTCGGCACAATCTCCACCTTGTAACCAAAAGGCTTTACCTTCTTGGGCAAGAGCAATTTTCTCTTTCAAAATATCACATTCACCAGCAAAAACTAATGGAGGCATTTTTTTCAAAGTTGAGATTGCGCTTTGAAATACTGCCCCTTCTACTCCCCCGGGCCATTCTGGTTGCTGGGCTGCAACTAGAGATCTATCAAAGAGAGTATCTAAATTTGGTTGGTTATTGTGATCAGCCATATGGAGAATTAAACTCGATTTCTTTTAGTTCTTGTGGGCAATTATCCGAAAAAGACTTCAGCTTCGGCGTATAACTCTGGCTTTACAACTTTTAGCTCTCCAGTTGCTGAAATTAGAGGGACTCTCTCAATTTTAGTTCCATGTAGCGCTACCATTTTGCCTAAATCATTATCATGTATTGCAGTAATTGCCTCAAGACCAAATCTAGTTCCCAGAACTCGGTCAAATGCGGTGGGAGAGCCACCGCGTTGAATATGGCCCAAAACTACGGTGCGAGTTTCAATCCCGGTACGTTTTTCAACTTCACTAGCAACCCACTCGCCTACACCACTTAATTTCACATGACCAAAAGCATCAAGAGTTTGATCCTTAGTAACCATGTCCCCATTTGCTGGAATCGCGCCTTCAGCAACAACAAGTATCGGAGCAATTCCTTGATCAAATCTTGATTTAACCCAGCTTGCCACTTTTTCAATAGAAAACTTTACTTCTGGAATCAAAGTTACAGTTGCATCTCCTGCCATGCCTGAATGTAAAGCTATCCAACCTGCATGGCGCCCCATCACTTCAACTACTAAAGCGCGATGATGGGATTGCGCGGTGGTGTGCAACCTATCAATTGCTTCTACAGCAATATTTACTGAGGTATCAAAACCAAAGGTGTAATCAGTATTATTTAAATCATTGTCAATAGTTTTTGGAACTCCAACAACTTTAACTCCAAGTGCATCGAGTTTTGTTGCTACACCTAAAGTATCTTCACCGCCAATTGCTACCAATGCATCAATTCCAAATTTGGTGAGATTTTCTTTTATTTTTTCTACGCCACCTTCAATTTTAAAAGGATTAGTACGAGAAGATCCCAAAATGGTTCCACCTTGTGACAAAATTCCTTGAGTATTTTTTAAATTTAATTCCATGGTCAGTCCCTCAAGTGGGCCCTTCCAACCATCTCTAAAACCTACAAATTCATAGTCGTATTGTTTAATTCCTTTTTGAACAACTGCACGAATTACAGCATTCAATCCCGGACAATCTCCGCCACCTGTTAATACACCAATTCTGGTCTTATTTGCCATCTGAATTAACTCGCCTATCTCTCTCGAACTTAATTACCACTGGCGCAGTCTATCCTTATCCCCGTGAACAGAAAAACTATGGGACTATTTTTATTTGTTGGCATGTTATGGGGCATTCCCTATCTATTGATAAGAGTTGCTGTAACCCAAGTTGCACCTCCAGTTATAGTTTTTTCTCGAGTAATAATTGGGGCTTTCATTCTCTTACCACTTGCTTTGAAAAACAAAATTTTTACTGAACTTTCTGGAAAATGGAAATATGTATTTGGTTATGCTGTTGGGGAAATGGTGATTCCCTGGATTTTAATCTCACAAGCAGAGAAAAATTTGCCCTCCGGCCTAGCAGGTCTATTGGTAGCCACAGTGCCAATATTTTCCTCAATTTTTGCATCAATTGATGGTGATAAATCAGTGTGGCATCATAAAAGATTATTTGGAATGATAATTGGTTTTATCGGTATGGCTTTAGTGATTGGCATTGAAAGCTTTAAGGGAAATATTTCATTGCTTTCGGTCTCAGAAATAATTATTGGAGCGATTGGATATGCCTGGGCAACTGCATTAGTTACCAAACATATGCCCAAAGTTGATGGTATTAGTATAAATGCTGCTGCGCTATTTATTACAGCTTTGGTTTACCTACCCTTGTTTATTTGGAAATTCCCAGTACATTCCCTTCGCTTGACAGTTATCAGTTCTTTAATCGCTCTTGGTATATTTCCTACAGCCGCCGCCTTTGTGCTCTACTTTATTTTAATGAGAGAGGTCGGTCCTGCTCGTGGATCACTTGTAACTTATTTGAATACTTCTTTTGCTGTAATCCTTGGAATAATATTTTTAAAAGAAAAACTTACTTTAGGAATTATTATTGGCTTGCCACTAGTCTTGATAGGTTCTTATTTAGCAGGGCGTAAGGAGAAAATAATAGAACCAGCACCTCTTATGGAACGCTAGTTGCTAAATATTAATTGGTATCAATAAACCCGAACCGTGCTAATGCTTTAGGGTCTTTTTGCCAATCTTTACTTACTTTTACCTGGATAGATAGAAATACCTTCGCTTCTAGAAATTTTTCTATCTCAACTCGAGCGGTGCTACCTATTTCCTTTATCCGACTACCTTTTTCTCCAACTAAAATCCCCTTTTGACTATCTCTTTCCACATGCAAATTTGCATAAATATCATAGAAATCTTTACTACCCCTTTTAGAAATCTCTTCAATAGTTACCATTACTGAATGTGGTAATTCTTGTTGCAATTTTGCGATAGCTGCTTCTCTAATAAATTCCGCTACAGTCAATTCCAAAGCCTGATCTAAAGATATTTCTGATGGATATAACATCGGCGAAGCAGGTAAATGTTTTGCAATTTGTTCCTCAAAATAAAGTGCTTGATCTGGAATTTGAGAGGTAATTGGGATTATTTCTAGTGCTTCAATTTTATTCTCTGCAAGAAAATTGGAAATTGCTGCTAGTTTCAACATTAATTTTTCGGAATTAACTTTATCTGTTTTAGTAACAGCTACTATAAATTTAGCTTTACCAGATAAATATTGTTTGACTATATAACTATCACCAGAACCTATTTCTTCATCAGCTGGCAAAGTAAAAATCAATAAATCAGTATCTCCGGCATTTTGAGCAACCATTTCATTTAGTCTATCTCCCAAAGCATTTAAGGATTTTTGGATACCTGGGGTATCGACAAAGATTATTTGATATTTTGTCCTAGTTAATATGGCTCGAATTGGGTTACGGGGGGTGTTGGGATGAAATGAGGTTATTGTTACCTTGCTCCCCATTAAAGAATTTATTAGTGTGGATTTTCCAGTATTGGGTCGACCAATTACAGTAACAAAGCCGGCTTTACTATCTAAATCCATATTCTCTAAATCCATACCTTCTAAATCCATACCTTCTAAATCCATACCCTATTAATACAATGTCTAATTCTTGCACGAGAATTTAATATTCAAATCAAAATTGGTTGCGTTGGTTTAATTAATTCAATGATTTCACCAACACTAGTAACTAATTCCCCCATTCTTTCAATAACTAATCGATGGCAACCTTCACTTGCCGGAGAGGTGATAGGTCCTGGAATAGTAAAAACAGGTTTGTGATATTTGTTAGCATCCAAAGCGGTGCGAAGTGAACCACTGCGCCCAGCTGCCTCTACCACTAATACTCCATTTGAAATAGCAGCAATTATTCTATTTCGCACTAAAAATCTACTTGGTAAGGCCGGAGTATCAAAAGGTAGCTCGGAAATGATTAAACCAGATTGAATAATTCTTTCAAATAATTTCAGATTTGAATTTGGATACAAATTTTTCAGGCCCCCGGCCATAACTGCAATAGTTTCCCCCTCTGCAATTAGGCAGCCTCGGTGGGCCGCTGCATCTATACCTAAAGCACCACCACTTACTACTTGCCATCCTCGATCTGCAAATCCAGCTGCAAAATCACTTGCAATTCTCTCCCCATAAGAAGTGGGATTTCGAGTTCCTACAATTGAAATTGAGTTAGTTAAATTTGTAAAGCAGGAATTTTCACCTAAATATTGCAACCCAAATGGTGCTGGAGTAGCCAATTCAAGTGAAATTGGCCAATTTTTATCCTTATCGCAAATAAAATTTATGCCGAGTGTTTTCATTTCATTCCAAGTTTTCTCTGGTGCCCAACTTTTTACTCTTTGATCTATCTCCTCCATCTTTTTGGTAGCGCTATATTCATAATTTAATAATTTAGCTAATAAATTTTGAGCTCCTAATTTTTCATATTCCCCTCGCCAAAAATTATTAATTCCAGATAGTAAGTTAAATAAAGCAAATTCTGCTTCCATTAAGCAAATCTCTCCGACCCGGAACGAAGCGAAATTGCATCCATCACATCTTCTTTGGTGGGTCTAGAATGTAAATTTAGATCAGATATAGACCAGGCAATCCGCAATATTTTATGAAACCCGAGGGCGGTAATTCGCTCACTTTCCATTTCATCATAAAGCAAAGCCATACCCGTTTTCTCTGCTTGAAAC
>OMHY01000065.1 GCA_900298985.1 Streptomycetaceae bacterium
AACTTCACCAATAATTCGAATTGCAAGACCCGGCCCGGGAAAGGGTTGTCTCCAAATAATTTTTTCTGGAAGCCCTAAAGTTAATCCAACTTCTCTTACTTCATCTTTAAATAAATCACGCAAAGGTTCTACTAATTTAAATTGCAAATCATCTGGCAACCCACCAACATTGTGGTGAGATTTAATATTTGCAGTTCCACTGCCACCACCTGATTCCACAACATCCGGATATAAAGTTCCTTGTACTAGAAACTCAATTTTTTCTTTAGTACTTAATTCTCGGGCAGCTCTTTCAAATGCTCTAATAAATTCCCGGCCTATTATTTTTCTTTTACTTTCTGGATCAGTAACTCCTGCTAAAGCAGTCAAAAATTCTTCTTTAGCATCTACTACAACTAAATTAATTCCAGTAGCTGCAACAAAATCCTTTTCTACCTGCTCTGCTTCCCCCGAACGCAATAAACCATGATCTACAAAAACACAGGTCAAATGATTGCCCACCGCTTTTTGTACGATTGCTGCCGCTACCGCAGAATCCACGCCACCCGATAAACCGCACAAAACTTTTCCATTTCCTACTTGTGCTTTAACTTTCTCAATTTCTTGATCTGCAATAGCAGCACTTTGCCAACTAGGTTTAAGCCCAACAATCTCCAATAACCATTTTTCCAATATGGCCTGCCCATTTTCACAGTGGGCAACTTCTGGATGAAACTGAACTCCGGCGCGAAGTCCCGATTGATTTTCAAAGGCGACAATTCCGGTATCTGCAGTTGCGGCAAAACTTTTAAAACCTTCCGGTAATTTACTTACACTATCTCCATGGCTCATCCAAACATTAAATGATTTTTCCAAGTTAGCCAGCAATTTTGAATCATTATTTATTTGCAGCAATGTTCTTCCAAATTCAGATTTACCAGTATGAGCTACTTGACCACCTAAACTTTGCGCCATCACTTGAAAGCCATAACAAATTCCAAAAATGGGAATATCACTTTCAAATATTTTTTCATCTAATTTAGGAGCATTCTCTTCATATACACTGGAAGGTCCGCCAGAAAGCACAATCGCAGCTGGTTTCATGGCTAATATTTCAGTGGCAGATAGTTTGTGAGAAACGACTAGTGAAAATACTCCAGCTTGTCTTACCCGCCGTGCAATTAGTTGCGCATATTGCGCACCAAAATCAACTACTAAAACTAATTGCTGCTCCATAAAATGAAATTAACCGCGATCCAAAACTACATCTACTCTTTGGAACTCTTTTAATTCCGAATAACCACAGGTAGCCATTGCTTTAGCTAATGCACCTGCTAAATTCATTGTTCCATCTGAAACCCGAGACGGTCCAGAAATAATTTCTTGTAGTGTTCCATAAGTTCCAACATGGACTCTATCTCCGCGTGGTAATTCTGGATGTCTTGCTTCAAAGCCCCAATGCCAACCTTTACCAGGGGATTCAGCAGCTCTAGCTAATGGAGAGCCCATCATCACCGCATCTGCACCACATGCAATTGCTTTTGCAATATCGCCACTCTTACCAACTGAACCATCTGCAATTACATGGACATATCTTCCGCCAGATTCATCTAAATAATCTCTGCGTGCAGATGCAACTTCTGCAACCGCTGATGCCATTGGAACTGCAATTCCTAAAACTCTGCGAGTAGTGTGCGCGGAACCACCACCAAATCCAACTAATACTCCAGCTGCTCCTGCTCTCATTAAATGTTGTGCTCCTTGCGCAGTTGCAACCCCTCCAACAATCACGGGCACATCTAATTCATAAATAAATTTCTTTAAATTTAAACTTTCTAAATTAGTAGATACATGTTCTGCACTTACTGTAGTACCGCGAATTACAAATATATCTACACCAGCAGCAATTACATCCTTATATAAATCAGCAGTCTTTTGAGGTGATAAAGATGCAGCAACAACTACACCGGCTTTTCTAATTTCTGCAATTCTTTCTTTAATTAATTCTGGTTTTATGGGCTCGGCATAAATTTGTTGCATCCGGGCTATTGCAACCTCTGCGGGTAGCGATGCAATCTCACCTAATTGAATTCTGGGATCTTCATATCTAGTCCAAAGTCCTTCTAGATTAAGAACTCCCAGGCCACCTAATTTCCCAATTTCTATTGCTGTTTCTGGTGAAACCACTGAATCCATTGGGGCTGCTAGAAAAGGCAATTTGAATTTGTAAGCATCAATTTGCCAACTCAAATTTACATCCTCTGGATTTCGAGTACGACGGGAGGGGACAATTGCAATATCATCAAAGGAATAAGCGGTTTTCGCTCTTTTCCCCGGTCCGATTTCAATCTCTGACATCTTCGCTCCCTTTTTTGATTTCCATATTTCGTACTCTAATTAACGACCCTGATAATTAGGTGCATCATTGATATCTATCACATCATGGGGATGACTTTCTTGTAATCCTGCTGCAGTGATCTGAATTAATTGACCTTTTCTCTTTAAAGTTACAATATCTGGCGCTCCGGCATATCCCATTCCAGACCTTAAACCACCAACTAATTGATGAACTGTACTTGCTACTGAACCCTTGTATCTAACTTTTCCTTCAATGCCCTCGGGAACTAATTTATCTTCAGACAAAACATCATCCTGCATATATCTATCTTTGGAATAAGATTTATTGGCACCACGAGATTGCATCGCTCCAAGAGATCCCATTCCTCTATAACCTTTGTATTTCACACCATCAATTTCAAAAACCTCACCTGGTGATTCTTCGCAGCCCGCAAGCAAAGAACCTAACATCACAGTATCAGCACCTGCTACTAATGCTTTAACAATATCTCCCGAGTATTGCAAACCACCATCTGCAATTAATGGAATATCCGCCATTACACAAGCTTTATGTGCTTCCATAATTGCAGTAACTTGAGGAACTCCAACTCCGGCAACTATTCGAGTGGTACAAATAGAACCAGGTCCTACTCCTACTTTAACCGCATCTGCACCTGCATTAATAAGTGCTTGTGCTCCAGAACGTGTTGCTACATTTCCACCAATAACTTCAATACTTGAAAAACTTTTTTTAATTTTTGCAATCGCCTCTAATACTCCACGATGATGACCATGTGCGGTATCAATTACTAATACATTTACCCCGGCATCAATTAAAGCGCTGGCTCTTTCATAACCATCATCACCTACACCAACTGCCGCACCAACTAAACCATGAGCAGCTGCCGTTTTTACTTCTGCTACTTGATCTGCAATAGATAAATTGCGATGCAAAATACCAATACCACCACATTTAGCCATTGCAATAGCCATTTCGGATTCAGTAACTGTGTCCATAGCTGATGAAACCACTGGAACATCTAAAGTAATATTTCTAGTTAATCTAGTTTTTGTTTGTACCTCACTTGGTACAACTTCTGATTCATCTGGCAAAAGCAGGACATCGTCATAGGTCAATCCGACCATAACTACTTTATCGCCGTAGATCCCATCCCTAAAGCCCTGAGCCACTTGAAGATTCTACCCAACAAAAGTCTCACCAATTAACGCCACCGCTTCATCCATAGAATTACTGCGACGTAAATTGGAAAATCCACCTTCCATACTAAATAATCCCCAACCTGGGCCACCTAAAATTAACCGTGGCTTAATTCTCATATTAGGTAAAGCTTCAATAATATTTTTCAAGCGATTTGCTGGTTGCTCCATTTGTGCCCAAAGGAAAATTACTGGTGGTGCTGCTTTTTCAATAGCATCATGCAAAGTTTGTTGTGGCGTTTGCGCACCTAGCGAAACTGCTCTTATTCCTCTTTGAGATAAAACTGCAACTAAAGCTACAGTAGGTAATGAATGTACCTCTCCATCTACACACGCAATTAATACTGGTCGGGAATTAATTGGATTTTCAATTGCCTTAACTTGCTTTCGTAATGAGATAGATAAACTCTCCGAAACAAAATGTTCAATTTCAATTCCACTACCACTTTTTTCCCACATGATTCCAACTTCATTTAGTAATGGAACCATTACATTTGACCAAACTGTTTCTAGGCCACGAGTTTCAATTTCTCTATCAATCAACATTACAAATTTTGTTTCATCCATAATGTCTGCATAATGCAAAAGCTCTCTTACTAAAGATTCATCTCTTTGCATCTCAATATCTGAGCCACTTTTATTAGATCTTAAGACACCAGTACGTTGTCCGCAAAACTGTTCTAGTTCAACTAATGTCGCAGCGAGTGCCATGTTGGCAGCAACTTGCAAACTTGTTCCAGACATGACCATTTGTCGCATATATGTTAAACGTAAAAGATCTTCTCTGGAATAAATGCGATGAGTTCCAGCATTGTGATCGCTAGGACCTAGTCCATAGCGACGATCCCAGGTGCGCAAGGTCGCAGGTGCAACACCAATTCGGCGGGCCACCGCTGAAACAGTCAATGCCTCTGGCTGGGAATTGCTCACTCGCTTAGTCTGAGGTCAAAGGCGACATTTTTCATCTTGAAATCGGGGTACTTGAACAACTTTTGAAACGGTTGTAGTGTTACCCCTTAGATGGCAACAAACTTCCCGAATAAAGGAGAAGATCATGCAAGAAGGCGCATTATTACCAAGACCATTGGAAAGTGATTGGAAATGGCAGGAAGCAGCAGCATGCCGCGCTTATCCAACAGAGATGTTTTTCCATCCAGATGGTGAAAGAGGACCTCGTCGCAAAGCACGTGAGGCAAATGCCAAAGCTATTTGTGCATCATGTCCAGTAATTAGCAATTGCAGAGAACAAGCACTTGCCCTTCATGAACCTTATGGAATTTGGGGCGGATTATCTGAAGAAGAGCGAGTTGAAATTATCAATCGTCGTGAACGCAACAAGCGTTTTGGGTTACTACGTGGAGACCTAGAGACCAACCAAGAGATTTCACTACAATCAAACAGTGTTGATTCCAACACAAATTCAATTGCGCAATTAGCCTAATTAAATTTAACTGCTGCGGCGCGAGCGAATTGAGTCCGCGCCGACAGCTAATAAAATTACCAAACCTTGAATAATTCTTTGATAAAC
>OMHY01000066.1 GCA_900298985.1 Streptomycetaceae bacterium
GAATTACAGCTGTGATTGAAGTGCCGATGTCTTATTTGCCTGGGCAAGGATGTCGAGTACAGGTCAAAGCTGCTGGTCCTCTAGCAAACAAGTAATGCTGGTTGAATAAAAAACTTGGTTAAATGATTGGTTAAGTAAATTGTCCGCTCTTAAATTTGCAGATTGCCACAATGATTTATTGCTGGGAGTTTTGCATCAAAAAGAGCGGGGAATTTCTGACCCCTTTGGAGAGTTTTGGCTTCCCCAACTAAAAACTGGAAATGTGGTTTTACAAGTTTTACCGGTTTATGTGGAAGAGCAATATATTGGTGAAGGTGCACTTCGAAGAAGTATGTTGTTGTTTGAAACTGCTTGGCAAATTGCAGAGCAACATAAAACTGAAGTAATGATTTGTTTAAATTCTGGTGATATTAGTGCCGCTCATTTGCAGGGAAAAATTGCTCTTGTTCTCGCGGTAGAAGGTGCGGAAGCAGTAGGCAGTAATATTGAATTTTTTGATTTGTTTTTCAAAATGGGTGTAAGGCTGCTTTCTTTAACTTGGAATCGCCGCACTATTTTTGCAGATGGAGTAGGAGAGACAGATGCAGGTGGAAAGTTAACTTCACTTGGCATTGAAGCTATTGCGGAGATGGAAAGAATTGGGATGATTTTAGATGTCTCTCATATTTCGGAAAAAGGTTTTTGGCATGTAGCAGAGATAGCTAAAAAACCATTTATCGCCTCGCATTCATCAATGTATGGATTGCAAAACCATCCAAGAAATTTAAGAGATGAGCAGGTAAAGGCAATTGTTAATGCCGGTGGTTTTATTGGGTTAAATGCCTTCGGTGCTTTTTTATCAAATAGCCCTTCAGTTAACTCCATGATTGAACATATTAAATATGCTTTTAATTTAGCGGGCGATATGAATATTGGGTTTGGCTTTGACTTTATGAAAGATCTAATTGATCAGGTAGATCCAGTTCTTGGTAAGACTTTGGTTGATGTCTCAAAATGGCCTTTTGTTTCCGGGCTAGATCGCCCCTCTGATTTAGCAAGCTTTGGTCAGGTGTTGATTGAAGCATTGGGAGAAGAGTTAGCCAACAAAATTTCATGGCAGGGGATGGCAAAAATGTTTGAGAGAACCTTGCCCGCCTGATGCAAGGGTTTTGCAAGAAAAACTAACTTTTTGTAACAATTAATAGTAAATGTCGAAAAAACCAAGAGCTAATTACGGCAAATGTAACAAATCTGTTGTCTAAAACTCATTGTTCTACCTAGCGAAAAAAAATACAATTCTCCCCGGGCAACTCGGCCCGTCTAACGCTTCCTTAGGGATGCGATACAAGGAGAAAAGATGAATTTACGTTCACTACCACGACGCAGCAGTCGAGTAATTTCGGTAGCCGTTGTCGGAGTTTCATTGCTTGCAACAGGTGTTTCAACAACATCTAATGCGGGCGCAGCTGCACCAATCAATATCGCTTATCTCTCAGCAAGCTCTGCCAACACTTGGCTTCAAGCTTCGAGAGCACAGATGATCAAGATTGCAAGTGCAAATGGAATGAAGATCACAGAGTTTGATGCACAGTTCAAACCAGGTGAGCAAGCAAAGGAAATCCAGGATGTAATTGCTTCTGGAAAATATAAGGCAATTATTATTACCTCTGTTGATGGTGCAGGAATTATTCCTTCACTTCAAGATGCAATTAAAGCTGGAATCAAAGTTGGAATTCTAAACCAAGTAGTTGGAACCAAACTAGATACAGTCAAGCCACAATTTGCTGGTCCATCTGCAGTAGTAATGGTGCCACCAGAAGTTTCTGGTGAACGAGTTGGTAAATTAACTTTGAAAGCTTGCCAAGGTCTTGCTACCTGTAATGTAGTTTATTTCTATGGAATTAAAGGTATTCCACTAGATAATGCAATTAGATTAGGTTTTGACAAAATTACAGCAGCAAATCCTGCAATCAAAGTTGTTGCAGAAGGTGAAGGAAAATATCTAGGACCAGACACTGCTCAAAAAGCAATGCAAGATATTTTGACTAATACCCCAAGCTTTGATGTAGTTGTTGGTGCTGACCAATCAATTCAAGGTGTAGTTCTTGCACTATCTGATGCTGGAAAACTTGGACAAGCAAAGCTAATTGGCTTTGGTGGATCTAAGGCAGCTATTGATGGAGTAAAAAATGGAACTTGGTTTGGTGATCTATTTGGCGCACCTGGAACTGAAGGAAAGTTAATGATGCAAGCAATGGTTAAAGCACTAAAGACTGGCAAAGTTACTGGTGGAATTGACCCTGCATCTGCCTTTCCAGACAATGCTCTTGTAACTAAGGATAATGTCAGCAAGTTCACTGCTGAATGGAATGGCTAATTAAAAAATTAATTAGTTATGAACAACAAGAAGTAGAGGGTGGCGCTATAACGTGAAAATTGAAATCACAGAGATTTCAAAGCGTTTTGGCGCTACTCTTGCTTTAGATAAAGTATCGCTTACCTTTGAAAGTGGGCAAATACATACCCTAGTTGGGGAAAATGGTGCCGGAAAATCAACGCTTGGAAAAATAATTGCAGGTGTTTATCAAAAAGATTCTGGAACTATACTGATTGATGGACAAGAAGCAAATTACCACACCACCGGTGAAGCCCTACAAAGAGGAATCACAATCATTGCCCAGGAATTGTCCTTGGTGCCTGCGCGCTCAGTTATGGAAAATGTTTATTTAGGAATTGAAGATCGAATCGGACCTTTTGTTTCCAAAAGAAAATTGCGGGAGCGATACTTAGAATTAGAAAAAACCTCAGGAATTAAAGTTAATCCAGATGCGATAGTAGCTAGCCTTAGAAATGGCGATAAGCAAAAAGTAGAGATTTTGCGAGCACTTGCTAGAAACTCCAACACAATTGTGATGGATGAACCTACTGCAAGATTAAGCGTGGATGAAACTGAAAATTTGAAGTTGATAATTAAGGATTTAAAAAACAAGGGCCACACAATCATATTTGTTTCTCATTTTCTAAATGATGTTTTAGAAATATCTGATCAAATAGCAATTATGCGAGATGGCAAATTAGTAAGGTCATCGTCACCTGATAAGGAAAGTTATAGCTCTTTAGTAGAAGCCATGACTGGCACTGGATTTGGGAAAGCATTTCCGGAAAAAAATTATCTAAATATTTCCAGCGAACCAATTTTAAAAGTATCTAATCTGACTTCAGGTAAGTTATTTAAAAATATATCTTTTGAAATTAAACCCGGCGAGATTCTAGGAATAGCAGGCTTAGTCGGTTCTGGTCGAACCGAGTTAGTGCGTGCAATTTTTGGAGTTGATAGATTTCAAAGCGGCAGCGTGGAATATCTTGGTAAGAAAATCACAAGATTTTCCCCTGCTAGTTCAATCATGAATGGCATTGGATTTTTGCCGGAATCTAGAAAAGATCAAGGAATTATTCCAGCAAGATCTTTGAGTGAAAATATCTCGCTCCCGCATTTACGATCATTAACTTCTTTTGGTTGGATTAAAAGTGGTGCGGAAAGGAAATTGGTAAATAAGTTTTTTGAAATTTGTGGAATCAAAGCAGCGTCCACTCAAGTTCATATTTCAGCGCTATCTGGTGGTAATCAACAAAAAGCACTTTTTGCTCGTAGTCTTGCAGGGGCACCAAAATTATTTATTGCAGATGAACCAACCCGGGGAGTGGATGTAGGTTCTAAAAAAGCAATTTATGGTTTATTAGCAGAGCAAGCAGAACATGGTATGGCGGTATTGGTAGTTTCCTCAGAATTGGATGAGGTAGTTGGCCTTACTCATCGAGTATTGGTAATGCGTGAAGGTGAAATTGTAAAAGAGTTAGTTGGCGAAGCAATTAGTGAAAATTCAGTCTTGCAAGCAGCATTTGCAACTACTAATTAAATCAAAAACCCAGGAGAGAAAATGAACTTAATTAAGCAATCCTTTAGCAAATTAGCGGTGGTTTGGGCGCTAGTCTTAGTTTTTCTCTTCTTAACTGCAACCACTAAAAACTTTTTATCAGTGACAAATTTGCGAAATGTATTAGACCAACAGGCTTTTGTCTTAATAATTGCAGCCTTTGCTACCATAGTAACGATTTCCGGTGGTTTTGATGTAAGTCTTGGAGCCGTTTATATTCTTTCTCCAATAGTGGCATTAAAGGTGGAAAACGCTACTGGCAATGTTTTATTAATGGTTTTAGCGGGAGCGATAGTTGGAATTATCTCTGGAATTATTAATGGCTTAGTGATTGCTTATGGGAAAATAAATTCCTTCATAGTTACCCTAGCGACTTCTTTTATGCTATTTGGATTGGCTTATATTTTAAGTAATGGTTCGATTATAACTTTATCTAATTTCAAATCCCGTCAATTTGTCACCCATAGATTATTGGGAATTACCTCGGCAACTTGGATGGCGATTGTTATATTAGCAATTGCTTGGATCCTTTTGGAGCGCACCAGATTTGGTCGATCAGTATTTGCGGTTGGTGGAAATATAGAAGCAGCGAGATTATCTGGAGTTAGAATTGCTAGATTACAAATTATTTGTTTCACTCTTGGTGGATTTAGCGCTGGATTAGCAGGAGCCTTGAATTCAATTCGCACAACATCAGCGCAAGCCTCCGATGATTTCAGCATTATATTTTCAGTAATTGCAGCGATTGTTGTCGGTGGTACCTCTATCGCTGGAGGATCAGGTGCAATTTGGCGAAGTATCGCTGGTGTATTTTTTATCGCTTTTGTGGTTAATGGATTTAATTTAAATGGAATAGATC
>OMHY01000067.1 GCA_900298985.1 Streptomycetaceae bacterium
ATATTAGCTTTACCATTACCGGCTAAATCATAGGAAAGTTCTTTTGCCTCGATGCCTTTTGCTTTAGCAGCAGCGGTTGATAACCCAACAGATGCAACTTCAGGTTCGCTATAAGTAACCCTTGGCACACCGTCATAATTGATCGGTCTTGGATTTAAGCCAGCTATTTCCTCAGCTACCAATATTCCTTCCGCAAATCCCACATGTGCCAATTGCAAGGTTGGAATTATGTCCCCCACAGCCCAAATCCCGGGAACATTGGTGCGGCATTTTTCATCCACAATTAAGTAGCCACGATCTATTTTTAGCCCTTGTTCCTCATATCCCAAATTTGCAGTAACTGGACCACGACCAACCGCAACTAACAAAATATGTGCAGAGAAGGTAGCGCCATTTTCTAGAGTAACCTCTACCCCTTCTTTACCATCTGGCAAAGTTTTAGGTGCTGCAGATTTAAATCTAACTCCCAATTCAAAATTAATCCCTCGTTTTCTAAATGCTCTTTCTAGTTGTTTGGAAGAAGATTCATCTTCTAACGCGACTAGATGGGGGAGTGCTTCAATAATGGTTACTTCACTGCCAAATGATTTCCATACAGATGCAAACTCACATCCAATTACACCGCCACCAAGGACAATTACTGATTGAGGTACATAATCCATTTTTAGCGCTTCATCACTTGTAATAATAGTGCGAGAATTAATTTCTAAACCAGGAAGTGTGCGGGGATAAGATCCAGTTGCCAATAAGATATTTTTTCCGGTGTAACTTGCAATACTGCCATCATTCAATTTAACTTCAATGGAATTTTTGCTAGTTAGTCTTCCAGTGCCTTCTATATAAGTTATATTTCGAGATTTAATTAAGCCTTGGAGACCTTTATGTAATTTTGAAATTACACCATCTTTATATTCATTTACCTTTGGCATATCAATGGAATTAAATTGTGCTATTACTCCAAATTCACCAGCATGTCTGGTTTCATCTGCAACTTCACCAGCATGAAGCAATGCTTTGGTAGGAATACAGCCGCGATGCAAACAGGTTCCGCCAACTTTATCTTTTTCAATTAATCCGACAGTTAAGCCAAGTTGTGAGGCGCGAAGTGCCGCGGCATAACCGCCACTGCCACCACCCAAAACTAGAAGGTCAAATGAGTTCATGGGTCAATCTTGCCCTAAGCGGTGCCCTTAGGTCTATTTGGCTGGATGTTAGATTGGTAATGCTCTTAGTTAGAATAATTTTTTGCTAATTCCAACATGGAGCGAACCGCAAATCCAGTTCCACCAGTCGGAGTGTAACCCCAGGCGGTTGCGGCATTTAGCGCGGGTGATGCAATGTCAAGATGTAGCCATGGTTGTTCTTCTTGGATAAAGTGTTTTAAGAACAAACCAGCTACCAACATTCCACCCATGCGCTCACCCATATTTGCGATATCGGCAACTGGAGAATCCAAAGAGGATCGCAATTCTGCTGGAAGTGGCATTGGCCAAAACAGTTCACCAGTATTTTGAGCAGCCAATAAAAATTCATTAGTTAATGAGTCATTATTACCCATTGCTCCTGCAACTCGAGTACCAAGTGCAACTCCTTGCGCATAAGTCAAAGTTGCTACATCAATAATTGCATCCAAAGATTTTTTGTTTTCTTTAGCAACCTCTTGTGCTTTTACTAAAGCATCTGCCAAAACTAATCGACCTTCGGCATCCGGATTAATAACTTCAACTGTATTTCCGCCATAAATCCTAATAATGTCACTTGGACGTTGTGCAGTATCAGATGGCATATTTTCCGCAAGTGCAGCCCAAGCATCTATTTTAATTGGCAAATTCAATTTCGCAGCTGCAATTAAAGTTGCACAGACCGCAGCCGCACCACTCATATCTGATTTCATATCTTCCATGCCGTCAGCACCTTTTAATGCTAGGCCACCAGAATCAAAGGTAATTCCTTTACCAACAAGTGCAATATATTTTTTGGATTTAGGTGGTGAATAAGACAAATGCAAAAGCCTTGGGGGATTGATAGATCCTTGCCCAACTCCAATTAAACCACCATAACCTTGGGCTTTTAACTGTTTTTCATCCCAGACTTTTATTTTTACCGATGAATTACTCTTTAGATCCTTCTTAATCTTGGCCGATATTTCCTCAACAAATTTGTTTGGTGTTAAATAATTTGGTGGTGTATTTATTAAATCTCGCGCAAAGTTTGTAGCATCAGCTGTTATTTCACTTGCCCTTACTATTTCATTGTTAGTCTTGCCGGATAAGTTGGTTAAAATATTTATCTCAATATTTTGTTTGTCAATTTTTGGTTTTGTAGTATTTTTAAATTGATTAAATTGATAGCTACCTAAAAGTGCGCCTTGGGTGGTAGCAGTAATTAATTGAGCATGATGACTGGGTAGAGCAAAGGTAATCGTTGAGAGATTCTCAATTTGGGAAATTGCCACACCAGCGGCTCTTCTGATTTTTTCTATATCTTGCCAAGAATAAGACTTTGACTCTAATTTTCCTATGCCTACTGCAATAAGTAGAACTTTTCTTCCATTTAATGAATAAATAGTTTTAGCAACGCTTCCAGCTTCTCCGCTAGCACCAACCGGTACCAAATATTCTTCCTTGACTTCAACTAATTGAGATTTTGTAAAAGGTGAATTTTCACAGGGCAAAATCTGAAATTCATTTTTATTGATTAGGGAAAGCCCGAGAACTATCGCATCGGTAACAACATTCACTTTAGCACTTTTGCTTATCTTGTTACCAGCGCCATTTGCATATTTTGCAATCAAATTGATTTTGCTCATTTTCCAATACTACTTCAAAGGGAATATCCCCTCCTAACTGAAGTTATTAATAAGATATGAGATAAGGTTAGTATTATGGCAAAGCTAAGCCCGATTAATGACTGGCACCAAGCAACTGCTGCAAAGATGGCAGATTTTGGTGGCTGGTTGATGCCGATTGAATATCCAAAGATAGATAAAACTGAGCTCTTCACCAAGCATCTACAAAATCAAATCTCTTTGCCAATTATGGGTGGGGTATTAGCAGAACATAAATCTGTTCGGACAAATGTAGGTTTATTTGATGTCTCTCATCTCGGAAAGTTGGAAGTTAAACTTGAATGTCCAAACCACAGCGATGCATCCAATCCAGCAGAAGGATGTGAAACTTTAACAAAAATTTTAAATGAGATTTTTACTAATGATCTTACTTTGATTTCAGATGGCCAGGCTCAATACAACCTAATTTTAAATGATCAAGGTAAAGTTATTGATGATTTAATTATTTATAGATTGAGTTCACATCACTTCTTTTTAGTACCCAATGCCTCAAACTGTACTGCGGTTGAAATGCGGATGAAAAAGTATTTGGCTGAGAAAAATAATGATATCAAATTAGAAAACTTGCATGAACAATATTGTGTTTTTGCGATTCAAGGACCGTATTCCCAAAAGATTTTGCAGGCACTTTGGGCAAATTTAGGGTTAGGTGAAGTTCCAAATTTAGAATATATGTCTTTTGCACATCTTGAATTGGAAAACAGTAAAGATTCCAAATTAGCTAGTCGCGTAATATTATGTCGCACCGGTTATACCGGAGAGTTTGGTTATGAATTGATAACCAGAAATGAAAATGCAAAATTAGTTTGGGAATTATTAGCATCTTTAATAGTTGCAAATGATGGAAAGGTGGTGGGCCTTGGGGCGAGGGATACTTTGCGAACCGAAATGGGATACCCACTGCATGGACATGAAATCAGTGAAGAGATTTCACCACTAGAAGGTGGGGCTAGTTGGGCAGTTAAAATCAATAAGGATTTTTTCTTAGGAAAGCCAGCATTAGTTACGCAAAAAGATTTAGGAATAAAGCGAAAATTGGTGGCTTTAGAATTTGAAGGTCGAACTATTGCACGAGCTGGAATGTCCGTGAAAAATGAAGTTGGTGAAGAGGTAGGCATTGTCACCTCCGGGACATTTTCCCCAAGTTTAAACAAAGGTATTTCCTTGGCTCTGGTGGATCGAAAAGCCCTAAATAATCTGGGTGCAATTTCAATGTTGCAGGTAGAAATTAGAGGCAGATTAGAAAAAGCTAATTTAGCTTCATTGCCTTTTGTGCCTTCTCATGTGAGGTAAGAAAAACTTAACCATTGGGCGGAAATTATTTAGATTTCTTACCTCTAGTTTCCTTACCCACCACTATGGAACGGCCAGATTCCAAATTTAAAATATCAATGGCATTTTCAAAAGCATTTGCCAATAGTGGTGAATTAATTACTAAATCTGGTTGATCATAAATTAATAATCGACCTTGATTTAGCAGAGCTAACCTATCACTATAAAAAGCAGCTGCTGATAAATCATGCATTACTGAAATAATTGGAATTCCAGAATCTCTTAAATTAGAAATCAAAGCTAGAGCTCTGCTTTGATGGTGTATATCTAAAGCGGAGGTAGGTTCATCAAGCAAAATTAAATCTGGATTTTGCGCAATTGCTCTGGCTATTGATACAAGTTGTAATTCCCCACCAGATAAAGTGGCTAGAGATTGATCATACAATCCATAGATTTCTAACTCTTCTAAAATCCTCTTTAAATTTACTTTGGAATTTTTTAAACTTGCCAGGGAAACATATTGAGCCACAGTCATCCCAACTGGATAGACAGGTTTTTGAGCTATATAAGCAACATTTCGTTGTAAATTTCTATAAACAGATTTCATTGATTTGGGTGAAGAAAAGTTAGGAGCGTGAATAATTAAATTACTTTTCTGATCTAAATGTGCTTCCTGGACAGTACCGGTATAAGGAATCACTCCTAAAATACAACGCAATAAAGTTGTTTTTCCAGATCCATTTGGACCAATAATTGAACTCCAGCCAGAATTCGGTATTGTTATATTTATATCCTGCAAAAGCATTTTACCGTTGACTTCAACATTTAAATTTGAAATTTCAAGCATGGTATCAAATTTCATTTGTTAAACCTCCTTTGCTTTAAGAGGTAAAGGAAGAATGGTGCTCCAATAAAGGCGGTAATAACGCCGATTGGTAATTGCGCGGGGGAGATAATGACCCGAGCTATTAAATCGGTAAGTGTCAAAAAAGCGCCACCTAAAATCCCATAAATAATTAGAAACTTATTGGAAATATTTTGATAAAGCATCTTTACCATATGAGGTATTACCAAACCTACAAAACCTATGAGACCTGATGCGGCCACTGCAGTAGCTGTGGCAAAAGAAGCAGCCAAAATTGCGATTAATCTGATTCGCTTTACATTTATTCCAAGGGAATGTGCTTCATCATCACTTAAAAGCAATGCATCCATTTTTTTGGAAATCAAAATTAGTGTAGCAATTGCAATTGCAATGTATCCCCAAGCCCATCTCACTTGGGACCAGGTAGCATTTCCTAATTCCCCTAAAATCCAGGAATAAACAGGGCGCAAAGTAGTGCTGTGCCTTTGTTGTAAATAAGTTTGGATAGCGGTGAAAAAAGAACCGATAGCAATGCCTGAAAGCAATAAAGTGCTAGGATCAAAATAGAATTTACCTGCAATCAATAAAGTTGCAACTACTGCTAATAGAGATCCAAGAAAAGCGAAAAGTGGAAGGTACGCAAAATTGGCGCCGCCTGCAACCAGAGCTATTGTTGCTCCCAAACCAGCTCCAGAAGCAGCCCCTAGTAAATAGGGATCTGCCAATGAATTGTGAAATACAGTTTGAAATACACCACCGCTTATAGCCAGCGCCGCACCGACAATAATTCCAAGTAGTACTCTCGGTAATCTAATTTGCCAAACTATAGTTTTTTCAAAATCAGTTAAAGCATGGGAAGAGCCAAATATATTTTGCAGCATTTTAGGAATTGAAACTTGAACAGGTCCAATCGCCAAGGAGGCAATAGAAACTAAGAAAAGAATCAATAAGGAGACAACAAATGCACGTACTAATACATGCCGGTCAAAATCCCGATTGATTCTTTCCTTAAAATTTTCAAGCATAGCCTTAATTTAACTCTTTATCTATTAAAATTCATGATATGACTTATTAATTCAAAGTATTTAATCGGCGAGCAATGATGGAATAAAACTGAACTAATCTTGGACCCCAGCGAGATGGGATATCTGCGGGCAAGAGGACAATGTGATTATTTTTCAATGAGGAAATTTGGGCGAATCCAGGTCTTTTCATCAAAGTTCGATAAGACTCATTTCCATCTACTCCATTTCCATCCGCAAGAAAAATAAGATCTGGATTGGCTTTTATCACATATTCACTTTGTAGTTGTGGGTAACCACCATCATCTGCTTTAGCAGCGGCATCTGCAATGTTTTGTAAACCAAAACTTTTATAAACTTGACCAATAAAAGTTTGGGAGGTAACGCTATAACCAGTGTTATCAAGTTCATGATAAAAAGTTAAGGTTTTCTTTAATTTCACACCTGCAACTATGTTGCTTATCCGAGATTTCATGTAGGAGATGGCAGCATTTGCTTCATCTATATGCCCAGTTAAATTTCCAAGGTCAGTCAACTCTTGATATGCCCCATCTAAATTACTTGGAGTAATTTCCTCATAACTTTTTATTTTCAAAGCGTTCAAAGCTGCAATAACATTTTTTGCACCAGAAGCAGTTGATTGAATAACTACTAAATCGGGGTGCTTACTTGCAATTGCCTCTACATTCGGGTTTAAAGACTCTAACTTTACTGATGGGACGTTGTGTGGGAAATTAGAGTAATTATCTACTGCTATTACTTCTTGCCCGGCGCCAATTGCAAAAAGATCCTCAGTAGCAGAGGGGCTTAAAGAGATAATTCTCTTTGGCAATATGTTAGAAGCATTTTTTTGGTTAGGGTTGGTTTTTTTGATTGAAGCTGCATTAGCATTATTTGAATTTGTAGCTATAAAAATAATACTGGATGAAAGTAAAAGAAAAGTTATAGATTTTTTGAAATTTAGTAATGAAAATACTTTATTCAACTGTATTTCTCCTTTGTAAATAAAGGAGGGCTTTTCAGGCGATGAAGCCCGACCTTCCCTCGCGGTCGGAAACTGCACGCTATTAGTAGGCGACCTGGCTTTAGATTTTCAATCTATTTACAGTTGCGAAGACAGCGTCGGAATTTAACCGAACTTCGCTAGCTAATAACGCATAATTTTGATTTATATTTTGTGATATTTAATTTTGGGAAAGCATATCACTTGAAACTTTTTTCTTACCATTGCGATGCCCCACGATATATGCAATAGTGGCAGCTAAAATAAGAGCAAGTAGTGCGGTAGCAATTGGGAAAAAATCAGAGCCCATAACCTCTTCATGAATTTTCGGATTTTCTCTGGAATTGTCTTTAGCTAATCCATTTTTGTCTTGGTATCTATTACCGTCATCCTCACTTTGAGATTTCATAGACTGAGAAGGATCAGCTCCTTCTTCTGAATTTATACCGGTGGAATTTCCAGATCCATCCTTCCCTTGATTCCAATCTGCAGGTGGGGGATTGGGATTTGGAT
>OMHY01000068.1 GCA_900298985.1 Streptomycetaceae bacterium
AAGAGACAGATCAATTGCTGCAAAAATATATTTTGGTTGAAAATGAATATCTGCAATTACAGGTATTTGTGATTTTTTGGCAATTGCTTTAAGTGCATCAGCATCATCTTGACTTGGCACTGCAACTCGCACAATCTGGCAACCAGAAGCTGTTAGCTCTGCTATTTGTTGCAAAGTAGCATTTATATTAGCTGTGAGAGTAGTGCACATTGATTGAACTGAAACTGGAGCATCTCCACCAACTAATACATTTCCAACCTTTAATTGCTTACTCTTTCTACGTGGAGCAAGTGTGGGCAAGGGTGCGCTCGGCATTCCAAGATTTACCATAGGATTATTGTGCCACCTTTTCTCAAATATGGACGGGGTTAACAATATCTGCGATTAAAAGCAGTATTGCTAGCACCACTAATGCGCCAAAAACCACCACCACAAATGGAGTAAGTTTTTCCAAATTTAGACTTTCGACTGCTTTTCCAGTACGAAGAGATTTTCTTCTTCGGTAACTATCAATTGCTGCAATTAATATATGACCACCATCTAAAGGCAGTAATGGTATTAAATTAAATATTCCAACAAAAACATTTAGCCCAACAATTAACAATATAAATTGTGCAATTTTCTGACTATTATTACTTTGGGAATCAGAAAAAGTTTGCTCAGCTACACGGGCTACTCCCACAACTCCAATTGGTCCATTTGGATCCCTTGGTTTATTGGAAAATATAGCGCTGAAAATTGCTGGAATTTTTGTTGGTATTTGTGGAATAGTAATTAAACTCTCTTTGATGTAAAAACCAGTTTGCCCAAAGGCTTTAGCCGTCGCTACAAATGGGTTATCTCTTTGGAAACCAATTAATATGCTGTTGATAGTAATACCTATCCGGGCAACTTGTTTCCCATTAACAATTTGTGACACTGGGGTTATTTGAAATTCCATATGTTTATGATTACGTAATATCTCAAATGTTAGTTGACGCCCTTGATATCTATTTATAATTTTAGAAAAGTTATTTATATCTGTGATAGCTGAACCATTTATTTTAACTATGGCATCACGGGGTTGAAGTCCCGCCGCATAAGCTGGAGTTGTAGAAGTACAAGAATTAGTGAAACATTTAGGCACAGTATCAATAATTGGGGAGTAGGTTTGTTCACCAATTCCTACAAAAAGCGCAAATAATAAAATTACACTAATTAATAGATGCCCAATTGAACCGGCTAACAAAACAATAGTTCTTTGCCAACCTTTGTGTCGATGAAATGCTCTATCTTCTTCACCTTCCGGCATCAACTCATTTGGAGTCATCCCAGCAATTTTGCAATATCCACCGGCAAGAATTGCTTTGAGACCATATTCAGTTTCACCACGACGAAAAGAGAATATTCTTTTCCCAAAACCCACGAAAAATTCAGTGACTTTCATATTGAATTTTCGAGCGGTAATAAAATGACCAAATTCATGGACCATTACTGAAAATAATAAAGCAAATACAAATAAAGCTACAGCTAGCAAATCTAGAAAAAAGACTTTCACTTAAGACTCATTCTCCCCTGTTTTCTCTGCTCTAGCATTAAAGATTAACATTTAATATCTCCAGAGCTAATTTACGCGCATTATGCTCCACCACGCTGACATCCTCAAAAGAGTTTATCTTCCCTAAATCTCCTAGGGATTGAATTTTCCCTAATACTTTGGAAACTATTGGAATGATTTGAGAAAACTTTAATTTTCTATCCATAAATGCAGATACTGCTATTTCATTTGCGGCATTAATGGTGGCACAGGCTGATTGCCCAAGTTCACCAGCTATCTTCGCTAATTCAATACTGGGAAATTTTTGGTGATCTATCGGTTCAAATTCCCACTTGAAATTACTACTCCAATCAAATTTGCGACCACTTCCCTTTAGATGAGAACCACCATTTAGAGCATAGCCAATTGGTAATTTCATTGAAGGAGGTGAGGCCTGAGCAATAGTTGATCCATCTTTATATTGAACCAGGGAGTGAATTGCTGATTGTGGATGAATAACTGCTTCAATGTTTTCATAGGGCAACCCGAAAAGATAGTGGGCTTCAATAATTTCTAAACCTTTATTAAATAAAGTGGCGGAGTTAATTGTGACCACCGGTCCCATATTCCAGGTTGGGTGCGCAAGTGCTTGCTCTAAAGTTACCTCTGATAAATCTTCAATATTTCTAAATGGTCCACCGCTTGCAGTCAAAACCAATTTATCAACATCTTCCAATTTGCCAACTTTGAGTGCTTGATAAAGCGCATTATGTTCTGAATCAACTGGAATAATCTTTTCCTTAGAAAATTTATTAAGTAACTCCCCACCTGCCACCATGGATTCTTTATTTGCTAAAGCTAAAGTGTTACCTGCATTTAAAGTTGCTAGTGATGGTTCTAAACCTATACTTCCATTGATTCCATTTAAAACCACATCAACTGGCATAGATGCAATTTCACAGATCGCTTGCATCCCGGAATTTATTTCACAATTTATTTTACGAAAACTTTCTTTACTTTCCGGAGTTAATCCTGCGAAAACTGCAGCTTTTTTTACCTCAAATTCTTTACATTGCTCCCATAAAAGTTCTAAATTAATTCCACCTGCGACTAGCGCTTTAACTTGAAATTGCTCTGGATTATCCTTAACTAATTCAAGTGCTTGCACACCTATGGAGCCAGTAGAACCAAGTACAGTAATTAATTTCATCGATCTAATAAATTGCGGGTTGGTTGATATTTCTTTCCATTTTTTCTAAGTGCAATACCGCTAAGCGCTTCTAACACAATTCTATTAGCCAATAGCGCAGTTATTTCCTGATTATCATAAGCGGGCGATACCTCAACAATATCTATTCCTACAATAGGAAGTTCCGAGGTGATTATTCTTACCGCTTCAATTAATTCCCTACTGGTCATACCACCTGGTTCCGGAGTGCCAGTACCGGGTGCCATACCTGGGTCAACTACATCAATATCAACTGAGAGAAATACTCCATCACATTCATTAGTTAATATCTTGAAGGATTCATTTAAAACTTCGTCTAAACCCCGATGATGAATCTCAGTCATTTCATAAGATTTCATTTTTTGTGAAGCCATCCACTGTAAAGTTTTATCATCTGGCCAATATCCACGAAGACCTAGTTGCAAAAACCTGTCTCCTCTAACCGCGCCACTCTCAATTAATCTTCTCATTGGAGTTCCATGACCAACTAATGCTCCAAATTGAGATTCTCCTGTATCTGCATGGGCGTCGAAATGAATCATTGATATTTTTCTATGTCCAAAATAATTTGCAATCCCTTTTACATCTGCACAGGCAATTGAATGATCTCCTCCAAGCACAACTGGAATTACACCAGACTGAGAAATAGTTTCAGTAGCATTTTCCAAAATTTCTAATGCAGATTCCAAATCACCCGGTGGCATTAATAAATCACCTGCATCTTTAACAACTAATTCTTGAAGTGGATCTACTCGCATAGCTAAGTTAGGTCTGGAACCATCATGAGATAAATAATCTGCTGCTCTAATTGCTTGGGGACCAAATTTTGCTCCCGATCGGAAACTAGTACCACTATCTATTGGGGCTCCTACAATTACAATATCAGCGTTCTGAAATGTTTCCGGCTTGGTTAAATCGCATCTATTCACTCCCAAAAAAGTGAAATCGGGGCCATACATATTTCCTATATAACTGGGTAGTTTGCCATCAACCATATCCCTAGCCTAACTTATGAGTAAGCTTTTTCTCTCCGGCGGGAAATAAATTGACTTCCCAATACTATAAACATGGCAATTAGAAACATGGATGCACCAATTACATTGGCTTGTGGGGGTAACCCTCTTTGAGCAGTGGTATAGATAAATTTTGGAAAGGTGTTGATACTACCGGAGTTAAAATTTGTAATAATGAAATCATCAAAGGAAAGTGAAAATGCTAATAGGGCTGCACCGGCTATGCCCGGTGCCACTAAAGGAAGAGTAACCTTAAGGAAAGTTTGTTTCTCATCAGCATATAAATCCATAGCTGCTTGTTCTAGCCTTGGATCCAAGCTTGCAATACGTGCCTTTACTGTTACCACTACAAATGAAATAGAAAACATAATGTGTGCAATTACTATAGTCCAAAAACCAGGTGTAAAAAAAGGTAACAAATTTGCATAGTTTAAAAATAAAGTTAATAAAGATGCTCCCATAACTACTTCTGGCGTAGCCATGGGGAGAAAAATCAAAATATTTACCAGTGTTTTTCCCCTAAATGAATATCTGCCAATAGCAAATGCAATCAAAGTGCCTAATATTGTTGAAATTAAAGTTGCGAGTAGACCAATCTTCAAAGAATTGCCAAGTGCATTACAAACATCTGGGGCACCACAAGGATTGCTCCAATTACTAAGAGTAAATCCCCGCCAGATTAAATTACTTTTTAATGAATTATTGAAGGAAAATAAAAAAGTATAACCAATTGGAATAAAAAGGTAGATAAAACCAAGAGTCGCATAAATCTTAATTAGATTTCGAGAAACCCAACGGGCGAATTTATTTTGATTCATCAAACTAATTCTTCCGTGCCAAAACGTCTTATATAAAGCAGTACTAATATCAATATTGTGAGCATTAATATAATTGAAAGGGCTGCGGCTCCGGGATAATCAGTGGTTTGGAAAAAGTGAGCATCAATGACATTTCCAATCATTTTTGTTCCTGGATTTCCTAAAATATCAGCGTTTATATAATCACCTGCCGCCGGAATAAAAGTTAATAATGTTCCTGCCAATACTCCCGGTGAAGATAGTGGAAAAGTAACTCGAAAAAAAGTTTTCCAAGAGTTGGCATATAAATCACCAGAAGCCTCTAATACTCTGGGATCAATTCTCTCTAGACTTGCATAAAGTGGCAAGGTCATAAAAGGTAAAAAGTTATAAGTTAAACCAGCAACCACAGCAAAAGATGAAGCTGTGATATGGGTATTGGAATTAGCTAAATGTAAAGTTCGCAATATTCCCAACACTGGACCTTGATTCCCCAGTATCTGCTCCCAAGCAATAGTTCTCAATATAAAAGAGGTATAAAAGGGAGCAACTACCAGTACTAGTAAGGTGTTTTTCCATTTCCCGGATTTGAAAGCAATTGCATAAGCCAAAGGATAAGAAATGAGCAATGCTAACAAAGTTGCAAGAAAAGAAAACAAAAATGATCGGCCAAATTGAGCTTTGGCGCCCCAAAAAGAATCCCAGTAATTAGAAAAACTCCAAGTTTGTACAAATTGACCAATATTATCTCCGGGAGATTGAGTAGCTTTATCAAATAATTTAATTATTGGAAGTAGGAAAAAAGTTATTAACCAAAACATTCCAGGCATCAATAAGAGGTAAGGCGTCCATCTGCCTCTTCTTGCACTAGTTTTTTTGTTATGCCCTACAGCATTTGCTACATATGCCATTTGATTCTTTGTATTTTCCAGTTATTCTGTAATTTCTAATTCAGATCCGGCGTCTATATCCTGATCTCCCGAAAGGGCAAAAGTAAAATTAGGTTCAAAACTAATTTCTACCTCATCTCCTTTTCGAGCTGGTTCTAAACCATCATCATTTTGTTCAAATACCATCAGAGTTAATTGACCTGGTAACTCCACTTGATATTGAGTTGATACCCCAATGTAGGATACATCTATCACTTTTCCATTAGTAAAAATATTCCCTGATTTAGCTTCACCTTTTTTATGTAACCTAAGTTTCTCAGGTCTTACCCCTACTAAAATATTTCCAGATAAATTTTCGCTTCGGGAAACTGGAAGTTTTATTTTGCTTCCGGCTAAATCAACTACTCGATAATCTCCATCAATACCAACTATAGTTCCGCGAATCAGATTGGATTGACCTAAAAAGTTTGCTACAAATGCAGTCTTAGGATTGTCATAAAGTTCTGATGGAGTTCCCATTTGCTCAATGCGACCTTCATTCATAACCGCAATAGTATCGGCCATAGTCATTGCTTCTTCTTGATCATGTGTGACATGCACAAAAGTTAAACCAACTTCAATTTGAATTCTCTTTAACTCAATTTGCATTTGTTTTCTAAGTTTTAAATCTAATGCACCTAGAGGTTCATCTAAAAGTAAGAGTGCGGGGTTATTTACCACTGCCCTTGCTAGGGCGATGCGTTGTTGTTGGCCACCGGAAAGTTGATTAGGTTTTCTTCCGGCCATTTGAGGTAACTCCACTAATTTCAATACTCGCTCCACCTCAGTTTTTACTTCTTTTATTCCCCGTCTCCTCAAACCAAAAGCCACATTTTCAAAAATTGTTAAATGAGGAAATAAAGCATAATTTTGGAAAACTGTATTTACTGGTCTGCGATAGGGCCTTGCATAAGTAATGTCTTGATCTCCAATAAGAATGCGGCCAGAAGTTGGTTCTTCTAATCCAGCAATCATTCTTAAAGTTGTAGTTTTACCGCATCCTGATGGACCTAGAAGCGCGAAAAATGAACCAACTGGAATTGTTAGGTTTATGGAATTTACAGCAGTGAATTCTCCAAAAGATTTAGTTAGGTTTTCTAAATGTAAATCACCTTCCTGGATTGATTTCTCTGCCACTATGCGTTACCACTTGCCTTCTGAAAAGCAGTAGAGAATTTTCTCTGTTCTGGCGCAGTTAATTGCCGGAAAGTTTTTAATTTTGACCACATAAGATCTGTTGGGAAAATGAGTGGATTGGTAACAGCTTTAGGGTTAATTTTTTCCATAGCTTGTTGGGCACCAACAACTGGGCAAATGTAATTAATATAGTTTGCGACTGTAGCTGCCACCACTGGATCATGATAATAATTTATTAATTTTTCAGCGCCAGATTTATTTTGAGCAGTAACTGGTACCATCATATTATCAGTAGAAAAAGTTCCACCTGATTCTGGAACATTAAACTTAAAGATATTTGTATTGTTTTGCAAATTTAATTGATTTATATCTCCCGACCACCCAATTACAGCTACCGCATCTCCATTAATTAAATCTTGTTGATAGCTTTGGCCTTTTACCTGCCGAATAAATCCATCCTTTATTAGTTGCTGCAACTTATTTATTGCATTCATAAATTTGTCTTCACCAAATGGCTTAGAGATATCAACTCCTTGCCACATCATAATTAGTCCTATTGTGTCTCTCATCTCTGAGAGTACCTCTATTTTTCCTTTGTTTTCTTTGGCAAATAGATCATCTAAAGTTTTAATCTCTTTTGGATGATTTTTAGAGTTCCAAGCTACTCCCCCAATAATTCCAGCCCAAGGTGAGGTGTATTGTCTTTGGGGATCAAAATATGGATGTTGCAAAAAAGGTACAATATTTTTTTGATTTGGGACAGATCCCGAATCATATTTTTGAGCGAAACCAGAATCTATCCAACGCTTATCCATCCAGTCTGTTAAAACTACAATGTCATATCCAATG
The DNA here is from genome assembly GCA_900298985.1 of Streptomycetaceae bacterium. Taxonomy (GTDB): domain Bacteria; phylum Actinomycetota; class Actinomycetes; order Nanopelagicales; family Nanopelagicaceae; genus OMHY01. The sequence goes on from OMHY01000068.1 coordinate 7,470, forward strand.
TCTTTTTTCAATTGTAGTTGGGGAGCAACTTTCGCGGTAAAGGTATCGTTGTCATCTACCGCTTCACTATAAGTTGTTTTGATGCCGGTTTGTTTGGTAAAAAGATCTAATGTTGGATAGCGTTTTGATTTATTGTTGTAATCTAAATATAAGGACCAATTAGCAAATCTAACAGTGCCGTTATCTGCATGTGCCAGATTTAATTCTCCTAGATTTCCAGCCAGCGAGAGCGCACCGATACCTAAAGCACCACCCAGAACGCTTCTACGGGATAGATTATTCTTTTCCATATAATATCCTTTTCAGATTAGGCTAAAGAAGAAGTAATTAAAAACTAATGTTACTCATTACATGCTTAATTCGAGTGTAATCTTCAAAACTATATGCAGATAAATCTTTTCCATAGCCCGAGTGCTTGAAACCTCCATGTGGCATTTCTGCTACTACTGGGATATGAGTATTAATCCAAACACAGCCAAAATCAAAGTTCTTTGCCGCTCTCATGGCACGACCATGATCTTGAGTCCAAACACTTGATGCTAAACCATAATTAACACCATTGGCATATTGATAAGCCTGGGACTCATCTTTGAATTTTTGAATTGTAATTACTGGTCCAAAAATTTCACTTTGGATCATTTCATCATCTTGCTTTAGATCAGCAACAATTGTTGGTTGAATGAAAAAACCTTCTTGCGCTAATTGTTTTCCGCCAGTTGCAATTCGAGCATGAGCGGGCTTTCTCTCTAAAAAGCCCAGTACTCGAGCGAGTTGATTTGGATTATTTACCGGTCCAAAAAGTACATCTTCATCAGGTTTACCAACTGCAATATTGTTTTGTACCTCTTTAGTTATCGCTGCCACAAACTCATCATAGATACCTTCTTGCACCAGGACTCTAGTTGCGGCGGTGCAATCTTGACCAGCATTGAAAAATCCTGCAATTGAAATTCCAGCAACTGCTTTTTCAATATCAGCATCATCATAAACAACTACAGGTGCCTTTCCACCTAACTCTAGATGGACTCTTTTTAGATCTTTAGCTGCGGATTCTGCAACTTCCATACCAGCCCTAACAGAACCAGTAACTGAAACTAATTGAGGTGTCTTGTGATTAACTAATGCTCTACCAGTATCTCTATCTCCACAAATAACATTAAATACACCTGCAGGTAAAAACTCTCCCATTACCTCTGCCATAAAAACTGTAGATGCTGGAGTAGTGTCACTTGGCTTTAAAACTACAGCATTACCCGCTGCTATTGCTGGTGCCCATTTCCAAACTGCCATCATCATTGGATAATTCCAAGGTGTTACCTGACCGACTACACCAATCGGTTCTCTTCTAATAAAAGAGGTCATACCTTTCATATATTCACCAGCTGATTTGCCTTCAAGATTTCTCGCAGCTCCAGCAAAAAATCTAATTTGATCTATCATAGGTGGAACTTCTTCAGATCGAGTCAATGCAATCGGCTTACCAGTATTTTCTGATTCAATTGCAATTATCTCTTCCGCACGTTCCTCTAATTTATCCGCAATTTTTAAAAGTGCTCTTTGTCTTTCTGAAGGAGTTGCTTCTTTCCAAATTTCGAAACCTTTTTGAGCTGCTTTGTATGCTTGATCTACATCTGCTGCATTTGAAACTGGTGCAGTTGCATAAGCTTTGCCCGTTGCTGGGTTAATGATTTCAGATTCTTGACCCGATGAAGAATTTTGAAATTTTCCATCAACAAAATTTGAAAGTTTTTTCATAGTTAAATACAACTCCTTGTTATTTTATGTTATTTTATTCATTCCTATTAACTAACTCTATCTCCCTGGCGGCCAATTGACCACAGGCTCCATCAATCTCTTTGCCCCGCGTATCACGCAATGAAACCGGAACACCTTGCTCTTCTAAAATCCGAATAAATTCCTTTTCATCTTTTTTACTAGAAGCGGTCCATTTAGAACCCGGGGTAGGATTTAGTGGAATTAAATTAACATGAGCAATACGATTTTTAAGTAAACGTCCAAGTAGGGCTGCCCGCCAGGCTTGATCATTAATCTCTTTTATTAGAGCATATTCAATGGAATATCTACGCCCAGTTTTCCTTGCATAATCATCTGCTGCCTCTAATACTTCATTTACTTTATATCTATTATTAATTGGAACTAAAGTGTCCCGTAATTCATCATCTGGCGTGTGTAGTGAAACAGCCAAAGTAACTGGAATATTTTCTTTGGATAATTTTTCAATTCCCGGCACTAAACCAACTGTAGAGACAGTTACATTTCTAGCACTAATTCCCATTCCATTTGGATTTGGATCAATAATATTGTGTAAAGTTTGGATGACTGCATTGTAATTTGCCATCGGCTCACCCATACCCATAAAAACAATATTGCTTAATCTTTTTGGTCCACCTGATAATTCACCTTTCGCTGCCGAGGCGGCTGCTGCAATTACCTGTGCGGTGATTTCAGCAGCAGATAAATTTCTTGTTAATCCACCTTGCCCAGTGGCACAAAACGGACAATCCATTCCACATCCTGCTTGCGAAGAGATACAAACAGTAACTCGATCAGGATATTCCATTAAAACACTTTCAACTAGTACTCCATCATGTAATTTCCATAAATCTTTGCGAGTCTTTCCATTATCAGTTTGGATACTGCGCACCTTAGTAATCAAACTAGGCAATATATTTTCTTTTACTTTTTCTTTGATATCTTTGGGAAAATCACTCCAAGAATCAATTTCTAAATTAAAATGTTCAAACAAATGTATTGCAATTTGATTGGCACGAAATTTTGGAAGCCCTAATTCTTCGACTGCCTCTTTTCGTTCTTCCTGATTTAAATCCAAGAAATGTTGAGGCGGTTTTCCCACTTTAGATTTAGGTTCTAACTTTAACTCCATATTATTTTCCAATTAAATTAGCCCTATAACCAATGAAAATGTCGAAGTGCTTCATAAGCAAACCAGATAGTGGGTGCGGTAAATAATATGGAATCCATTCGATCTAACATTCCCCCATGCCCTGGCAATATCTTTCCCATATCTTTAATGCCCATATCTCTTTTCAAAGCTGATTCAATCAAATCTCCCCAGGTAGAAGTAATTGTTCCAATTACTCCAATTACTGCTCCTTCCCAAAATGCACGATGTAGTGGGAATTGAAAAACTAATCCGGCGCCAATTAAGGTAAAAATCAAAGCGCCAACAAAACCTTCCCAGGTTTTTTTCGGAGAAATATTTGGTGCCATTTTATGTTTCCCTAATAAAACACCAGAAACCCAAGCGAAGGTATCGCTGCAAGCCACAATTACAACTAGAGCAATAATCCATCTAAGTCCATTTTTGTTATTAGCCAAAAGTAAAATAAAACCTGCTAGAAATGGAATGTAAAAAATAATAAGAGCTGCCGCACTTGCCCGACGTACATAATTTTCAGTAGAACGCCAAAGCATTAGCGCTAATACATTTGGAAGTACTACTGCTAGTGAGATTGCTAAACCATTTACTTTTCCAAACCAGGTGGCAATTAATATTGCACTTACTCCAACTAACAATGGCAATTTATCTATTTTATAAGGCGCTTTATCAATGTAACGAAGAAAATGAATATTTAGGAAGTTGTTTATTAACTAGAATTCGCGATGTATTTAATTATAAAGAACATTTGGATCATCCGCCAAAAGTTGTTATAACGGATTTTATGTTAAATGAAAAAATATTATCTAACAAATATTTAAATGGCCACAATGATTG
>OMHY01000069.1 GCA_900298985.1 Streptomycetaceae bacterium
AAGCAAACCAGCGTATTCTCCTTGGGAACCAGCATTTGGAGCTAAAGAGACGCAGTCATAACCCGTTATTTCTACTAGCCAAGAAGAAATTTCCTTAATCAACTCTAAATAACCAGAGAATTGGCCTATCGGGGCAAATGGATGGATTTGGCCAAATTCTTTCCAGGTAACTGGAATCATTTCGCTGGTAGCATTTAATTTCATAGTACATGAACCAAGAGGAATCATAGTTCGATCTAATGCTAAATCTTTATCTGATAAAGAGCGGATATAACGTAGCATCTTAGTTTCAGAAAATTTCTGATTGTAAATTCCTTGGCTTAAGAAATTGTCTTTTCTATTGCTAATACCATTTACATTGTTAATTGCAGCGGTAACATTTTTACTGTCTATCTGCAAATTGAATATCTTTGCTAAATCTAAAATATCATTATAATCTACAGTTTCATCAAGAGCGATGGATATTAAATTATCTGTTAGGCGCAAATTGATTTTTAGTTGTTTTGCATTTTCCAAAATTCCATTCAATTTTTTGGTTTCATTTACTGTTACTGAAATCGTATCAAAAAATCCAGTTGCTTTGACTTCATAGCCTGCAGATTTCAACGAGTTGCTTAAAAGATTCACTAAATTGTTGATACGTTGTGCAATTTTGATTAAACCCTCTTTGCCATGGTACAAACCGTAAAAACTTGATATTACTGCCAGTAAAACCTGGGCAGTGCATATATTGGAAGTTGCTTTTTCCCTCCTAATATGTTGTTCCCTGGTTTGCAAAGCCAAACGATAAGCAGGATTTCCATGAGTATCAACACTTTTTCCAACTAATCTTCCTGGCAAGGCACGGGAAAGGGCAGCTTTCGCTGATAAAAAGCCAGCTGCTGGACCTCCAAAACCTATTGGAACTCCAAATCTCTGAGAAGATCCAAAAGCGATATCTGCACCCAATTCCCCAGGTGATGTATTTATTGTAAGGGCCAATAAGTCAGTAGCCATTACCAATAAGCCATTTTGTTGGTGAACCTGTTCTGAAATTTTTAAGATTAATGATTCGGATAAACCATTACCAAATGTATGCCACTGACTTAAGGCGACAACTGAATAAGGACTATAATCTTTTTCTTCAGTTATTTTTGATATTTCAAAATCTATTTTTAAACTACTTAATCTTACTTTCATTACTTCTAAAGTTTGAGGATGAAGCCCTGAATCTAAAAGCACTCTCAGATTTGAATTATGTGAATTGCTGAGGCTGCGAATTGCCATAGTTATTGCTTCGGCACCAGCGGTCCCTTCATCCAACATTGAAGCATTTGCAATCTCTAATCCTGTTAATTCACATACTAAAGTTTGAAAGAGAAATAATGCCTCTAATCTTCCTTGACTAATCTCTGGTTGATAAGGGGTGTAAGCGGTGTACCAGGCCGGATTTTCCAATATATTTCTAAGAATTACCTTAGGAGTAATGGTTCCGTAATAACCTTGTCCAAGATATGATCGATAAACTAAATTTTGTTTTGCTATCTTTCTTAGTTTTTCTAGGGCCTGAACTTCAGTTTTTGCAGAAGTTATTCTTTTTCGAAGCAAAACTTGGTCTCTTATAATTTCTGGTACGGTTTGATTAATCAAATCATCGAGATTATTCATATCAAGTATTTGAAGCATTTGAGCAATTTCAGAAGTGGATGGACCAATATGTCGATCCCTAAAGCGCTCTGCTAAACCTTCTGAAAAATCATTTGATGAATCTGAAAACCTTGGGTTGCTTGTTACTTCCGAACTACTCAATTAATACCCTCCACTTGTTTTAATGGGAGTAGTTAAGCACCTCTTGCTTTTCGTCGCAGAGCTAACTCATCGACAATTTCGGCAGAACCATAGAGGTAGCCAGTATTAACATCCTCTTTTTGCAAATGTGCCAAAGTACCTTCCACTTCTTGCCACACTTTACCAATCGCAATACCAAATACCCCTTGACCACCAGCAAGTAAATCTATAATTTCATCAGGTGTTGTACATTCATATATTGAGGACCCATCTGATATTAAGGTCATACTTTCTAAATCCCCTACCCCAGATCTTTTTACATGTTCTACCGCCTTGCGGATATTCTGCAAAGATACCCCGGTATCCAACAATCGCTTTACAATTTTTAGCACCAAAATATCTCGAAAACTGTAAAGTCTTTGAGATCCTGATCCAGCTGCACTTTGGATTGATGGCAAAACTAACTCTGTTCTAGCCCAATAATCTAATTGACGATAACTTATCCCAGCCGCATCGCAGGCGATTGAACCTCTATAACCAAATTGATCGCTTAAAGAATTTTGGGTAGCGGGAGAGCTATTTGGGGGAAGATTATTTTCCAAGTTATCACTCCACTCAGCTTGGTTGCTTAAAAATCCGATACTGAGAATTATAGAATTTAAGAAGCAATTTACTCTTCGACACGCCGATTAAATCTCAACTAGAGGTTTAGGGTTTACCCTAGGAAATCCTCTGGGTTAATTTGATCTAAAAATTCTCGGAACTTCTCTACTTCATCCTCTCTATTTCCATTTTCATCATCTGGGATCTCAATTCCAGCTTCCGACAATAGATTACTTGCAACAAAGATTGGTTTGTTTGCCCTGATGGCTAGAGCTATGGCATCACTTGGCCTCGAAGAGATCGCAACCTCTCCTTGATTAGTCACTAAGACCAGTTGGGCATAGAAGATTCCATCTTCAATACTTGTTACATCAACTCTTTCAAGATGGCCATGTAATTGTTCCATAATGGAGAGTAGTAATTCATGGGTTAAGGGTCGGGGACTTTTCATATCTTGCTGCGCAAAGGCGATTGCAGTTGCTTCAACTGCACCAATCCATAATGGAAGGTATCTAATTCCTTCTTTTTCCTTGAGAAGCATTATTGGTTGATTTGAGGGCATCTCCACTCTCACTCCCATTAACTCAACCTCTAAATATCCATCATGCGCCATAAAAAGCTACTTTACTTTAGTCTTTTCTCTAAATTTTATGGTCTGCGGTGTAATCCAGATGCAACTAAAGCGGCATGAAGTTTCACCGACAATGAAGAAAATTCTCTGATAACTTCTTCTACGCGGGCTTGAACCTCCGAACCTTTTTGTTTTGATAAGGGCGCGATTACCTGCTCTACTAAACCTATTTCTCGATCTGCAGCGGATTTGAAAGAACGCAAATGCCTCGGTTCAATTCCATATTGAGCAATATCTTTTACAGTCCGAGCAACTGACAATGCAAAACCATCATAGTATCTTCCTCGTGGAGCAATTAATCCATATGCTTCACATTCCGATAAATCTTCCGCACTCAATCCAGATGAATCTAATAATTCTTCTTTAGACAGTTTTAAATTACTATCAATTGTGAATATAGAAGGAGTAACTTCCTTTTCAACTGCAGTTAGTCTTGGAACCCCAGTTTTATTGTTGCCCAGATTATTTTCCGGTTCTAAACCTCGATCTAAAGCATCGAGATGTTCCTTTATCACCCGAAGGGGTAGGTACTGATCTCTTTGCAAAGTTAGAATGTATCTTAACCTCGCAGCATCATCGGGCGTAAATTTTCTATAACCTGATGGTGTTCGAGACGGCTCTAGCAAACCTTCAGATTCTAAGAATCTGATTTTAGAGATAGTAATATCCGGAAACTCAATTCTTAGTTTAGATAATACTTCGCCAATGCTAAGGTGTGCACGAGCTGGAATAGCCATCATATTCTCCTATTTCTTATATATGTTTATTTCAAATTTTTTGAAAGAAATGCATTCTAAATTTGCCAATCTGAATTTCATCACCCATTTTTAAATTGCCTTGCTTTACCGAAATAC
>OMHY01000070.1 GCA_900298985.1 Streptomycetaceae bacterium
AATGATGTTATGTACACTGCTCGAGAGAGAAATACTTATTTAAATATTCAAATAGCAGCTGCTTGTCCAAGTGGTTCTACAACTTGCACAGTAGTTACTGGTACCAACACTAATGGTGCAATTGAACCTGCCGGAACAACCAATGCGCTAGATATTTCCTTTGTATTTAATGGTTTAAATAATGAAATTGCAGCAGGTCAACTAGTTTCAGGTAATGGTATTGCTCCTTATACTCAAGTTGCCGGTGTAGCTTTAGATTCTCTACTGAACACCACTACTGTCACACTATCTACCCCAACCCAAGGATCAATCAGTGGAATAGTTAATTTCATTCAATGGCCAACCAAGAATCCAAACTTAATAACTGGACTTACCCCATTGTTAACTGGATCTAAAGGTTGGAATCCAGTGATTGGTGGAGATTTGGTTAATGTTAATTCTGCTAATAAGCCAATCCCGGCTGTTCTTTATCCCGCAGCCACTAATAATGCAATTAACGGCGACACTAATTCCTATTTAACATTGCCTTATTATGACAATCGGATTCAAACTGGTTCCACTATTACATTTTATGTAGCAGGTGTAGCTTCTTATAATGCTATCGTCTTATCAAATAATGGTGTATTGCAATCAAGCAATACAGCAAGTGCGCAACTGACAAATCAAAGTATTTCCGGAAATACAATAACAATAAGTGGTACTCCAACTTATACACCAGTTGTTGGACAATTAGTTTCTATAGTAAATACTCCTGGTTTATCTTTACCTGCAGGTACATATGTCACTAGTGTCACTGGAGCTACAGTTACTCTCTCTAATTCTTTTGTTGGAACCCCAACTACCGCTAATTTGATATTTGATTCCACTGGTTCAATACTGAGAGTTACTTCCATAACAGCAATTTCACCAGCTGTAATTCCAACTACTCCAGTATTAGGACAAGTATCTTTTGCAACAAATAATTATTGGAGTGGCGGAGAGATAATTCTTGCTGGTGCAGGAAATGACAGCATTCATGTGACAAATGGAGATAATGTAATTGACCTAACTCATAGTTTAAATACATGTATTTTGGCCTATAAGCCAGATAAAACTATTTATAACACTGGTGCCAATGTTTCCTGTGGTGGAGCAATGGGCTTTTCCAGTATTAATCTGCTAGGTAGTGCAATGGATCAAGGATTACTAAACCCTAAAGATTTAAAGATTGTAAGAGAAATCATTACACCAGCAACATCTACTGCGGAATCTGTGATATTTCCTTATTCACAAAATCAATACATTATAAATAAGATTCAACTAACTAATTTACCTTCCGTTACCACCCAGGTTTGGGAGGTAACAAATATAGTAGATGGAAGTGTGAATAGAATAATATTTGATGGAACTGGTGTAATACTCTATTTCAATGGGGTAACAACCTCCACTAGCTTTACACTTGGAACTACCTCTTACACACCACCTGCCAATTACCCATATCTATTAACAACTCCTCCAACTGCTGTAACTGTTGTTCAAGGAGTTCCATATAGTTTGCAGTTATCTGCAGCACCAAACAATTCAATTTTTACCGACCCCACAAGTTCTTTACCGGCTGGGCTAAGTGTTACTAATACTGGACTTATCTCTGGCACCCCGACTGGATCTGGAATTTATAGTGCAAACATTTCTTTAAGTAGTGGAACGACCGCTACCGTGGTTTCAAATACAACAGTTGGCTCATTCACGACTTTAACTATCTCAGGCATAACGCCGAGATCAGCATTAATTGGTGATAGCGTCACTGGAACTAATGTTCCGAGCAACACAACTGTTACAGATTTTGTAGTCGATCCAGTCTTGAATCAAGAAACAATAACATTGAGTACTTTAGCTACTGCAGTTACCCCTGCTACTGCTCTCACCTTTAATTCCCCCATAGTGCCAATTCGAATTACATTCACAGTTAATGCTCCAAATGTCCCAACCGCAATAATTAATATCCCATCAAGTAGTTTTGTAAATGTACCATTGAATTTAAATGCTACTGTCAGCAACTTTACCTCCACACCAACTGTAACCTTCACACCACAGGCCGCGGTAACAACTGCTGTTTCTGCAGTAATTCAATCTTCGCCATCAGTTGGATATGCAACATATACTGTTGCTTCTTCTGCTGGATTAACTGTAGGAGAAAATATTGTAATCACAGGTAGTACTTTGTCTGTTAATGGAAATAATGGATTTAATGGTACTTTTCAAATAGTCTCAATAAGTGGAAATTCCGTAACTGTAATAAATACTTTTACTACTAATGCAACTATAACTTGGGCTGGAAGCGCAACTGCGGCTTATACACCAACAGCTCTTCCAACAGGGGTTACAAATTTAAATAACACTGCCATCGGGCTTAATGGTTTGGTATCTCTCGGAACACCAACTGTTTCCGGAACTATAAGTGGAACTCTTACTTTTAGTAATGGTACTCAATCAGCTGCAGTGCCATTAACCATAGTTATTAATCCAGTTCCACTATTACCGGCACCGATATTTACTTTGAGTTCAAACCCTGGAACACCTACTGCAGATGGTTTCACCTCTACTTTAAGCACGACATCTTGTGCTACACCAATTACTTTTAATTTAACTTCATCAGCCGGAGTTATAAATGCTGGCTCAAACACTTACCAATGGGTTTGCTCTAATGGAAATCCATTAAGCAAATTGATAACAATCACTGGGCTCGGCGCAAGTACTAGCGCTACAGTTCAAATAACTGCTTCTTATGTTGGATCAAACACTGCAACCGCTACTTTAGTTGGTACATCTGCACCTTTAACTTATGCACCAATGAGTATTGGAAGTGTAACTCCTCAAACCAATGGTTTTATTTTCACCGTAGTCAACGTCCCATCTCCGGCAACAGCCTCCTTTGTAAATTCAGTTGCAGGGGTAACAACTACACTTACTGCTCCGGGAACATATTCAGTTTCACCTCTACCGGCCGGAACGAGTAATCTTGCTACTATCAATTACTCAAATGCAAATACTGTAATTGGATCTATTACAGTATTTGGTACGTCATCTCCCCCGGCACCTACTCCAAGAATTACTCCAATATTAAGTGGATTAACCTCTCTATATAATGGATTTAGCTTTACAGTAAGTAACGCCGCAGACTTCGCTGCTATTCCCGCAACTGCTACAACCAGTGTGGTTTCGATTGCCAAATCAACCACTATTTCTCTTATTGGAAATACCTATACCGTACAGGGGTTAAATCCAGGCCAAAATGCATCAGTTACAGTTACCTATAAAGATGCATCAAAAAATACCATTGGTACTTCAACTATTTTAGGAGTAGCGAACTCACCAACTTCATCAGCCCCACCTCAAATATTAGTTGTGCCGATTCCAACTCCTGCGCTCACCCCTAAAATTCTCTGGAAATCACCAACTGATATCACAACTGATGTGGGATTAAGTTCGCAGCAATTAAATGCTCAAGCCTTTGATCCAAAAACAAATTTACCAATTAATGGAACATTCACTTATTTCCCGACTTTCAACGAGAAATTACCTGCAGGGAAAAATAATTTATTGCTTAATTTTACCCCTCAAGATACTAATCTCTATAATCAAACTTCAGCGCAAGTATTAATTAATGTTGCAGATGCGGTTTCTTCAGTGAAATTTAATTTGAATTTATCTCATTTGACTTATGATGGTGCAGTTCATCCAATAAGTGTTAGTAGTACACCAAGCAATATTTCTTACAGCATTACCTACAATGGTCAATCTAACCCACCGATCAATGCAGGCACTTATAAAGTTGAAGTTAAATCCAACAATTCAAAATATACAGGTGCGGAATCTGGGGACTTAGTTATAGATAAAGCAACTCCGAGATTAGTATGGAATCCCCCAATTTCATGGGATGCAACAATTCCAATTGATAGTTCATTCTTTAACGCCAGTAGCTCATTACCAGGCACTATGAGTTATTCAATTGCGAAGGATGATAAATTGAATGCTGGAAATCATGATGTTACCGCTACCTTTACTCCGCTAGATTCTGTTAACTACATAAGTATTTCTACAACTAGGAAAATAGAGTTTTATGATAATTCGATGAAAACTCTAAAAGTTTCACAACCCAAAGTCCCAACTTATGTAGAAGGTACGAGATTACCCTCTAAATCTTGGAGTGGAGAGCAGATTTCTGCATTTAAAGAATTGTTAAATAAGTCTGAAGGTAAATCTGTAGAAATCTATTCATATGTTGCTAATAGTAAGAACAACTTTGCTGATTTAAAGAGTTCAGCAGATTATGCAATTCAACTAATTCTAAACCTAGAGAATTTAGGTATAAAAGCTAATTACTCGATACATCCTATGGGTTCAACTTTCAACGCTGAATGCTCCAAATTTAAAAATAAATGTATCAAGCTTGTTGTTAAATAGTATGGGAATTCAATGAAAAAAGATGGCTTTAGGAAATTGGTAGCAGTTCTATCATTTATTGTATTTTTTATAGTTGCTAACTCACCTATCGCTCAAGCACAAAATAGCGGAGATATTGATTACATCTTTATCAATATTTCCTTGTTTAGCAATGGTACTCCTTCAAATCCTAACAATTTTTCCTATACTGACGTAATCACCGCTAGTTCCACTGTAACCTATGAAAATTCCACTAACCCAGCGGAACATCCTTATGATCCAAGTAGCGATGACCAATTAACTGTAACAAGTATTCAAGCTCCGGTGATAAGTAGTTGTAACGTCAATTCTCTTGATGCTCTAAATAAGGGTAACTATCCCTTTGCCGATGCTGGGATCTATTCTTTGTATGTTACTTACAATGTAACAACCGATATTAGTTCGGAATATCAGATAATAACTAGAGTTAAGAAGATTGATGGAACATATCAAAATTTTTCTAACGATCTTGTTAATAAAGAACTGGTAATCCAAATAAGCCCAGTGAATGTGGGATCAATTGGTAATAAAGAAATTTTTGAAGGAGAAGGAACAACTATAAGTGGCAGTAATTTCCTGCAATATCCAGTTTCTTTAAAACCACATTGGAGCATTGATTCTCTTTTGTTTGACAACTCTTTAATTGCTCCGGAAGTGGCTGGTACCTATTCTGTTACTGCGGGTGCATTGGATTATGATTCCAATCGAGATGTACCGCTTTGTGATTACAACATCACCTCTGGACAATTGTTAGTAAAAGTCAGGCCACCCGCACCACCTCCACCCGAACCACCCCCACCTATTCCTCCAGATTCGAGAATTCCAAGAATCCAGCGTGATCTTATTTTGGTTCCACCTACCCCGAAAATTGTTCCTAATAAAGTTGCAATCCAAATAATTGGAAATAGTTACATTTATGATGGATCTCCAAAAAATGTAATTGTTATTACTGACCCACCCGGAATACCTGTATCCATTACCTATCGAGGGAAAGCAGAACCACCAATTAAAGTTGGTCGATATCAAGTCCGAGTGTTAGTTATAAAGACAGATACCTATTTAGGCGCAACTAAAAGTAGTTTTATAAATATTTTAAGAGCCAGCCCAATATTAATTTGGCCAAAATTACATTCAATTCGATCTAATGCACCCTTAACTGCAAAACAACTAAGCCCCATCTCTAATATTCCAGGTAAATTTATTTTCAAGCAACCTATTGGCACCTTATTGTCACGAGGTAAACATATTTTACAAGCTACTTTTTTAGCTGCTGATAATAGAGATTACACCGGGGGTTTTGTATCAACATCTATCGATGTTAGTTGATCTATTTTATTAAGATTTTATACTTTTTATTTTTTTTGTTGCCTATATCCATACAAGGAAAGCGGAGTGTTTAGCCGATAAATACCGAGAATTTCTGCGATATTTGACGGTTAGAAAATGCCCTCTAGTAGGTCATTAAATGGCTGTATTTAGGAACTTCAAGTAATTTTCCATTTTCAAGCATTAAATGGGATTTTGAATCAAGATAAACTTTTGACCAGAATAACTTAAGAAAATAACTGGCTTGAAATTAAATGTATTTCTAAATTCTCAGTTGATACTCAGATTAAATTAGTGCACAATCTATCTCGATGACCTAACCTAATGCTCGTGGCTAAAGCAAGAATTTGGACAATAAATGTAGTTATTTTGACAATCATTGGCGTTGCTGGTTTTTGGGGGTATAAAACTCTTCATCCATCGCCCACCCCAATAATCCTTACCACTGTTCCTGTTACTCGAGGTGACGTTCAATCAACAGTTTCTGCCTCTGGAAAAGTTGTGAGCCCTGGAGATATTGGGCTTGCACCCTTAGTTTCCGGAACTTTAAAAACATTAAATGTTGTTGTCGGGCAAAAAGTTAATGCCGGAGAAGTATTAGCAACATTAGATACTACAAATTTAAAGTTAGCTGTTGATCAAGCCAAAGCTGCTTTAATTACTGCTCAGTCTAATTTAAATAATGCCCAAGCATCTGCAAATAACGTTCAAATTACATTACAACAAGATAAAGATGCAATTACTACTGCACAAACTAATTTAGATAATGAAAAACAAAATTTATCCATCGCAGCTCAAGGCTACCAACAGACGGTTGACAGCGCCCTAAAAGCATTAAATGATGCTAAGACCAACGCCGCCGCCGCTGCACCGACTTATCAATCAACTGTTGATACCGCACAAAAAGCACTTGATACTGCGAATTTCAATTTACAAAATTTAGAGTGGACAAATGTTCAAACTCGCGTGCTTGATGTAAATGGAGCGCCTTTAACTGCACAATTTTGCTTGACTTACTTGAATCAATATCAATTTGTAAATCCCAATTTAGTTAATACCTACAATACAAATTGCTCAAATTTAATTAACGATACGAATGCGATTGATACATCACAAACCAATTTAAATAATGCAAAATTAGCGCAAGCTTCAAGTTTGGCAAAAGATGCGCAAACTATCCAAAACTTACAGACTGCATACGATAATGCGGTTACCAATCAAAAAAATAGTTTAACTAAAGATAGCCAGGCTTTAGCTTCTTATCAAAGTGCCCTAAAGTCGGCGCAGGATGCTTTGACTACCTTTCAAAATACCCAAAACTTAAATGATTCCAGCAATTCTACGACGCAATTAGCAATCAATTCAGCGCTCTCGACCATATTGATTGACGATCAAAATCTGGCGATAGCGCAGAAAAACCTAGCTGCAGCAACGATTACGGCACCGGTATCGGGCACTGTAGCTTCAATTAGCACTTCGGTGGGCGGAAATGTTCCAACAACTTTCAATAACGCTACAAATACCACAGCCGCAACTGGTTTCATAGTTTTAACAAATACATCTGGTCTTCGAATTTATGCAAGCTTCTCTGAAGCAGATACGGCTAAGTTAAGCGTTGGTCAAATGGCTACCTTTACCTTTGATTCATTACCTAATGTGAACGCCACTGGAAAATTGATCAATATTGATTTAAGTCCTACTACTTCTTCTGGTGCAACTACATACGGTGCAACATTTTCAATTGACAATTCTGTTCCTGGATTAAGAAATGGAATGACTTCATCTGCGAACGTTATTACCGGAATGGCGAGTAACGTGATTAACGTCCCAGCGACTGCAATTACTTCCCGTGGATTTAATAGTTTTGTAAATGTTGTAACGGGAGTTGGAAAGAAACAAACTATTAAATTAACCCCAGTAGTAATTGGACTTAAAGGCGACAGCGCAGATGAAATTATCTCCGGCTTGAAAGTTGGACAACAAGTATCTATCACAACTGCTCGAACAACATCTAATGGGTTTGCTGTCGGTGGAGTTCCAAATGGATTTAATAATCTAAGCGGCTCTAGCGGTTTGCGAGTTGGTGGTGGCGGTGGATTTGGTGGTGGCGGTGGATTTGGTGGTTAATACAAAAAACCTAGCAACCATTAATTCAAACCGCAACGAATCAATACTTCCCGTTATTGAAATTAAAGATGCGGTAAAGCGATATGGGATGGGAGACAATTCGATCTATGCGCTAGCTGGAGTTAATTTACGAATAGTGCCTGGTGAGTACGTAGCGATTATGGGCCCGTCGGGAAGCGGTAAATCAACGCTCATGAACATGATGGGTTGTCTAGACATAATGACTTCTGGAAGTTATTTCCTAGATGGAATTGAAGTTAGTAAATTAGATGAGAATGCGCTTGCTGTTGTGCGGGGACATAAAATTGGATTTATTTTTCAATCTTTTAACTTAATACCTAGAACTAATGCGCTTTTAAACGTGGAGTTACCTATGGCCTACCAAGGAATAAAAAAAGAGGAAAGAAAATCTAGGGCAATCAAAGCTTTAGAAATAGTCGGTTTATCTGATCGCCTAAGTCACGATCCTTCAGAACTTTCTGGTGGGCAACAGCAAAGAGTTGCTGTAGCTAGGGCACTTGCGACGCGACCTGCTTTGTTATTAGCCGATGAGCCAACCGGAGCGCTGGATTCAAAATCTACCGCCGATTTATTAGATCTTTTTGATCAAATAAATGCTGCCGGAAGAACAGTGGTTTTAATTACTCACGAAAATGAGGTAGCAAATAGGGCTAAGCGAGTAGTGCATATGCGAGATGGAAAAATAATTTCTGATGAAATAAATGAGGTAAGTATTAAATGAATTTCTTAGAAATGTTTCGATTTGCCTTTGGCGGGTTAAGTACAAACAAAACTCGCACTTCTCTTACTACTTTAGGAATCGCAATCGGAGTTGCCTCAGTAATAATATTAATCGCAGTTGGAAATGGATCATCTCTTGCAATTCAAAAATCAATTGATCGGCTTGGAACAAACACTATTACAATTTTAGGTAACCGTGGGGGTTTTGGTGGTGGACGAGCAGCAGCGGCAAGAGCTGTGTCATCACAACCACTAACTATTGGTGATGCGGTATCGTTAAATGATTCCATCAAAGCTCCAGATATTAAGCAAGCGGCTCCGGTTGTATCAACTAACGTCACTTGTTCAAATGGCGCAAACACTTCAACTCCCGGAACGTTTGATGGAACTTGGCCCTCTTGGTTTGAAGCTTCGAACACTTCTATCAAAGTTGGTAATTTTTTTAGTAATGATGATGTCACTAACGGCCATCGAGTAGCTGTTATTGGCAATACCACTGCGACTGATTTATTCCCAGGACAAAACCCAATCGGGCAAACTATTTCTTGTAGTGGAGTTAAATTTACCGTAATTGGTTTAACCAACCTCAAAGGTTCCAATGGATTTCAAGATGGAGATTCTTTAGTAGTTGCGCCAATCACTGTAGTACAAAGGTCTATAACTGGTTTTAGTAATATAAATTCAATTTTAGTCCAAGCAAAATCTGCTTCCGTGCAAAATAACGCTCAAACTGAAATTAATACGATTATCGATGCTAGACATAGAATTAAAAATGTAAATAATCGCGACTATCGTACATTAAATCAAGCTTCGCTCTTGGCCACTTCTTCTAGTAATAGTGCAGTATTTACTACCTTGCTTGGGGTCGTTGCGGCTATTTCGCTTCTGGTTGGGGGTATTGGAATTACTAACATAATGTTAGTTACGGTAATTGAAAGAACTCGTGAGATCGGAATACGAAAAGCAATTGGCGCACCTAAGCGCGCAATTCTCTCTCAATTTATTATTGAAGCAACTTTTTTATCCCTTTTTGGTGGTGTGATTGGTGTATTAGGTGGATTTCTTGGGTCACATTTCACTATTGTGGGAGTAAAGCCAGTAGTCGTGCCTTCTTCGGTCTTACTTGCTTTCGGCGTATCAGTTTTAATCGGATTATTCTTTGGGGGCTATCCAGCTTCCCGAGCAGCAGCACTTAGACCAATCGAGGCACTTCGTTATGAGTAATGAAAATAATAGAGAAAATATTGATTTATTTTCCCCATCAACTTCCGATAATTTGACAAAAATTTTAGAACGAGGAACTTATAAGTGGACTAACCGAGCCACTTATATCTTGTTAGGTTTAGCAGTTATAGCGGCATCTATTTCAGGTGGTATCTGGTGGGGAGTAAAACATCCGATACCCACTGTTACTCAAGGCGGTTCCTTGCGCTCTATATTTGCTGGTAGTGGCGGATTTGGTGGAGCAAGCGGTTCAGGTTTTGGGGGTGGATTTGGTGGCGGAAGCCGAGGTTCAGTTATTGACGTAAAAGGAAATACATTAACCATCACCTTGAATCAACCAAATCCTAGTATTAAAGCAGGTGATCGAATTTCCATCACAGATAGAAGTTCCGCCGGAGGCAATTTCGGAATCAATCCTAATCAATCAAGTTTGAATACAATTAATCAGCAACAAAATAGGAATAATAGCTCTAGAACATCAAATTCTAATTCACAATCACCTACTGGCGCTGAATCTTCTAATGCGCCACAAAGTAGTAGAACGAATCAAAATAGTGCGGGACAATCTGCTAACAATGGGCAACAAAATGATTCAGGTTCGCAGAGCAATTCCGCTCCACAGAATAATTCAGGTCGAACTGGAAGTGACGCTCCAAGAGTTGGTGGGCAAGGTGGTGGACGGGGCGGATTCTTCAGTAACCCTGCATTTATTAAATGTTTAGCTGACAACGGAGTAACAATAACTCCTGGTGTTAGACCTGATCGAAATGATCCAAAAGTTGCTGCAGCGCTCCAAACTTGCTTTCAACAATTAGGCGCGTCGGGAGGCTTTGGAAATGGAAATAGTGGGGCTTCAAATTCTCAATCTGCAGCGGGAAATCAGGGCTAGAAAATAATCAAGTCATATAGGTAGTGGTTTTTCACTAGTAAATCACAACTTACGTTCTAAAAAATCTCAGAAATCTCTGGTTTAGTATCCAAGTGCGAAAAACTCCAAATATTGGGAAGCGTGCAAATGCCGACTGGGCATCTATTTTACTTGGAGTAGGTCTTGGCTTGACATTGGCAATTTATGTCAATAGTACAAAAATTTATGATTGGCACTCAGTTTATGCCATAACTTTATCCTTATCCCGTATTTGCGCAATGCTCGGTGCCTATTTCTCCCTAGTTGGAGTTGTATTGGTTTCAAGAATAAATTGGATTGAAAAATCAGTTGGGCACGATCGTTTAGTGCTTTGGCATAGAAAGCTGGGGCCATATTCAATTTATTTAATAACTTTCCACGTGCTATTTGTAATTTTAAGTTATGCAGCAAGCGATAGAGTCAAAATAGGGATGGAAACTTGGAGAATTTTATTTAATTATCCATGGATGATTCCCGCATATTTGGCTTTTGGGTTTTTAATTACAGCAGGAATTACTTCCTATAAAAGAGTACGAAAAAAAATTTCTTATGAGACCTGGTGGACAATACATCTTTATACATACCTAGCTATCGGATTGGGATATATGCACCAGGTATTAATCGGTCCGATGTTCATAAGTAGCCAGATTTCTAAATATTATTGGTTATCTCTATATATTTTAGCATTTGGAACAATATTGTTGTGGAGAATCCTAATTCCGCTAACAAAATCTTTGATTCATAATCTTAAGGTCCAACAAATTGTACATGAAGGTCCAGGAGTATATTCGATAGTAATGAAGGGAAGAAATTTAGAGAAATTGAAAGCTCAAGGAGGTCAATTTTTTAGCTGGCGCTTTTTATCATCAGGTCAGTGGTGGATGTCTCATCCTTATTCGCTATCGGCTGCCCCAACAAAAAATTATTTACGTGTAACCATAAAAGCATTAGGAGATCACTCAGGCCAAATAAAATTAATCAAACCTGGCACAAGGGTAATTTTTGAAGGCCCTTATGGAACCTTTGTTGCAGCTAAAGCAAGCAAGGAGCACATTCTATTAGTGGGTGGCGGAGTCGGAATAACTCCTTTAAGAGCATTATTAGAAGAAATAGATCCAGAAAAACAAATTGATGTAATTTATCGCACTTCAAATGAAAATGAATTAGTTTTAAGTAATGAACTAGATGAACTATGTAAATTAAAAGGAGCCCGAATTCATTATTTAGTTGGTTCAAGAAATGAACATCCGATGTCAGCTAAAAATTTATTAAATTATGTTCCATCTTTAAGAGATTGTGACATTTACGTATGCGGCCCCACTGCAATGGTAGAAAGTTTACGGCAAGCGGCAAGAGAAATAGGTATTCCAAAAAACAGATTCCACGATGAAGTTTTTGAATTTCATGCGGTCTAGAAAGTAGAAAATGATGAAAAGAGTAATACTAATAAGTATAGGTGCACTTGGAAGTTTAGGTGCTGTTATGACCATAACCCCTCCACAATTCGGAAAAAACGGTCCATCTTTAGGAACATCCGGAAATTCAAAAACAACTACGAAACAACAATCAATTACTACAGCGACGACTGCTCAATCCTCAAATCAACCATCAAATCAAAATACAAATCTAAACAACGTCCAAGCTAGTAGTAAGGTATCGCCGAAATCCACTAATAAAAACTCAACAAATACTAAAAAGAAGAACCTTAAAAGTAAAAAAAAGAAATTACCTGTTGCCAATTCTAATTTACAATCACAAAATTCCAATAATTCAACATCTACTAGTAGTTCTGAATCTAATTCGACTAATACCCATAAAAACACTGTTCCTTCTAATACCCAATCTTCAGGGATATCCGGGGTATTTAGTGGGGAAATAGCTCAAACCTTTTACGGGCCAGTTCAAGTCCAAATTACCGTTAAAGATGGAAAAATTATCGATGCTAAAGGCTTACAGTATCCAACAGAAAGTTTTAGGGACCAAGCAATTAATAGTCAGGCTATTCCATATTTGGTGCAAGAAACTTTACAAGCGCAAAGCGCTAATATTCAAGGTGTTGGTGGTGCTTCTTATACCTCTCAAGGCTGGCAACAGTCTTTACAATCAGCACTTTCTAAAGCCGGGCTCTAGATAAATTTTCTATAATCATTTTTTATCTCTTAAACTTTATAATTAATTTAAAATGTTTTTAATTTTATAGGATAAAATTGAAAACCTTACAAAAATTGAAGTAGATTAAGAATGTGAATTTACCATACCCCAAATTTAAGATAGTAAATGGACGTATTCATGCTACCTTTGAAATCTGGGGAACTATTATATATTTTGATTGTGCAGGTGATTTTATAGGTCGTTCTTTTAATCAAAGACAAAATAAAAAAATAAAAGAAGGTATAAGAAAAGTTTGTGATTTTTTTAGTTTAGTTGATGATATTTTTTCAACTTATAAAAATGACAGTGAGGTGTCTAGGTTAAGACGAGGTGAAATATTAAGCAGCGATACTTCGGATTTATTTCAAGAAGTGTGGCATTTATCTTTAATTTGGAAAGATATAACAGAAGGTGCCTTTGACCCATGGTCAGTTAGAGATGGATACGATCCATCTGGTCTAGTTAAAGGTTGGGCGGCAGACAAAGGGGTTAAAATTCTCAAAGATTTTGGTGCTAAAAGCATTCAAATAAACGCAGCTGGTGATTTGTCACTGGCAGGTGGTTTTCCGAGTCCTGATGACCCGAACGCTCCATGGAAGATCGGAATCAGAGACCCAGAAAATCCTCTTAAAATACTTAAAGTTTTTTCAATTAAGGAAGGCGCTATAGCTACATCGGGAACATACGAGCGAGGGTCGCACATCATCGATCCATTTACTAATTTAATAGCAATTGGTGCACTTTCAGCTACTGTATATGGACCAAGTGGAACAGGATGTGATGTACTTGCAACTGCACTAATAGTTTCAGGTAAAGATGGAGTGCGGTGGTTTCAAAGAAAAGAGTTAAGTGATTTTGGATGTTGGGTTATCGAAAGAAATGAAAGAGCATCTTGGTCTTATAATCACCAATTGACATGATATGCGTAATTTTTTATATTAAAAAATATCCAGATAAATATTTAAGGAATTTAGCCATGCATTTTGACTTCAAATGTAAGTGTACTTAAATGACATCCATCTGTTTATTAAAGATTTCATTCTTCAAAATTTTAATTTAGCCATATATTATCTTCTCATGGATAGGAATATTTGGGTATGTGGTGAAGTCCTAATTGATTTAATCCCAATTGAACGAAAACCTAATGTACCTAAAAAAGCAATTGTTGGTGGCGGTCCAGCAAATACTGCAACTGCCCTAGCTAAATTAGGTTGCACCACATTCTTTATTGATGGCATCTCAACTAGTGATGATTTTGGTAAATCTTGCCAAGAATATTTAATAAAAAATGGAGTTGATCTATCTCTAGCTTATTTTGTCTCTAAGCCTACCTCTACTGCGGATGTAACTTTAGATGAAAATGGAGGCGCTAGTTATATATTTACTTTTGATGGTACGGCCACATTTGATTATTTAGAAAGTTGGCTACCAACTACAAACCTTCCAGATCTATTACATATTGGTACTTTAGCTACCATTATTGAACCCGGTGCATCTATACTTTTGAAGTGGGCTAGAGAGTTATCTAAGAATATACCTATAGTGCTTGATCCAAATATTAGGCCAACTGTAATTTCAGATAATGTTAAATATCAAAGTTATATTGAGCCTTGGATAGAAATAGCACAATTTATAAAAGTTAGTGAAGATGACATTAATTGGCTATATCCAAATAAAAGTGAGAAAGAAATAATTTTTAATTGGATAAATCTAGGTGCTAAATTAGTTGTAGTTACTCGTGGTAGTTCTGGTATCTCTGGTTATTATTCAATTAATCAGGAGATTAAAAAGGTTCATGTTTCGGGAGTAAAAATTCAAGTAGTAGATACGGTGGGTGCAGGAGATACGGTTGGTGCAATTTTGGCTAAGGAAATAGTTACTAATCCTAATTTTTATTTAGATTCAAAAAAGTTAGAAAATAATTTAAGACAAGCAGCGATAGCAGCCGCAATGACCTGTTCCCGGGCGGGTGCAAATACTCCAACCAGCGAAGAGTTAAATGCAGCAACTCTAGAGTTTGAAAAGAAGGGAAATGTTTTTTAGATGGAATATTTAGTGGGAAATGAAATTAATCTAGAGGTTGATTTAGATCATGGAGGTCGCATTACCTCTCTGGAATGGAATGGTATTGAATTTACTTTGCCCTATTCCTCACCTCTGAAAGGTGGATGTTATGTAATGGGACCTTGGGCAGGAAGAGTTAGAGATGGAAGGTTAAAAACTGCTGCCGGTAAATATGTTGATCTTCCAACACATATTGATCCACCAAATGCAATTCACGGTTATGGTTTTGATTCCTCTTGGCAATTATTGCGAAATGATGGGCGTAATCGAATTTCAATGAAATTAGATTTGCCGGCACCATATAAAGGCGGGATGTTAGAACAAAAAATTGAACTTCTAGATAATGCTTTGCGCTGGAGTATGGAATATTTTCCGGGCGAAGTAGAGCTACCAGCCTGGTTAGGATTTCATCCTTGGTTTGCTCGGACTTTGAAACAAAATGGAGTTGAGTTAGGTGATGAAGTAGAGATTAATTTCACTGCTCAAAAAATATTAGAACGTGGAATAGATCATTTACCAACTGGAAAATTATTGGATTTTTCTCCGGATATTAAAAATAAAGTATTAGATGATGCATTTAAAGGTATGGTTGGTATTCCTTCAATAGTTTGGCCCGGCATTGCACGTATCGAAATTGAATCAGATGTTGATTGGTGGGTCATATATAACGGTGATGAAGAAGGTGTTTGTCTAGAGCCAATGACCGCACCACCAGATGCAGCCAATTTAGACTTATTTGATATTAATGGAAAAATATCAGAAAGTATTGAAGCACTTTTTGTTTTTAACTCTGATTATGAAATATAGTTAGTAAGTGAGCAAAGTAGCTATAAATAAAGATAATCTAAAAAAATTAATTGAAAAAGAAAACCAAAGATTTTTAAACAATCACAAAATATCTGGGGAGTTGTTTAAAAAAGCCCAAGGAGTAATGCCAGGTGGGGTACCAATGTCTTGGATGGCTAAATGGCCTGGTTCTTATCCAGTTTTTGTAGATAAAGCTAAAGGCGCTCACTTTACAGATGTAGATGGAAATGAATACGTAGATTTTTGTTTAGGCGATACCGGTTCTATGACTGGTCACAGTCCAGCTGCAACTGTTGCGGAAATCAATCGGCAAATGAACCGGGGAATTACCGCAATGTTACCAACTGAAGATGCGGTAATAGTTTCGCAAGAATTAGCAAATAGATTTGGTTTACCACTTTGGCAATACACTGTTTCAGCAACTGATGCTAATCGAAATGTTATTCGATATGCCAGAGCAATCACTGGTAGATCAAAAGTTATAGTAATTGATTATTGTTATCATGGAAGTGTTGATGAAACTTTTGCTACTTTAAATGATGCAGGTGAAGTAGTACAGAGAATGGGAAATATTGGTGCTCCAGTCCCAGCAAAAATAACTACCAAAGTAGTTCCTTTTAATGATTTAGCAGCGATGGAAAAAGCATTAGCTGATAAAGATGTAGCAGCGATTTTAATGGAACCTGCCATGACCAATATTGGAATTGTGTTACCACTACCTGGTTATTTGAAGGAAGTAGAGGAGTTAAGTAAAAAATATGGAACACTATTAATTATTGATGAAACCCATACTATTTCAGCTGGTTGGGGGGGGATGGTACGAAGAGATAACCTGCACCCAGATTTCTTTACTATTGGCAAAGCCATTGCAGGGGGCCTTCCAACTGGTGCTTTTGGAATGACGGAAGAAGTAGCAGATCGAATTAAATCAATTGTAAGAAGAGAATATATAGATACAGTGGGAATTGGCGGAACTTTAGCGGGAAATGCTTTGAGTTTAGCTGCAATGCGAGTTACGTTAACGCAAGTAATGACCAAAGATAATTTTACTAAAATGATTGCATTGGCTGATGCATGGAGTGATGGAGTAGATGCTGCAATCACTAAATACAATCTGCCTTGGCACTGCAATAGATTAGGTGCGCGTGGCGAATATTTATTTTTAGATCATGCACCATTAAATGGCAGGGAAGCTGCTGATGCCGGAGATTTTGAATTAGAACAATACTTGCATTTGCGAGCCCTAAATGATGGATTTTTAATTACACCATTTCATAATATGGCCTTGATGTGTCCAGATACATCAAAAGCAGATGTAGATAAACATACTAAAGCTTTTGATGAAATGTGTGGTGAATTAGTTAGTTAATCTACACTTACTAAATCATTTTTAGAATCTGCAGAATCAGAGTTGAAGCGATAACCAACGTTTCGCACTGTACCGATCATTCCTTCTTCAGATCCTAATTTAGAACGCAACCTTCTAATATGAACATCTACTGTTCTAGTACCGCCGTAATAATCGTAACCCCAAATTTCATGTAACAATTGTGACCTAGAAAAAACTCGACCAGGATGTTGTGCTAGAAATTTCAATAATTCAAATTCTTTATAAGTTAAATCTAAAACGCGACCACGAATTTTGGCAGTAAAGGTATGTTCATCAATAACTACATCTCCACTTTTTATTTCATTAATAGCATTGTTAGCACTTTGACTATCTCTTCTCTCTAACAAAATGCGTAGTCTACTTTCTACCTCTGCCACAGTAGCATTACTTAAAATAATTTCATTAAATCCCCAACTAGCACTTAAGGCAGGTAAGGAAGAATCACTTGAAATTAAAATAATTGGTAATCCAACACTAGTATTTGCAACTAATTTGCAAATATTTTTGGCAGTTGCCAAATCTTTTCTGCCATCAATTGCCACTAAGTCACAATTAGGTTGATTAATTAGTAAAGCTGGATCGGCCGGCAATATCTCAACTTGGTGCTGTAAAAAGCCCAAAGCGGGCAAAATTACTGAGAGCACATTATTGACTCCACCATCTCGATTCTTTCGATCGATGGCTAATGTTGTGAGAATAGCAATTCGTGCCATAGCGGGTTAAGGATACTCTGGAATTAGATTCCATGCTTCGCCCCTTATCTCGCTACAATAACAAGGTGGCTGAGAAAAATGAGATTAGAAATTTAGGTTTGCGCTTAACTCCACAACGAGAGTTGGTATTGAATGCGGTAAGAGAGTTGGGGCATGCGACACCAGAAGAGGTTGCTGAAAAAGTAAGACAGGTCCATCCCGGTATTAATCTCAGCACGGTATATCGAAATCTAGAAACATTAGAAAATGTAGGTTTGGTGCTACACACACATTTAGGTCATGGTGGAGCTACCTATCATGCATCAGAGGAGCTAACACATTTACATTTAGTATGCAGTGTTTGTGGATCTATTGGTGATGCTCCAATCACCGCTGCTGCTTCTTTTGTACAAGGCTTGCTTGATGATTATGGTTTCCATACCGATGTGACACATTTTGCAATTACTGGTACCTGTGAAAATTGTTCAGAAACTATTAATAAAATCTCTTAAATTCTTTTAATGGAAAAAATTTTAGTATCCCAGGGCCCTGATAATGGTGCTGTTTTTCATTTAGGAAATCCTAGTAAAGAAGGAAAATTAATTGATTCTGGTGAGGCTTGGGCTAATCTGTCCCATTTAGGTTTATTGGAAATTTCCGGTAAAGATAGGTTAAATTGGTTGAATGATTTAACTACGCAATTAACTTTAGAATTAGGAAAAATTTGGCAAAGAGCTTTTATATTAAATGCCCAAGGCAGAATTAGGTTTGATTTATATTTAATGGATACAGGTGAGTCCACTTTTATCTTGACGGAAAAAGATTATATTTTGGAATTAGAAAAATTCCTAAACTCTATGAAATTTATGCTCCAAGTAGAGGTTATAAATTTAACTGGACAAAGAAATATTCTCTTCATAGATGCAGATGGCGAATTGGCAGGTAAAAGTATTGAGCAGTTAAAGGTTCTAACTGATATTCAATTCCAACAGGAGACTTTAAAATTAGATTTAAATAATGAAGTTGGGAGTTGGGCGTTAGAAGCGGATCGAATAGCTAGAAAAATTTTTAGAATGGTTATTGATGGAGATGAAAAGACTATTCCTAATGAAGTTGAGCAATTGGGAAAGGCAGTTCATATGAAAAAAGGTTGTTATCCAGGACAGGAAACTGTCGCTAAGACTTTTAATTTAGGTGCACCTCCAAGATTATTAAAACTAATACATTTTGATGGAATGCAAATTGATTTGCCAGCAATAGGCGCCCCTATTACATTTGAAGGAGCAGTAATTGGCAGAATGGGAAGTAGTGCCCGACATCATCTATTAGGAAATATCGGTTTAGCCTTATTCAAGAGATCATTTCTTAACTCTCATCCAAATGCTAATTTGATAATTGATGGAATTGGAGCAGTGGTAGAGCAATGAAATTGTCAGCTTGGATTTTGGCATTTGCATTTTTTATAGCAGCCTTAGTCTTTTTAGCCCGTGGAGTTAGGATAATTCGCGGTTTAATTCGTAATCGCAAAACCCAATAAGACCAACTAAATTAATAGGAGTAAAGTTGTCCAGTGGCTTTTCAATTACCTGAAGGTTTGCATCCAGATCTAAATCCTTTGGCCTGGATAGTTGGAACTTGGCGCGGGAAAGGTCAGGGTGAATATCCAGGTATTGAACCATTTACTTTTTTTCATGAAGTTACCTTTAACCATGATGGCCGAGCATTTCTAAATTATTACTCTCGTAGTTGGATTTCAAATGAAAAAAATGAAATTGTAAAGCCAGGTGATGATGAAGTTGGATATTGGTTTTTAAAAGATGGAAAAATTATTAACGCATTACTTTCCCATTCTCTGGGAGTGACCGAAGGTTGGGTAGGTGTACTTGATGGTCCAAGAATTCAGTTAGCTATGGATCAGGGATATTCACTCCCAAATGCACCAATCGTTACTGGTGGTTCTAGATTATATGGTTTGGTAGAGGGTGAATTATTTTTTGCTTATGACATGGCTGCAAATGGAAAAACTTTGCAAGCACATATTTGGTCCACCATGGAACGGCAAAATTAAATGTTAAATAAGATTGCAACCTTGATGGTCCACACCTCTCCCTTAGAACAAGCAGGTATTGGCGATGCTGGTGGCATGAATATTTATGTAGTTGAAAGTGCAAAGAAAATGGTGGCAGCGGGAGTAGGAGTAGATATTTTTACTCGGGCTACAAAACCTAATCTTCCAAAAATTGTTGAAATTGCTCCGGGGGTAAGAACTATTCATATAGATATTGATCAATATGAATCTTTATCAAAAGAGCAATTGCCTTATCATGTAAATGAAATCTCTCACAAATTTTTAGAAACAGTTGAAAATGAAAAACTTGATTATGACCTGATTCATTCTCATTATTGGTTAAGTGGTAAAGTTGCATTAAATGCTAATCAGAAATTGAAGCTACCGTTAGTGCAAACTATGCACACTATGGCATTAGTTAAAAATATGAATTTAGCGGAGCAAGATAAACCAGAACCAGAAATAAGAATTCAAGGCGAAGTTGAAGTAGTACAAAAAAGTGATGCAATTATTGCAAACACCGAAGCGGAAGCTTCTTCGCTAGTTACCTTGTATGAAGCCTGTCCGGAAAAGGTACATGTGGTTTCTCCCGGGGTTGATCTAGATACTTTTTCCGCTAAACCTACTACTGCACGTGCAATAAATAGAAAGCAATTGGGAATACCAGATAATGCTGTAGTTCTAAGTTTTGTAGGTAGATTGCAACCTCATAAAGGCCCAGATATATTGGTGAAAGCCTTAGCAAATTTATTTGACCATAATCCACACCTAAAAAGTAAAGTTTATTTATTGATTATAGGTGGATCATCGGGAAATGGATCATCGGGAAAACTAAATTCAGAGTTAGACAATCTAATTAACTTAAGCAAGTTTTTAGGTATCAACTCCAATGTGAAGTTTGTACCGCCAGTAAATAGAAATGAATTACCGGATTGGTATAAAACTTCAGATATAGTTTGTGTACCAAGTTATTCCGAAAGTTTTGGATTAGTTGCATTAGAAGCACAAGCTTGTGGTATTCCAGTGGTTGCAACAGCGGTTGGTGGATTGAGAACAGCGGTAGCAGATGGAATTTCTGGTTCCTTGATTGATGGACATGATCCCAGAGCTTGGTCCTCAGGTTTATTAAGATTAATACAGGAACCAAGCAGGCGAACTATTTATTCTTATGGTGCAATTCAACATTCATCACACTTTGGCTGGATGGCAACTTCTCGAGAGATATTAGGAATTTATGATGAATTACTCTCTGCCAGAAAATCTAATTTAGCTGGTGCTTAAATTATTTTTATTAAGTTAGAATTATATATATGAGTATGGAATTAATTTTAATACGTCATGGTGAGAGTGAATGGAATGCCAAAAATCTTTTCACTGGTTGGGTAGATGTGCGTTTATCACCAAAGGGTGAAGCGGAGGCTAAAAGGGGCGGGGAACTCTTAAAAGAAAAAGATTTGCTTCCAGATATTTTGCATACCTCTATGTTGCGCCGTGCGATTACTACCGCTCAAATTGCACTTGATAATTGTGACCGACATTGGATTCCGGTTAATAGAAGTTGGCGTTTAAATGAAAGACATTACGGAGCGCTGCAGGGAAAAGACAAAGCTCAAACTTTAGCTCAATACGGGGAAGAGCAATTTAAGTTATGGCGTAGATCTTATGATGTGCCGCCTCCAGAAATTGCTAACGATGACCCTTATTCTCAATTCAATGATGCCAGGTACCAAGAATTAGGCGCGCAATTGCCTAAAACTGAATGTTTAAAAGATGTAGTAGCGAGATTGCTGCCATATTGGGAAAAAAATATTGTGCCTGATTTAAAACAAGGCAAGAGGGTTTTAGTTACCGCACATGGTAATTCTCTGAGGGCGTTAGTTAAACATTTAGATGTAATTAGTGATACTCAAATTGCAGAGTTAAATATTCCAACTGGCATTCCACTTCTATATAAGTTAGATAGTAACTTTAAGCCCGAAGTTTCCGGTGGAGAGTATTTAGATCCAGAGGCAGCAAAGAGTGCAATTGAAGCTGTGGCAAATCAAGGTAAAAAGTAATTTAGTTTTCAACTGAATAAAATTCACCAGTTACTAAATAATAAACTCTTCTGGCAATAGATACCGCATGGTCTGCGCATCTTTCATAATATCTACCAAGCAATGTCATATCAATTGCTGGTTCCACTCCATAAGACCATTCATCACTAAGAAGTATTGAAATTAGTTTTCTATGCAACAAATCCATCTCATCATCATCTTTTTCTAATTCTAAGGCGCGATTAATATCTCTAAATTCCATTACCGCAGTTAATTTATCAATCAATCTATCCAAAACTTTTCCCATGTCAGTAATTACTGGAATAAGTTCATTTGGTACAGATTTATTTGGATAACGCATACGGGCTTGTTTTGCAATGTGATGGGCTAAATCTCCCATTCTTTCTAGATCAGCACCAATCCTTAAGTTGGAAACCAATACTCGCAAATCTGCAGCTACAGGTTGTTGGCGGGCAATTAGATTTATTGTTCGAGCATCCAAATCATGTTGAATATTATCAATGCGTACATCTTCAGCTATTACTTTTTCCGCTAAATTAATATCAGCTGAAAGTAATGAACGTGTGGCATCATTCATCGCCTCTCTAACCATAGTCGCCATATGAATCTGGGAGCGGCTAATAGAATCTAACTCATCCTGGAAGGCCAAACGCATAGGCAAAGGATAACTGTTAACTGGGTAAGACCGGCTTTTAATTGTTAACAATTGGCAAACAGTAAATGAAAAAAGACTCCGTTTTGCCGGTTCTACGCTCAATTCCTTGGGTCTAGATAACTTGTGCTCCCAAAGAGCCATAACATAGTGCTGTGGCTTGGTTAAAAAAAAGGGAATTAGCCTCCATAACTCCTATTCAAAAAGGGCAGGTTGACCAATTTGAATTCCCGCGCCGTCAAATTATTGAATTACTTTCTTTATTTGATGCGGAAAGCTTGTTATTGGATCAAGATAATAAAGTTATTTATTCAACTGATGGTATTACCACTTTAAATATTGTCCGGGAACAATATCTCATAAATGAATCTTTATTAATGTTAGTCAGAGCTACACGCAGGTCAGGGCAAAAACAAGAAAGTACTATGGAATTACCGCGTGGCCCGATTGGTAGTGGCACACATGCATTAAATGTCAGAACTACATTATTAGATGATGATTTCATAGCAATTTTAATTTTTGATGATAGTGAAATGCGCAGATTAGATTCAACTAGGCGGGATTTTGTAGCCAATATCTCTCATGAATTAAAAACTCCAATCGGTGCACTAAGTATTTTGAGTGAAGCGGTTTTGGGAGCAACTGATGATCCAGAAGCTATCACCAGGTTTGCCCAAAGAATGCAGGTGGAATCAGCTCGATTAACTAATTTGGTTCAAGAGATTATTAATCTCTCCAGATTACAAGATGATGACCCATTAAGGAACGGCAGACCTATAAATATAAATTATGCGATATTAATTGCAATTGATAGATGTCGCACAAGTGCAGAGCAAAAAAATATTAAAATTGATTATGAGAATAATGAATTTTCGGGGACGATATTAGGGGATTTAGAGCAAATAACTACCGCTTTAGAAAATCTTATAGAGAATGCTATTAATTATTCCGCTCCTGGAACAAAAGTTGGAATCGGTACTCGCATTCAAGGAGAGATTTTGGAAATCTCTGTTACTGACCAAGGTATAGGTATCGCTCAAAAAGATATTGAAAGAATTTTTGAAAGGTTTTATAGAGTAGATGCAGCCAGATCCCGGGAAACAGGTGGAACTGGACTGGGTCTATCAATAGTAAAACATGTAATTCAAAATCATGGTGGAGAAGTTTCAGTTTGGAGTAGAGAAAATTCCGGTAGTACCTTCACTGTCAGATTGCCGTTATGGAAAGAAGAAAATAAAGGAGAGAGAAATTGACCAAAATTTTAGTAGTGGAGGATGAAGCTTCTTTTTCGGATGCACTGGCATATTTGTTAGGTAGAGAAGGATTTGATGTATCAGTAGCTCCTACTGGTCAAGATGCTATAACTGAATTTGAACGCTCCGGAGCAGATCTTGTATTACTAGATTTAATGTTGCCTGGTATACCAGGAACAGAAGTTTGTCGTCAGATTCGCACTAAATCCAAAGTTCCAGTAATTATGTTAACCGCTAAAGATACTGAGGTAGATAAAGTAGTTGGATTAGAACTTGGTGCTGATGATTATGTAACTAAACCTTATTCCTCTCGAGAATTGTTAGCCCGAATTAGAGCGGTGTTAAGAAGACAATCTCCAGAGGAGATATCTGATGGAGAACCGTTGGTTGCTGGCCCGGTCAAAATTGATATTGAAAGACATCTAGTACAAATAAATGGAACCCAAATTTCTTTACCTTTAAAAGAATTTGAGTTATTAGAATATTTAGTAAGAAATGCGGGAAGAGTATTAACTCGAGTGCAATTAATTGACCGGGTATGGGGTAATGATTATTTTGGTGATACTAAAACTTTAGATGTTCATATTAAAAGATTAAGATCTAAAATTGAGACCGATCCAGCAAATCCAGTTTATATCCAAACAGTTAGAGGTTTAGGTTATAAATTTGAAGTTTAAGAAGTAAATATTTACTTAGTTTTGTTTTCAGCATTATTGAAGGTGTCCGCTGAAACATTCGCAAAATAACCAGATTTACTTTCTAAAATTGCATTAACATTAATTGGTGCCGCATTTTGAAAATTAATTATTGCATTGTATCTCTCGCCAGTTTGGCCTTTTAAACCTGGGATTAAGCCAGCTGCATTTGCTGAAGGTCCTGCAAAAACTATTGGTTGATTTTGTTTTAGCTCATAACTTGGAGCAGATAATTTAGCTGTAATTCCATTAACTGTAATACCGGTTAATTGATCATTGCTTTGACCTTGGTTGATAAAGGTTCCAACTAATACCGCAGAACCATCTGGTTGGTTAACCAATAAGAAATCTCTAACTTTTACCAATCCTGAATCAGCCTCAACACCATCAGTTACTTGCTTAATTTGGGAGGTAGGTGCATCTTTTCCAGAGGCACATCCTGTAAGCAAAATTGATGATAATCCGATTAAAGCTAGCGCCACAATTTTTTTGCGGGTTAAGTTAGATGTCATCAGAGAAATACGCCCCTTTAAAAGTTTTCTATTTATTGCTTGAACTTATTGTTTGAAGTTAATGCTTGAACCTAAATAATTCTACCTAATTTGTGTTGGCTAGATACTCACACAAAACGAGGAAACCCTCAAAAGGGGCGAAAATCACCACTTTTCCGCAGTTGGAAATGATGGTATTATTTACCTCTTATTTACTTCCCCCAACTTCCCTCAAGTGAGTTGATAGCCTTTTCAAGGCTCAATTCGCGGGAGAGACGATCGAAAGGTTATTTATGACATTCAAGGTCGGCGAAACCGTAGTTTATCCACATCATGGAGCAGCTCTTATTGAAGCGATTGAAAAGAGGATAATCAAAGGGGAAGAAAAGACCTATCTCGTATTAAAAGTTACCCAAGGGGATTTAACTGTACGAGTTCCAGCCGATAATGTTGATTTAGTTGGTGTCAGAGATGTTGTTGACCGCTCTGGGCTAGATCGAGTTTTCAATGTATTGCGTCAACCATATACCGAAGAACCAACCAACTGGTCTCGTCGCTATAAGGCAAATGTAGAGAAATTAGCCTCGGGTGATGTAATCAAGGTAGCTGAGGTAGTTAGAGATCTTTATCGTCGTGATTTAGAAAAAGGTCTTTCTGCTGGTGAAAAAAGAATGCTAGCTAAAGCTAAGCAAATCTTGGTTTCTGAATTAGCTCTTGCTGAAAATACTGATGAAGATCGAGCTAGTACAACTTTGGATGAAGTTCTAGCTTCCTAATTTTTATTATTTCAAATCTCTCTAAGTAGGTATTCATGACTTCAACTAGCAAAGTTGCAGTCATTATTACCGCTGCTGGTTTGGGTGAAAGACTTAATGCAGGAAAACCTAAAGCACTCGCTCAAGTAATGGGATTAACACTTTTAGAAATTTCATTTCAAAAAATGAGCCCGATAGCAAATCAAATCCTAGTTACTTATCCAGAAGGTTACATTGAAGATTTTCAAAAATTATTGGGTGAAAGTGTAGAACTAGTTCCTGGTGGTTCCAATAGACAATTAAGTATTTATAATGCATTGCAATTTTTAGCACCAGATATTGAATATGTTTTGATTCATGATTGCGCTCGCGCCTTTGCTAGTACAGAATTAGCATACAAAGTTATTGAGAAGTTAGAATTCGGTGCGCAAGCAGTAGTTCCTACTTTAAATGTTACTGATACTATAAAAATTCTAAATGAAGACAATTATATTAAGAAAACCCCAAAACGTGACAAACTAGTAATTGCTCAAACCCCTCAAGGTTTTAGTAAAAAAGTAATTTTAAACAGCCACCAAAAAGCCATAAAGAAAAAAATATTAGGAACTGATGATGCTATGTTGGCAGAATTAGCGGGATATAAAGTTGAAATAGTTGTGGGTGAAGAAAATGCTTTTAAAATAACTTACCCAGCAGATATAAAGAGAGCTCAAAATATTTCGCAGCAAGATCACATAGGGGTTAATTATAAAGTTGGGATTGGGAGTGATACCCATGCATTTTCCAAAGACCCGGATCGAAAACTTTGGCTAGGTGGTTTGTATTGGGAAAATGAAACTGGACTGGATGGACATTCCGATGCAGATGTAGCTTTGCATGCAATCTGTGATGCCATATTTTCCGCTTGTGATTTGGGGGATTTGGGCTCAAATTTTGGAGTGGATCAACCACAATATATTGGAGCTAGTGGGGAATCTTTACTTCAGGAATGTCATTCTCGAGCTAAAAACTCAGGATTTAAAGTTGTTAATGTATCGGTGCAAATTATTTGCAATAAACCTAAAATTTCAAATCGACGTGGAGAAATAGCCGCTCGAATTAGCAGTATTTTGAACCAAATTCCAGTAACTGTTACCGCAACTACCACTGATGGTCTTGGTTTGACTGGCAATGGTGGTGGAATTAGTGCTATTGCGGTGGCTAATGTTTCCTATGAAGGGCTATAAAATAATTCAATGAGTGCACCATTAAATGACTTAATGCTTTATGACACGCGCGCTCGCGAAATAAGTAAATTTATTCCAATCAAGAATAATCAAGTTTCAATTTATCTTTGCGGCCCAACCGTGCAATCGTCTCCTCATATTGGGCATGTGAGAAGCGCAGTTAATTTTGATATTTTGCGTCGTTGGTTAAATGAATTAGGTTATAAAGTTTCCTTGGTTAGAAATGTGACAGACATTGATGACAAGATTTTAAACAAAGCAGTGGTAGAAAAATTAGAATGGTTTGAATTAGCTTACAAATATGAAAGAGAATTCACCAACGCTTATCAATTACTAAATGTTTTACCACCAACTTATGAACCTAGAGCCACTGGACACATAACTCAAATGATTGAGTTAATGGAAAAATTAATAGAAAATTGCAAAGCCTATGCTCCGGGAAATGGTGATGTCTATTTAAGTGTGCGTTCTTTAGATTCTTATTTAACTTTGTCTAGACAAAATATTGATGACTTACAAAGCGCAGCGGATGCAGATGATAGATTTAAAAAAGATGTAAGAGATTTTGCTCTTTGGAAAGGTGCAAAACCTGGAGAACCTTCATGGCCAACCCCTTGGGGACCTGGCAGACCTGGATGGCATTTAGAGTGTTCCGCAATGGCATTCGCTTATTTAGGAGAAAGTTTTGATATTCATGGTGGAGGATTAGATCTAATTTTTCCACACCACGAAAATGAAATTGCACAATCAGAAGCTGCTGGTTACGGTTTTGCCAAAAGATGGATGCACAATGCTTGGGTAACTCAAAGTGGCGAGAAAATGAGTAAATCTTTGGGCAATACTATGCA
Organism: Streptomycetaceae bacterium; assembly: GCA_900298985.1. Classification (GTDB taxonomy): domain Bacteria; phylum Actinomycetota; class Actinomycetes; order Nanopelagicales; family Nanopelagicaceae; genus OMHY01. Next base: position 27,936 of record OMHY01000070.1, read on the forward strand.
GGTTACGGAATTAATAAAGCAAGTTAGACCAATTGAATTACGTTGGTATTTAGGAAGTGCCCATTACAGATCTATGTTGGAGTTTTCCCCAAATGCACTTCAAGAATCAGCAGTTGCATTTACAAGATTAGAAAACTTTTTAAATCGAGCAAAGGAAATTCTTGAGAATATTTCTGATAATCAATTGAGCGCAGAGTTTAGTTCGGCAATGAATAATGATTTAGCTGTTCCAGAAGCAATCGCTACTATTTATGAAGATTTGAGATTAGGAAATGTGGCGCTGCAAGAAAGCAATAAAACTGAGTTACAAATTAGAGCAAATGCAATTAGGTCAGCACTTCGAATTTTAGGAGTAGATCCTTTTACCGCAACTAAATCCGATGCTAGAAATCAAGAAACATTATCGGGATTAGTTAAGCTAGCTATAGCGGAAAGAAAAGCTGCACGGGAAAGAAAAGATTTTGTCACTAGTGATGAAATAAGAGACAAGCTAGCTAATTTAGGAATCACAATAGAAGATACTCCAAATGGAGTTAGATGGATACAAAATTAATGTCGGAATATATTATTGGAAGAAATGCAGTAGTAGAAGCACTACGGGCGAAATTAGAAGTACAAGAGTTACTAATCGCTAGCAAAGTTGAAATAGATCAAAGAATAAATGAAGCCTTGAGTATTGCTCGAAAAGCAAATATCGCAATTAAGGAATATCCTAGAAGTAAAGTAGATGATCTAGTTTCTAGTAAAGAAAATCAGGGGATAGCTTTAAAAATTGCCCCTTATAAATATGCTCAATTTGATAATTTATTGAATTTTAAAAAAGAGCAAAAATTAATTTTAGGATTAGATGGAATTACAGATCAACATAATTTGGGTGCAATTATTAGAAGTGCTGCCGCTTTTGGTGTTGATGGAGTAGTAATTCCAGAGCGAAGAAGCGCTGATGTTTCTGGTGCAGTTTGGAAATCCTCTGCTGGACTTGCTGCAAAAGTAAAGATTGCACAAGTAGTGAATTTGGTTCGTTCAATTGAGCAGGCAAAAAAATCCAATTTCTTTGTAGTGGGTTTAGATATGGATGGCAAAGAAGAATTACCAAAGTTTTCTCTAGCTCAAGAAAACCTTTATCTAATTGTGGGAAGTGAAGGAAAAGGAATTTCCAGACTTGCTCGGGAAAAATGTGACTTGATTGTTTCCATTCCTATGAGCGGTAGTGCTGAATCTTTGAATGCAAGTGTGGCTACAGCTATAGCTTTGTACGGTATATTCCAAATGCGAAATAGCCAGTCCAATAGTTAAACCGTTACCATTAGTTAACCTAATAGGAGATTTAAGTTAACCAAGATAGAGCAGGATTTCCCCATGAGTACTTCTAACAGCATCCTAGATAATAGGTTGCCGAGAGAGGTCTTAATTGATCGAGAACTAAGTTGGCTTTCATTTAATCAAAGAGTTTTAGAGTTAGCAGAAGATAAATCAGTTCCTCTTCTAGAAAGATGTAGATTTCTTTCAATCTTTTCCTCTAATTTAGATGATTTTTATATGATTAGAGTAGCAACATTAAAAAGAAAATTAGAAAACGGTGTAACTAAATCAAATACTGCAGGTTATACCCCACAAGAATTAATAGTTGCACTTTCTCAAAAAGTAGAATCATTAGTAAAAAGACAGAGTAAATTGTTTCATGATGAAATTTTGCCAGCATTGAAGTTATCAAATATTGAAATTACTCACTGGGATTTGTTAACTGCGGAAGAAAAAAATGGAATGCAAAAAGTATTCCAAGAACAAATTTTCCCAGTGCTAACCCCGCTTGCGGTTGACCCTTCCCATCCTTTTCCTTATATTTCCGGGCTCTCTTTAAATTTAGCAGTAACAGTTATAAATAAAGAAACTGGTGCCGAATTTTTTGCCCGAGTCAAAGTGCCTTCAAATCTTGATAGGTATGTGGAAGTTACTGATAGCAATCTGAGCAAATTTATTTCTCTTGAGGAAATCATAAGTGCACATGTTCAAGAGTTGTTCCCCGGGATGGAAATTAAGAACTCTTATTATTTCCGGCTAACTCGAAATGCTGATCTCGAAATTGAAGAGGAAGATTCTGATGATCTGTTAGCTTCAATGGAACAGGAGCTATTGAGACGTAAATTTGGATCTCCGGTCCGGCTAGAAGTGGAAACTGGAATTGAACCTGAACTTTTAGTAACGCTGATGCAAGAAGTTGGTGTTGGAGAAGTAGATGTTATCTCTTATGACGGTCCACTTGATTTCACTGGTTTAAATACATTAGTTGAATTAAATAGACCAGAGTTGAAATATGAAACTTTGCGTGGCCAAATTCCATGGGATTTACGGGATGTAGATAATGAATCTACGGAAGAGTTTTTTAAAGCTATTGCTCGCAGGGAAGTTTTACTCCATCATCCCTATGAATCTTTCACCTCTTCTGTGGTGCGCTTTATTAAGAGTGCAGCAATTGACCCCTCAGTTTTAGCTATAAAACAAACGCTTTATCGCACCAGTGGTGATTCCCCAGTAGTACAAGCATTAATTGAAGCAGCCCAAGCTGGTAAACAAGTTTTAGCGGTAGTGGAAATTAGAGCCAGGTTTGATGAACAGGCAAATGTGCAGTGGGCTAGAAAGTTGGAAGATGCTGGTGCACATGTGGTTTATGGATTAGTAGGTTTTAAAACCCACGCTAAATTATCTTTAATTGTTCGACAAGAAGAAAATCAAATTAAAAGATATGTGCATATCGGAACTGGAAATTACAATCCTAAAACTGCTCGAATTTATGAAGATTTTGGAATACTTAGTTCAGATCCAATTTTAGGGGAAGATGTAAATAGATTATTTAATCAACTATCTGGATTAGCACCTCAAACCAATTTCAATCGCTTGCTGGTAGCACCCAAAACATTGCGTTCTGGTTTACTTTCTAAAATTGAAAGAGAAATTAGTAATCATCAAGCAGGCAAGCCAAGTGGAATTAGATTTAAATTAAATTCTATAATGGATGAGGAATTTATTGATGCTTTATACCGCGCCTCCAACGCAGGAGTAAAAGTAGAATTAATAGTCCGTGGAATTTGCGCGCTTCGTGCCGGTGTAGCCGGTTTATCAGAAAACATAAAAGTTATCTCAGTATTAGGAAGATTTTTAGAACACTCTCGAATTTTTCATTTTATTAATGGTGGTGAAGAAGAGGTTTGGATAGGTAGCGCTGATTTGATGCATCGAAATTTAGATCGCAGGGTAGAGACCATGGTAAAGGTTGAACAAAATGATCAAAAAAGATTGCTGATAAGAGCAATTGATACCTATCTTTCAGTAAACACTCCCTGTTGGGAAATGAATACGGAAGGTGAATGGGAAAAGAAAAATCAAATTTTTGAAGGAAAAGCCCAATTGCCATTTCATGAGCAAGTAATCAATTGGTATAAGGCGAGAGTGTAAATGTCTGATCAAATTATTTTGGCAGCAGGTGGTGTGCTTTGGAGAATTAATGGCTCACGTGAATTAGAAATCGCACTCATTCATCGTCCCCGATATAACGATTGGACTTTGCCAAAAGGAAAAGTTGATCTAGGAGAATCCTTAATTCAAGCGGCCTTCAGAGAAATACTTGAAGAAACTAATATTAAAACGAGGTTCGGCCGCTATTTAGGTCACGTGGAATATCAGGTGGCAACCGGTTTAAAACAAGTACATTACTGGTCGGCTCGGGCAATTTCACCGATTTCTGATTTTATAGCTAATGAAGAGGTAGATGAAATACTTTGGTTATCTGCCAAAGATGCAAAGCAAAAATTAACTCGTGAAAGTGATCAGCGAATATTAGAAAAATTCCGCGCCCTGCCACCAGAAACCTCTACCTTGATTTTGTTGCGTCATGCTAAAGCTATATCGCGAAGTGAGTGGACCGGTGAAGATGAAGATAGACCTTTAGCTCCACTGGGTGACAACCAATCTCATGCATTGGCAAATCAACTAGCACCTTTTGCACCGGATCAAATTTTCACCTCTGATGCGGTGAGATGTTTAAACACTGTTATTCCTTTGGGAGAAAAATTATCTATCAAAGTTAAAGTGGATCGAGATTTAAGTGAATACAAATTTAATAAAAATGAAGAAAAGACTTTAGAAAAATTCAAAGATTTAAGTAAAGAATCTGTAGTTATAGAGTTACCAATAGTTATTTGCAGTCATAATCCAATACTGCCTATTGCCCTTAAAAAACTCTTAAAGAAAAGTGATTTAAAAATACCAAATCAAAATTTAGAACCGGGTGATGCTTGGGTATTAACCTCTTATAAAAAAGAAATAATCCAAGTAGATTATTTACCAGTACCTAAAATCTAATTATTTTTCTGACCAGTCCATAAAACGCAAAATTAATCCTTCTCGAAGTGCCCAAGGGCAAATCTCCACTTTTTCAATATCTAAATTTCGCATTACGCTTTCCGCAACAAATGCCCCGGCAACAATTTGAGTAGCTCTATTGTTTGAAACTCCCGGAAGTTTTGCTCTCTCCTCTAAATTCATATCAGAGAGTTTTCCTACAACTTTTCTAAGCGCATCAATTTCAATAATCTTGCTATTAGTATTAAAAAAATCTCCACATAATCTCGCGAGTGTTCGCAAAGTTTTACTAGTTCCAATTGCTCTATCAGCCGCTTCATGATGCACCATCGGAGACAAAACTGCCTCAAGTTGGTTTTCAATATGATCTCTTAAATTTCTAATAGATTTAGTAGTGAAAGGATCACCTTCGAGAAAGTTTTGAGTTAGCCTGCCTGCGCCTAATGGTAGAGAGATGGATATTTCAGGGCTTTCATCAATCCCCACTGCGAATTCAAGTGAACCGCCTCCAATATCAATCATTAACAATCTTCCAGCAGACCAACCAAACCATCTACGTGCAGCTAGAAATGTAAGTTTGGCTTCTTCTTCACCGGAAAGTACTTGTAGGTCAATTTCATTTTGTTTATTAACAAAATCAATTATTTCTTTGCCATTGGAAGCTTCTCTAAGTGCAGAGGTAGCAAAGGGTAGTAGTTCCTCAGTCCCGGCGGTATTTGCTTGAGCTAAACATCTCTTGATACTGCTATCTAAAGCATTGATGCCATCTGGTGAGATATGGTTATTGGGCAAAAGATATTGAGTTAACCGCAACTCTTCTTTGTAGTTAAAAGTTGGAATAGGTCTAGCGCCATAATGAGTATCTACTACCTGTAGATGAATGGTGTTAGATCCCACATCCAGTACTCCCAATCGCATGGGAGTAACCTATCTGGTTTTAATAGATTTGTCTGAATCCTATTTTTTACCGGGCAATACTTTGTCTATACCAAAGAATATCAACCCTAGTATCCAGGCAAAAATGAGAATAAAAACAGTAGTAATTAATACTTTAATGTAACCATATTGCACTACATCCATAAAACCATATGGATAGCGGTGGGTAATCGCACCTTTAATAAATGTAAGTGCAATATATGCGATCGCTACATAAAATACTTCGGAAGTAGTTTTGAATTTCCACTCTTTACGTGGATATATAAAAATAAAAAGCAAAATACCGACCAGTGGAGTTAAATAATGCTCTAGTAAATTAGAGATCACGTTTATACCTTGTGGATGCTCCTTAGATGCCAAGAGAAACTAATTAACTATTAGAGTTACAGTCATCATAACAAGTGAAATATGATGAATAAATTTATCACGGTTCTTGTTTGTAAATCCATTGCGGGCGATTAAGGTAAATGAAATTGCCATTGCAATATTTGACCACTCGGTAAAATAACAAAGCCAATCAAAAGTCCTGGGGATTATGGAAATTGCGCCACTTGGATATGTTCCAAATAAATGAGGGTATACATCTTTGGATGGTGAGATGTTGAAAGCGGTAGCGATTAATGAAAGTAAAGTTCCTACCCAAGCAACAAGTGCCGCCAATGAATAGATAGTTTTTGTATTAGATTTCATCTGTAAATCCTCTCCAAGTGATTAGTGAAAGTATAAAGATTGAATCGCTTAAAAATCAGCAGTTGGGTTTTGGTTTTCCCTAATTTATTGGTATTTTTAGCAGGTTACGCCTCCCTAGCTCAGTGGTAGAGCATCCGCCTTGTAAGCGGAAGGTCGTCAGTTCAATCCTGACGGGGGGCTCTATATGTTTAATCTAAAGTATAAACTTACCAAGCGCCAGAAGTTTTGGGAGCGCTTATGGACTGGTTCTATTTTCATTTACACCATTGTGGCAACTATTGTAGTTTGGAAAGGTCTTTCCAAATATGGAGTAAACCCTTGGATCTTTGCAGTTATTGATGCTATTACCTCTTATACCTACGGTATTACAAGTGCCCGAATGGTGATTGCGTTAATAGCAAAAGATATGAAGTTAGCCCGCAAATGGGCGGTAGGGGCAGCGGTTTCATTTGTTACTCCGCAGGCTTATATTCTTATTGCTGCGCAAAATGCACCTGCAGAGGTTTATAAAATAGTGATTGGGGTAATTCTGGTCTTATTTATATTCACCGCAATCAGCTTGATTATTGATATCAAAAGAAAGAAAAAGGCGAATAAAGAGTAAAAGTATTTGGATAGCCGTGATAGTTTTCTCAATATGAAAAATCGGCGGATTCATCCAGCATGGATCGCAGCGGGAATTACTTGGCTAACTTTGGTTGCAGCTGCAGGTTATAGGTCCGCACCTTCAGTATTAATTGTGCCTTTAGAAGAATCTTTTAAATGGTCACGTTCTCAAATCTCTCTTGCGATATCAGTAAATATTATTTTGTATGGATTAACCGCTCCGTTTACTGCAGCTTTAATGGAAAGATTTACAGTAAGAAAAGTAGTCATGGCTGCACTTGGAACTGTAAGTATTGGAGCGCTCCTTACAATCTTTATGACTAAGCCTTGGCATTTCTTGTTGCTTTGGGGAGTGATAGTTGGAATTGGGACTGGATCTATGGCATTAGTCTTTGCAGCAACTATTGCCAACAGATGGTTTGTTAAAAAAAGAGGAATTGTTGTAGGTGCTCTCACCGCTGCCGCCGCCACTGGACAATTGATTTTCTTACCGGGGCTTTCTACTTTGGCGATGAATCATGGTTGGAAAAGTGTTTCTATAACAATTGCGGTAGCAGCAGCGTTAGCAATTCCATTAATTTGGTGGGGATTAGCGGAAGCTCCACAAGATTTAGGAGTTAAGCCTTATGGAGCAAATCAGGATTGGAAACAACCGGAAAAAAATATTGAACCATATGCTAAAACTGCAATCAGAGTTCTTCAAAAAAGTTCTAGAAAACTTAATTTCTGGCTGCTTTTCGCTACTTTTTTTGTTTGTGGGCTATCAACTAATGGATTGATCGGAACTCATTTTATTCCAGCTGCACATGATCATGGAATGAATGAAGTTGTAGCAAGTTCCTTGCTTGCTTTGGTTGGAGTATTTGATGTTGTGGGTACTTTAGCCTCTGGATATTTAACTGATCGAGTTGATTCCAGAAAACTATTATTTGCATATTATTTGTTGCGCGGAATCTCACTATTACTTTTGCCATCAATTCTTTTTTCCACTGTTCATCCATCTACATTGGTCTTTGTAATTTTCTATGGTTTAGATTGGGTTGCAACTGTGCCACCAACTATTAATCTTTGTAGAAATGTAGTTGGTCCCGATAAGGCTACAGTTGTTTATGGATGGGTATTTAGTGGCCATCAAATTGGTGCATCTGTAGCTGCCATAGGTGCAGCAGTTTTGCGAGTTAAGTTTGGGGATTATTCAATATCTTTTTATATTGCAAGCGCGCTTTGTATTTTAGCTTCTTTTGCGGTTCTGAAAATTACAAGTCCATCTGGGTTCCAAGTGTAATAACTCTATTCTCTGGTAATCCAAAATAGGAAGATGCAGTAGCCGAATTTCTATGGAGAAAAGCAAAAGTTTTTTCTGTGAGCCCACGTAATTTACCTGCGGAAGATTCTACTATTTTTCGATCTGCAAGATAATAAGTGCACTTAGCCTCTTCTGAAAAAGTCATAACATAATTTGTAATTGCTTTTGGTACATCAACGTCCTGCATATATCCGCCCCAGATATAAAGTTGGCGAACTTTATCACTTATGATTTTAACTCTTGGCTCAGAGGTAACGTAAGGTACATCTCCCTGAACCACAGTAACAATAAGAATCTGACTAGGGCAAGAATGTAAATTATTGATTTGAGAAGATAAGGCTTGAGGAACTTTCAAAGCTGATGTTGATAAGTAGACTCCAGTTTCTTCAATTATTGCAATTTTCTTTTTACTAATTAAACGCTCGATGTCTTCCCAAGTTAGAATTTGCTCCTTTGTTGCCGCTTCTAGGGCTCTTTGACCAGTTCTCCACGCCCACATCAGATAAGTAATTAAAAGACCAATTAATAATGGCAACCAAGCACCTTTGAATATTTTTGTAACAGTAGCTAGGAAAAATGATAAATCTATTATAAGTAATCCTGGAATTACTATATAAAGTAATCTCTTGTCCCATTTTAATTTCTCTACGGCAACATAACCAAAGGCTAAAGTGGTCATTAGCATAGTAGTGGATATTGCAAATGAGTAAGCATTTGCCAGAGCGCTAGAAGCCCTAAAATTTATAACTAAGAATATTGATCCTAATCCTATGATTAAATTAATTACTGGAACATATATTTGTCCAAATACAGTAGAACTAGTGTGAACAATTTTCATTCTGGGCAATAGTCCTAAGCGAATCGCTTGCCTTGCTAAAGAGGCGACACCAGTTATGAGTGCTTGAGATGCAATAATCGTAGCCATAGTGGCTATTATTACTAAGTAGATTTTCTCTCCCTTTGTCTGCGCTGTGGCAAAAAATAGATTTACATTAGTACCAGGATTATCAATTGCAATCACAGCTTGCCCAAAATAATTTAGCACTAAACAGGGAGCAACTATTACAAACCAACTAATTCTAATTGGTCGTTTACCAAAATGACCTAAATCTGCATAAAGTGCCTCAGCACCCGTAATAGCCAGAATTACCGAAGAGAGGATAATAAAAGTGTGTAATTTATGATGGCCTATATATTCAAGGGCGTAAGTGGGAAGAAGTGCTTTCAACACCTGAGGTCTATGTTGTAAATGTATATAGCCAAAATAACCGATAGTTAAAAACCAGATCAAAATTATAGGACCAAAAATCTTTCCAATTGCATTAGTACCTTTAAACTGTACTGCAAATAAAATAGTAAGAATTGCCACAGTTAGAGGAACCGTGAAGTGCGCAAAACTATTGTCTATTGCCTCCACACCTTCGGTTGCAGATAAAACTGAAATAGCGGGAGTTAACATTCCATCAGCTACTAAAAGTGCCGTACCTAGCATTAAAGCAATAATAAAATAATAGTTAAAACCTTTATCTGCATTTCTCATTTTATGAGGAAGTAGTGCAAATAAGGAAAGTATTCCACCTTCTCCATTATTGTCTGCACGCAGAACAAATGATAAGTATTTAACGGAAACTACCAACATTAGTGACCAGAAAATTAAGGATATAACACCGTAAATATCATAAACACTCGTGCCAGATGTATCTAAAGATTGACGAAGAGCATAGATTGGACTGGTTCCGATGTCTCCAAAAACAACTCCCAAGGCACCAAGAGTGAGCATAGCAAGAGAAGTGTTTTTAGTTGTATGTTGCATTGTCGCCTTTCCAACAAAATAATAATAGATCGACGACCAGACTTCCCGTCACACCGAGAAAATCTTATCAATTCTATTTAATTCTATTCAATTCTCTTGAATATCTTGCGGAGTGTGATGAATATTATGAATTTCCTGAGAAGTTTTCGTGCTACCTAATTTGTGTGAACCATCTTCGCTACTTCTATTTAGCTTGTGATTAGTTGCTGGAATTTTTCCTAATAACCCATTTTGAAAATCTTCAAATGCTTGCAAAACTTCTCTTTTACTGTTCATTACAAATGGACCCATCCAAGCCACAGGTTCTTTGATTGGTTCTCCTCCTAAAATAAAAACATCTAAATAAGGGGAGCGGGATTCTTGTGAATCAGCGGCACGAATTAATAATTCATCACCATCACCAAAGACTGTTAATTGACCCATTTGTACTGGATTTAATTGAGTACCCATATATCCATTTCCAGACAAGGTATAAACCAAAGCATTGTAATTTGGATTCCAAGGTAAATTTAATTGTGCACCAGGTTGAATTGTTGCGTGCACTAAAGTTATTGGAGTTTGAGTAGAACCAGGACCTTTATGTCCATCAACTTCTCCCGCAATTATTCTGATTAACGCTCCACCATCATGAGATGCAAGGAGTTTTACTTCACTCGCTCTTAAATCTTGATATGCAGGCGGAGACCATTTTTTTGACGCGGGTAAATTGACCCAAAGTTGAAAACCATGAAAGAGTCCGCCGGAAACAACTAAATGCTCAGGGGGAGTTTCAATGTGCAATATTCCGGCGCCTGCTGTCATCCATTGCGTATCTCCATTGGTGATAGTTCCACCGCCACCATTGCTATCTTTGTGATCAAATATTCCATCAATAATGTAAGTAACAGTTTCAAAGCCGCGGTGTGGATGCCAAGGAGTTCCTTTTGGTTCACCAGGTGCATATTCCACTTCGCCCATTTGATCTAAATGAATAAATGGATCTAAATCAGTTAGAGGGACACCGGCAAATGCACGGCGAACTGGAAAGCCTTCTCCTTCATAGCCTTGAGGTGCGGTAGTAATTGATTTAACAGTTCTTGTTCTTGCACCAGGTTTGGAAAATACTCGAGGCAATATTGTTATATCTGGAACTGTTACAGCTGGCATTTAACTCTCTTCCAAGGTTTAATTTAACTTTCAACTAATTATATAACAAATAAAAATGCCGGTCTATTCCAAATTCGGATCTAATTTAGAGCTTGAGCTTTGCTTTGCCAAATTAGAGCGACGCTTACAATCACAATTCCAATACCAGCGGTCCAAGTAAAAGGTTCACTTAATAAAGTCACTCCCAAAATAGTTGCAGTTAAAGGATCTGCTAATTGCAAAGTTGCAACCGGTCCAGTTGAAGCATGTTGCAATCCTAAAGTTTGAAATGAATTTGCAAATGCCATGGAAACTAAACCTAGAAATAAAGCAACCAATATTCCACGCAAACTAAAAATCCAATGAAAACTGTGCCCCCAAGCAAATGGAATTAAGCAAATTGAAGAGATTAAATATGCAGTTGCCGGGACCTCTAATTGATATTCCTTGCGCCTCATTTCTAACCGAGCGGCATTTAAATAAAAAGCCACTCCAAAACCAGCGGTAAGTGCCATAAAAAAACCAAGCAAATCTTTGAAATGAAT
>OMHY01000071.1 GCA_900298985.1 Streptomycetaceae bacterium
GCCATACTATATTTACTCATTACCGGTGAACTAGAAGGAAGATTGGAATTCTAAATGCTGATTTATTGTGTAGCTGAAAGTAAAGCTGGAGAGAAGAGGACTGCACTTAGCCCAGAGCTGATAAGTAAATACCAAAGATTAGGTCATGAAGTAAATGTAGAAAAAAATGCTGGAAAATTAGCAGGTTTTTCTGATCAAGAGTATTTAAATGCCAATGCCAAGATAATTGATCCCAATCAAGATTCAAATGCTATTTCTCAAGCAGAGATAGTTATTAGTGTAAATCCGCTAGATTCAAGAAATATTGCAAAATTAAAAAAAGGTGCAATTACAATTTCATTTCTCTCGCCCTCTAATCAAATTGATAAAGTGAAGGAATTAAACGAAGTTGGGGCAACTGCAATATCACTAGAAATGATACCTAGAATTTCTCGGGCTCAATCTATGGATGCTCTCACTTCCCAAGCATTATGTGCAGGGTATAGAGCATCTCTAATTGGCGCAGAGTTATCTCCTAGATTTTTTCCACTATTAATGACAGCGGCTGGAACTGTAACTCCAGCACAAGTTTTGGTGCTGGGCGCAGGTGTGGCTGGGTTACAAGCAATTGCCACCGCCAAGAGATTAGGAGCTGTAGTAAGTGCATATGATGTAAGACCATCCTCGGCTGATGAAGTTAAATCAATGGGAGCAAAATTTATTAATTTGGAATTAGAAACTCTAGAAGGCCAAGGGGGCTACGCTCGTGAAATGAGTGAAGATAGAGCGGCGAAACAAAGAGAGTTACTAAAACCTTATATAACTGTGGCTGATGTTTTAATTACTACTGCTGCGGTTCCAGGTAGAACTGCACCAAGATTAGTAACTAAAGAAATGTTATCTGACATGAAATCCGGCTCTGTAATTATTGATATAGCAGCTGAATCTGGTGGAAATGTGGAAGGTAGCGTTGCCGGAGAAACTATTACTACAGAAAATGGAATTAAAATTTGGGGTGGAAAAGATATTCCAAGTCAAATTCCCTATCATGCATCTTTACTCTTTTCCCGAAATATTTTTAACTTACTTACTTTGATGAGTACTCCTAAAGAGGGCAAACCAGATGGTCAGATTTTTGTAAATTTAGAGGATGAAATATTGGCAGGCGCGGTATTGGCCCACAACGGTGAAATCCGAGTGAAAGGTTAAGCAATGAGTAATGGAATGGCGTTACTATCTATTTTTGTTTTAGCGGTATTTGTAGGATTTGAGGTTGTTTCTAAAGTTTCCACTACTTTGCACACCCCGCTTATGTCTGGTGCAAATGCAATACATGGAATTATTTTGATTGGCGCAATTCAAGTTGCTAGTAATGCCAGTAATAATTTGGAATTAGTTTTGGCAATAGTGGCAGTATTTCTAGCCACCATTAATATGGTTGGCGGTTTTGTAGTAACTGATCGCATGCTCGAGATGTTCAAAGGTAAGAAGAAGGAAACTAAAAATAATACAGAGGTTGTTGGAGGTAAGGCATGAACCGCAATCTCTATGATTTTCTTGGATTACTAGTTTCTATTGCATTTGTCCTTGCTCTCAAAGGATTATCATCACCAAAATCAGCTCGCAGAGGAAATCTCATTGGTGCATTTGGGGCAACATTTGCAACCTTAATAGTATTTTTTGCACCGCATCAAAATGGGGAGAAATCTTTTCAACATATTTGGTGGATTCTAATTGCATTAGGTCTGGGAGTTTTAGTAGGAGTGCCCGCTGCTAGAAAAATACAAATGACCGCCATGCCGCAGATGGTGGCTTTATTTAATGGAGTTGGTGGCGGAGCAGCAGCATTAGTATCGACAGTTGAATATTTAAGGTTAGGTTCAAATGCATCAACTGCAGATGTAATTGCAACTGTATTTACAGTAGTTGTTGGTTCAGTATCTTTTGCCGGTTCTGTACTTACTTTCTTGAAGTTACAGGAATTGATGACTACTCGACCAGTGTTATTGCCCGCTGGAAGATTTTTAATTGCCGCTACATTGGCAGCAGTAATTGGAACCGCTACCTGGGTGATTGCAGCAAAAGGTGCAGCTCCATTAATAGTTATGGGAATTGCTTCTTTATTATTTGGAGTTTTATTTGTGCTGCCAGTTGGCGGTGCAGATGTTCCAATTGTTATCTCTTTACTTAATGCATTTACTGGTTTAACTGTTGCTGCCAGTGGTTATGTATTAGGAGCAACTCTGTTAATTGTTGCCGGAACTTTAGTGGGAGCTTCGGGAACTATATTGACTAGATTGATGGCCGCAGCAATGGGTAGATCCCTATTTGGAACTTTGTTTGGAGCTTTCACCGCAAAAGCACAAGAAGTACAAGGAAGTGGTGAAGTAAAACCAGTTAAATCAGGATCACCTGAGGATGTTGCAATTTTGTTAGGTTATGCCAGCAGAGTGGTTATTGTTCCTGGTTTTGGTTTAGCAGTGGCACAAGCACAACACACAGTTAGAGAATTAGCAGATTTGCTAGCAGCAAAAGGTATAGATGTTGCTTATGGAATTCATCCAGTTGCAGGACGAATGCCTGGCCACATGAATGTACTTTTAGCAGAAGCTAATGTTCCCTATGAGCAATTAGTTGAGATGGAAGAAATAAATCCAACCTTTCCACAAACAGATGTAGTACTTGTAGTTGGCGCAAATGATGTAGTAAATCCAGCTGCAAAAAATACTCCAGGTTGCCCGATATTTGGAATGCCTATTTTAGATGTGCAATCTGCCGGAAATATTATTTTCCTAAAGAGGTCAATGAGACCTGGATTTGCTGGAATTGAAAATGATTTGCTTTATGATCCTAAGACAACTTTATTATTTGGAGATGCAAAGGAATCTTTAACTAAGACTGTGACTGCTCTAAAGAATCTTTAAATTTTTGCATACAATCTTCCATGCAAAAATAATAGGTAACATTTCCCACGTTATATCTTGCTGGGGCATCTTTCTTTCGAACCTGCATGGAACAAATCGGGTCAATTGCAAATAAATCAGCCTCGGTAGAGACTTTGTTTTTTGCCAAGTAAATAACGCCAATAAGTAATAAAACTGAAAGCAAATTTAACACTGTATCTAGATTCCATCCAAAACTTTCATTTGTAAACCCAATTTTATGAGAATCAGGAATCAAGGAAAATAATCGAAAAATACCTTCAGTAGTAAAGCCTCCCAAACTCATAACTAGCCAAAAAGTTGCCAAAATTTTCCAAAAATTCTCTTTTCCAAAATATTTCCTATAAATCATCAGTAAAGGAAAAGAAATTAAATCGGCATATATAAAGGAAATTGCCCCACCAAAGGAGATTCCAGAATTCCATAAGCTGGCAGCAAACGGGATATTTCCAACTGAACAAACAAAACTAATGATTGCTATAAATGGCGCTAATAAGATATTTTCTACTATTCCCCAAAAGCCAGCATTTACTAAAAATAGATTGTGGAAAAAGCTTATTGGAATAAGAGTGCTAATTAAGCCCGCAATTAAGAATCCCCAAAGCAATTCTTTACGAATCATTTTGATATCACCTAGAGTGTAATTTGCGGCGTCTCTTAAGGTAGGTACCCCAGACAAATTTTCTTCCGATTCATCTTCAGCAAGCAAATTAAATCTAAATATATAAGGAGCCATAGATTTTAGAAGTAAGACCATAACTACTCCTCCAATTAATTCTGCCAGAGCAAATTGCCAACCTAATAGCTTCCATAAAACAATTCCAATTTCAATTACTAAATTAGTAGAAGCAAACATAAATGCAAAAGCAGCAGTTGAATTTGCCCCTTTTCTAATTAGAGATCTAGTAAGTGCACTAGCGGCATAGGAGCAGGAAGAGCTAAGAAACCCAAAAAATAAGGCTCGCATTATGGATAATAAAGAATCATCACCTAGTTTTTGAACTATTTTTTCTTTTTTCCCAAAAGCTTGGATAAATCCAGAAATTACAAATCCCAGAGTGAGCGCCCAAAAAGTAGAGTAAAACATCCACCAACCATTGAGAAAACCGTGATATACCTTAACTCCAAAGGACATACAACAAGCCTACTACTATCAGAATTGCTATATTTGCTTTTATTTACTCCGCTGGGTGAATCTTTTTGTGTTCTACATCAGATTTCTTTTCATGAATTTTTCTTAACTGAAGTTCAAATCCAGCTATCGCCTGATCAAAAGCTTTTAAATTTGATTTTCCTGATCCTTCACTTTTAATAAATGGACCGGAGCCGTGAGTAATTAAAGTTACATTATGATTATTTTTCCCAAATCGGGGATTACTCTCACGAACTACCTCTACCTTAACGGTAGTGATAGGTACTTGAAATCTTTCCATAGTTTTTAATTTATCAACTATTATTTCCTTGAAATCTTCGGCCAAGCCTTCGACTTGCATAGAATCTTTATGGTGAATTTCGATTTTCATAAGATAAACGCTAGTACGAACTTTTAAGCAAGGCAAGAAGTAATCTCACTAAATTTGTGACACTACCTCTTGCCTAGTACTACTATTTTTCCTAATTATTACCTAAGTATTACTTTAGTGCAGATCTTAATCGGTGGGACTTCTTGATTTTCTTACCTTTTGAGATTTTGTTTTTGCCAGATTGTGATGATTTTGCACTTTTGTTACTTACCGGAGCAGTTGCGGGTTTAGTTGTATTTGGAGTTATTTCCGCAACTTGAGCTACAGCAGGAGTTGCAGAATTATTAGTTTTTAGATTGGTAGAGTTTTTGGAAGGTCTACCTGCTTTTTTCTTTGGTTGAGAATTGTTTGGTTGAATTAAACCTGCTCGAGCTGCAGCTGCTCTAGTTTTAGCCAATAAATTTTTAACAAAACCTGTGGGTTTCGCTGCCGCAACTTTTTTGCTTGCCGCTTTTCTAACTCCTGTTTTTTTGATGCCAGTTTTTTTCACACTTGTTTTATTGCTTGCTGGTTTCGCTTTGGCTGATTTTGTGGTGCTAACATTCTTAGTTTTTGAAATTGCTGCATAAGCACCATTTGATTGAGCAATTGTGGTAGCCATCACTCCAACTGCTAATAGCAAAGCAATAGAGCTCATTTTTTGTATTTTCCTATTTTTTAAGTTTTTAAGCATTTATCTGCCTCTCATTTTTCTTCTAGTTGCCATTACTTTAAATAAATTTTGCAACCGACCACAGCCATTGTGGCCAACAGGCAAATATTTGTTAATTTTCCAAATTTTTTCTGGTTCCTAATTGAAAGATGTGCAATTCACAGGTAAAAAGATGGCAGACTAAGCCCATGCCCAAAGCCAAATCGGTATCCACAGGAGGTTTTGAAAGCACTTTTCATATTTTTGAACCTCATAAGGCAAAACTTCCACCTCTTACTAATTATTTAAGGGAATTTTGGAAGCGCAGAGAGTTTGCATTTGAATTGGCAAGATTTACCGACAAGGCAGAGTATTTAGATGCAAAGTTGGGGCGAGTTTGGATGGTATTAAATCCACTGCTATTAGCGTTAGTTTATTTTCTATTAGTATCGGTAATAAAAGGTGGGGCAGCGGTTCACAAAATTGGATTAACTACTTTGACCCATATATTGATTGGTCTATTTACCTTTTATTTTGCTCAAAATTGTATAAATGCAGGGGCAACCTCAATTACCAATGGTGGAAGATTGATTTTGAATCAAGCATTTCCCAGGGCCTTACTTCCACTATCCAGTTCAATACAAGCTCTCCAACAATTTCTACCAGAATTGCCGGTTTATATAGTTGTAGTGGTAATTGCTAAATTGGCTTATCCTAAAACTCATACACCACCTATAACCTGGCATTTCTTATGGATACCATTTATTATTATTTGTGTTGGTTTAACCGGTTTCGGATTATCTCTTGGCTTTGCAGTAATGAATGTTTATTTTAGAGATACAAACAAATTTTTAGCATATGTAACTAGAATTTGGTTATACCTTTCCCCTGTTCTATGGCTACCTTCTACGCTCCGAGGGTGGCATTACAACTTACTTTTAATAAATCCTTTAGGACCTGCAATTGCAGCCACCTCAGATGTTTGGGTCGATGGCATGAATCTAAATAATTTAGAAATTTATGGATCTATTTTCTGGGCAATTTTCTCCATAGTGGGATGTGGTTATTTCTTTATATCAAGGGAGCGGGATTTTGCAGTCAGAATCTGATTTAGAGCAGGAAATGCTTGATTCAAAATTAGCGGTAAAAATAGAGGAACTCTCTATTACCTATAAAATAAATTTGGAATCAAAAAGAACCCTTAAAAATGCAGTTATGAGAGCTTCCAAAGGGCAGAAAATAAAAACTAAAACAGTGGAGGCAGTCAAAAACCTTTCCCTGGAAGTTCCACATGGAAGTGTGCTGGGAATAGTAGGCTCAAATGGTGCAGGTAAATCAACTCTAATGAGAGCTATTGCTGGAATCTTGCCACCAACCTCTGGAAGAATTTTGGTAAATGGAAAAATATCTACTCTACTAGCTCTTGGGGTTGGATTTAATCCAGCATTATCAGGTCGAGATAATATTATTTTAGGTGGCCTTGCTGCAGGTCTTACTAGAGAAGAAATTGAAGATAAAACAGACAGCATTATTGAATTTGCTGCACTCCCTGATGGTTTTATAGATTTACCGGTAAGAACTTATTCCAGTGGCATGTATGGAAGAGTCGCATTTAGTGTTGCAGTAAATATGACACCAGATATTTTACTTTTAGATGAAGCATTATCCGCAGGTGATGCTGCCTTTAAAGAAAAATCCTTTGAAAGAATGAGGGAACTTTGTAAAGAAGCCAGAACCATAATTATTGTTTCCCATGCTTTACAAACAGTGATTGATCTTTGTGATACAGCTATCTGGATGCATAAGGGAAATATGTTGCAAAAAGGCAAACCCGAAGGCTTGGTCGAAGATTATTTGAAATTCTTAAAAGTTGGCTTACTGCCTACCGCATTAGAAGATGTCTAATCTTAATTTCAGGCAATAATTAAATGTCAAATAAAGCTATTACAATCATTAGTTCGATACATAATGTCTCGGATGCAAGATTACAGAGAATTGCTATTTTCTTGAAAAATAATGGATATGATGTTCAGGTAATTTCGCCAGGTAGTTCCAGTAATGCTCCGGCAGGTATTGAACATTTATCTTTAGGTGATAGCAAATCTCCAATGGCAAGATTAATTAGAGATTTAACTTTGCCTTGGAAAGTTAAGAGTAAAGCCATATACTGTTTAGCTCCAGATTTATTACCAATTTCCTATCTAGCCGCAAAGAAAAATAATTTAATCTTAATTTCAGATTTCTATGAAAACTATTCCAAGGTATTAAATGATAGAAGTTGGGGTAAAGGTCTGAAAGGAATTATTTTTCGGCCAGCAGCAAAAATTGTTACAAACTTAGCAATCAATACTTCGATGAAAGCTCATATTGTCACAGTCGCGGATCAACAACTTCCACCTTTTGATGCAAACAATAGGTTTGTATTGCGCAACTATCCTTTTCTGGAAAATACGCCGAGTAAATATTTATCTTGGAAAAATAATGAATTAAGCAGAAATAATAATTTAATTGAATTTGATACTACTCCAAGAGCTATTTATATAGGAGACATTCGAAAATCTCGCGGCTTATGGCAAATGCTAGAAATTGCTAAAGCTAATCCAAATTGGCAATTTGATTTTGTTGGACCAGTAGCTAAATCTGAAGAGAAGGATGTGCAGAATTGGATTGAAGCAAATCAACGAATTACTTTAGAAAAAAGAGCAAAAGTAAATTTTTATGGGCGACTATCACCTTCTAAATCTTGGGAATTAGCTAAAGGTGCCTGGATTGGATTAAGTTTGTTAGAAAATACACCTGCTTTTATTGAAAGCTTTCCAAGTAAAGTTTATGAATATGCATTCATGGGTATCCCAGTACTTTCTTCTGAATTACCGAGAGCAATAGAGATAATTCAAACTGGAAATTTCGGATTGGCTTCAAAATTAGATATTGAAGTGTTAAATAACAAATTCCACCAGATAGAAGGAAAGAAAAATTCATTTGCCGAAAATGGCATTAAATGGGTGATGGAGTTAATCAACGAGGATTTGGAGTTTCAGAATTTCAAATCAGCTTTGGATTCGCTCTTTTCAAATTGAGGAAGGTAGGCTAGGCAGGTGAATCCAAGCCCGGCTTACAGATCCACCCCCACCTCAGAAATTGACCCTTCTGCGCAAATTGGCGCAGGTTCATCTATTTGGCATTTGGCACAAATTAGAGAAAAAGCAATTATTGGGGAAAATTGTGTGATCGGTCGCGGCGTTTATATTGGAACTGGTGTCAAACTTGGAAATAATTGCAAAGTACAAAACTATTCCTTGATCTATGAACCAGCAAAGTTAGCTGAAGGAGTATTTGTAGGACCAGCAGTAGTTTTTACTAATGATCATTTTCCCAGAGCAATTAACAGTGATGGAACAATTAAAAATGCAAGTGATTGGGAAGCAGTTGGGGTAGAAGTTGATTACGGTGCAAGCATTGGAGCAAGAAGTGTTTGCGTTGCGCCGGTAAAAATAGGTAAGTGGTGTTTAGTTGCAGCTGGCTCAGTGGTAACTAAAGATGTACCAGACTACGCATTAGTCGCAGGAGTGCCTGCAAAGAGGATTGGTTGGGTAGGAGAAGCGGGAGTCCCTCTAGTGCGTGAAGGTGATTTTTACTTGTGCCCTAAGACTCAAAATAAATATCAAGAAATTCAAGATAAGTTAATTAAGATTGGTAACTAGGTTTTTAAAAATCAAAATAGGAGATGGAATGATTCCAGCAGCAAAACCAATTATTGGAGATGAAGAAAGAGCGGCGGTTGATCGGGTTTTGCTCTCTGGTGCACTGGCACAAGGTCCAGAGGTCGCTGCATTTGAATCTGAATTTTCCAAATTTGTTGGGGGAAGACATTGTGTCGCAATGAATTCCGGAACTTCTGGTTTGCATTTAGCTTTTTTAGC
>OMHY01000072.1 GCA_900298985.1 Streptomycetaceae bacterium
ATGAAATTCTAGAAACTTGCCGGAATCATCTGTGCAAGCGGCAGCATTTGCAGATAAATGGGAGCCATGCTTGTTCAAATTGCTATCAATAAAGGTAAGGGTATGAAATACCACTTGGGCTTTACCACTGTTAGCTAACTGTGAAATAAAATCTCCATTTGAACTTTCAAATTGCTTACATACTGGACACTGGAAATCTTCCCAAAGATCAATCTTGTGAGCCGCACCTTTATTAAAAGTAATACCAAAACCATTTGCGGAAACACTATCTTTAGGTAGAGAACCTTTAAATGCATTTTGGTTTTTATTTATAAAAGTGAATACCACACCTACCACTACAACCAAAGCGACCATTCCAATAACTAAATATTT
This sequence comes from Streptomycetaceae bacterium, assembly GCA_900298985.1. Classification (GTDB taxonomy): domain Bacteria; phylum Actinomycetota; class Actinomycetes; order Nanopelagicales; family Nanopelagicaceae; genus OMHY01. The sequence goes on from OMHY01000072.1 coordinate 373, forward strand.
GGAAAAATTATCTTTTTCTTTAGGTGCCATCCCTTTATCCTCTTTTCACAATTCCAATTTTTACTTCTTTAAGATCTATTTATCTTTATCGAGGCTAAACTTACCAATTTCTTTTCTTGAATGCCTAATTTCCCTCCAATTACTTAGATTTATCTAGACCCCATTTACCAAAAGGTCTATACCAAAGGTAAATTGCCAACAACAAATCCAAGGTGTTTATCCCAATTTCGCGTAAGTAAATCAATGGATGGACTTTGCCATCTGCAGTCACACCACCGGTTCCAAAGCAGCCGCAATTTATTGGTAAATGTCTTGCCCAGGCAGAGGATATCGCTACCAAATAAAGAATAGAAAGGAATGCAGTTGCGGCAGCGGTAAATCTCATGGATACACCAAATACTAATAACAATACTAAGCCAAGTTCTAACCATGGCAAGCTATAACCAAAATATCTAGCCAGGGTAGTAGGCAAAATTTTATAAACTTGTACTGCTTTTACATTTTCGGAAACATTCCCAATTTTGCTTACTGTGGCATAAAGATAGATGGCGGCAATAAATAATCTGGCTACCAGAGTTAACCAAGGTTGAATGCTTTTACTTTCTAAATTCACTTTACTCCTCTTAAAATATCTTAATTTTGCAATCAAGAACGCTTTAATCCGCTGCTTAACTCTAACGCTAATTCTCGAACTTTTGAAATTTGTTCAGCTTCATCTTTGGACTCTTGAATTACTTTAATAAATGCAGAACCGACTATAACTCCATCCGCATATTTTGCAATTTGAGCAACTTGCTGTGCATTTGAAACCCCCAAGCCAACACAAACTGGCTCAGTAGAATATTTTTTAATTCCACCAACTAATTTTTCAGCAGCTTGAGATAGTTCACTCCTTACCCCAGTGACTCCCATTAAACTCGCAGCATAGACAAAACCTCTGCAATTTGCGCTAACTAACTCTAATCTTTTATCACTGCTACTGGGAGCAACTACATAAACTCGTCCTAATTGATTTTGATTACTCATTTCTATCCAAGAGTTAGATTCTTCAACAGTTAAATCTGGGGTAATTACCGCATTGATTCCACTAGATTTAGCATTAGTCACAAATTTATCTACACCATATTTTTCAATTGGATTCCAATAGGTCATCGCTAAAGCAGTCCCACCAATTTCGGAGGTGTGCTTAGCTATATCAAATAAATCTTCCATATTTACCTTATTTGCTAAGGCTTGCACTGCTGCTGCTTGAATAATAGGACCATCCATGACTGGATCGCTATAGGGAAAACCTATTTCTACCGCATCCACTCCACCTTCAATCATGGCTGAAATTATTTTCTTGCATTGCTCTACAGTGGGAAAACCTGCTGGAATATAAGCCAACAACAATGCTCTATTTTCAGATTTTGCTTTCTCAAATAACTTATCTAACGGTAATTGAAATTTTGAATTCAGCACTAAATCTCTATTCCAAAATATCTTGAAGCAGTCTCCACATCTTTATCGCCCCGTCCGCTTAAATTAATTAGTAAGTGAATATCACTTGGATTGGAACTTTCTTGAGCCAACTCTTTGCCAACTTTAATTGCACCAGCCAATGCATGTGCAGTTTCAATTGCCGGTAAAATTCCTTCAGTTCGAGTTAATAATAAAAACGCATCCATGGCATCTTTATCTGTGATTGCTAAATACTGCGCTCTTTTACTTTCATATAAATAGGCGTGTTCTGGGCCAACACCAGGATAATCTAATCCGGCAGAGATAGAGTGAGATTCCATTGTTTGCCCATTTTCATCTTGCAATACATAAGTTCTCATACCGTGTAAGACTCCAGGTGAACCACCGGTAATTGTGGCAGCGTGTTTTCCAGTTTCTATTCCATCCCCCGCTGCTTCACATCCAATTAGTTTTACTGATAGATCTTGAATAAAGGGATAAAAAATTCCCATTGCATTGGAGCCACCGCCCACACAAGCCAAAATCGCATCTGGAAGTTTGTGATTCATTTCCAACATTTGTGCTTTAGCTTCATCTCCAATAATTCGATGAAAATCTCGAACCATCATCGGAAATGGATGAGGGCCTGCAACAGTACCCAACAGATAATGGGTATTTTCAACATTGGTAACCCAATCTCGAAGTGCTTCATTGATTGCATCTTTTAAAGTTCTAGAACCACTTTTTACCGGTACAACTTGTGCACCCAACATTTTCATGCGCGCAACATTCAATGCTTGCCTTTTAGTATCTTCTTCCCCCATATAGACAACACATTGCATTTCAAATAATGCAGCAGCGGTAGCGGTAGCTACTCCATGTTGGCCAGCACCAGTTTCTGCAATCAATCTTTTCTTGCCCATTCTTTTAGCAAGTAATGCTTGACCCAATACATTATTAATTTTGTGAGAACCGGTGTGGTTTAGATCTTCTCGTTTGAGAAAAATTCTCACACCGCCAGCGTGTTTTGCAAATCTGGGAGCTTCGGTAATAATGCTCGGTCGATGTGTATAGTTTTTATGCAGTTCAGATAATTCTTTTTTAAACTCAGGATCTTTCAAAGCAAATTTATATGCTTCATCTAATTGATCAAGGGCTGCGATTAATGCCTCGGGAACAAATCTTCCCCCAAACTGGCCAAAGTGACCGGTCAGTTCATCTATCTTTAAATCACTTAAGAAAGATTGACCAACCCCAGTTGGGTTCAAATCTGAAAGCAGATCACTCATAGGCAAAGTTTAGCCAGCATCTCCTTGGGGTCGCTATTTTTAACTAAGCTCTCCCCAACCAGGATTACATCTGCACCTAGTTCTTTTAGTTCCTTAACTTGAGCAACGCTGGAGATGCCAGATTCTGCTATTTTCACCACTGAATCTGGTATTTGCGGAATCAGAGTTTCAAAATTGGAAAATTCCACCTCTAGATTTTTTAAATTGCGAGAATTAACTCCAATTATTTGAGGTGACAAATTCATGGCTCTCTCTAACTCTTCCATGGTGTGAATTTCAAATAAAGTAGCCATGCCTAACTCGGAATTTAGTTGGTAAAAATCCTGTAACTGGGAATCAGTTAGAGCAGCCACAATTAGTAATTGAATGTCAGCACCATATGCACGAGACTCCATTACCTGATATTCAGTCACTATGAAATCCTTGCGCAACATCGGCAGGTCTATTTCTGCCCGAACTTGGGCAAAATCAGCCAAAGATCCTTTAAATCTTCTACCTTCAGTCAGAACGCTGATTGCGGCCGCACCACCTGCTTGATAATCAACAGCCAAGCCAACTGGGTCAAGAATCGGCGCTAACTCACCTTTAGAGGGAGAGGATCTTTTTACCTCTGCAATAACTTTCATCTTAGAAGATTTTTTTGAACTTTGAAAAGATGTTAGACAATCTCTTACCTTGGGTGCTAAATCAATTTTTTCTTGCAGCTCAACCAGAGAAATTTTACGGGCTTCTAGATCCTCTAGTACTCCTTCTATTATGGTAAAAAGCACATTATCTTTTTCTAAGAAATAATTACCCATTTTTATCATTTCCCACATCACCTAGAGTGGGATCTTCACCCTCATTTTGCGCATTCCATTGACCAGCTCTACCCTCGCGTGATTTAGGTTGGTATCTTGGATTAGGTTTTTTTGTTAATCCATAAAAAAATCCAAATACTATGAAAACACCTATCACTACCAGCAATGATTTCATTTCATAAAACTTTCTGCTTGAGTTATTGCTCGCATTACCGCCGCTGCTTTATTCAAAGTTTCTTGATCTTCACTTTCTGGATCTGAATCCGCAACTATGCCGGCACCTGCTTGAATAATAACTTTGTTATCAATAATTAAAGCGGTTCGAATTGCAATACAGGCATCTAAATTTCCATGAAAATCTATATAACCAATTGCACCACCATATATGCCTCTTCGATATTTTTCATTGGCTTCAATAATTTCCATAGCTCTAACTTTAGGCGCACCACTTAAAGTTCCGGCCGGAAATACAGCTAACAAAGCGCTAAATGCATTAGCTGAATCTTTTAATTTAGAAACAATAGTAGAAACTATATGCATTACATGGGAATATCTTTCTATTTTCATAAATTCCACAACTTTGACTGAACCACTTTGTGAAACTCGATTCAAATCATTTCTTCCCAAATCAACTAACATTAAATGTTCTGCCCGCTCTTTTGGATCTGCTAGTAATTCATTTGCCAAATTATTATCTATCTCTGGATTATCAGAACGTGGTCTAGTACCTGCAATTGGATGTATTACCGCGTCTTGGCCAGTTACTTTAATAATACTTTCTGGGCTGGATCCCACAATGGCAAATGCTTTTGCCACACCTGGGGTTTCTGGTATTTGCAAATAAAACATATATGGACTGGGATTTGTGCGACGCAAACTTCGATAGATATCAAAGGGATCTGCATTGGTATTCATTTCAAATCTTTGAGACAAAACTATTTGAAAAGCTTCACCAGATGCAATCTCCTCTTTTAAAATATTTACTTCATTTTTAAATTCCTCTTTACTAGTTAATCTCTCAAATACTGGTTGTAAATTTGTATTCCAATTTACTGGTTGCAAGAAGCTTGGTTGATTTAAAAGTTGTAAAGAATTTGCTAACCTACTACTAGCATCTTGATAAGCATTTTCAATACCTGATTCTTTTCCATCCCAATTTATTGCATTGGAGATTAAGATTACTGAACCTTTTAAATGATCATAAACTGCTAGATCACTTACTATAAACATCACTCCTTGAGATAATCCCAAAGCATCTTTTGCTAATTCTGGTATTTTTTCCAAATGCCGCACAATGTCATAACCCAAATAACCAACTAATCCTCCAGTTAGCGGTGGCGCATCTGGTAATTTTGGTGAACGTAAATGAGCAGATATGTTTTCAATGCCTGGCAAAAAATCTAACTCATGATTAACCCCTACAGGTACTTTTCCTAACCAAGCTAATTTTCCATTTCTTTCATAGATAGTGGAATAAGAATTAATACCAATAAAGGAATACCTGGAAAATATTCCACCATGTTCCGCAGACTCTAACAAAAAAGTTCCCGGCCGGTTGTTTGCTAATTTACTGTAAAGTGTTAAAGGTGTTTCCGCATCTGCCACTAACTCTTTAGCCAAAGGAATTACGTTGAAATTTTTCCCATATTCAACAAATTCATCTAGTGATATTGGAGAAAGCATGGAACTTTGAGTAGGTTTTTGACTCATTCTAAAAATTTCCAATTTCAATCACATTGGTAAAACAGGAACGAGTTCCATTGTGACAGGCAGCTCCAACCTGATCTACCTCTATTAAAAGTGCATCGGAATCACAATCATATTTAATGCTCTTGAGTTTTTGGTTATTTCCAGAGGTTTCGCCTTTTTCCCAAAGTTGATTTCGAGAGCGGGAAAAATAAGTAACTTTTTTACTTTTTAAAGTTTGGATAAGTGCTTCCTGATTCATCCAAGCCAACATCAATACCTCTTTGCTCTGCCAATCTATTGCAATAGCTGCAACCAATTCCCCTTTTTCAAATCTATCTTTTAAGGTATTAGGTAGCTGGAAATTACTCACCCGCTTATTCTCCCTGATTTTCCCAATTGAGGTATCTCAATTTCGAACTGGGAATCCTTGGCGCTCCAACTCAACTTTTACTTGATTACAGGTAAAAGTTCCAAAGTGAAATACGCTGGCTGCAAGTACCGCATCTGCACCTGCCCCCAGTGCCTGGGTAAAATCTGACAATTCTCCAGCGCCCCCAGAAGCAATTACCGGGACTGTTGAAATATCGGATACCTCTTTAATCATCTCTAAATCAAAACCCTTTTTTGTGCCATCAAAATCCATGGAATTTAACAATATCTCCCCAATCCCATTTTCAATTCCAAATTGGATCCATTCCAAAGCAGATTTATCTATCTCAACCGTTCCTCCATGGGTAGTCAGAGCATATTTATGATTGCTAGATCTCTTGGCATCAACTGACAAAACTAATACTTGGTTCCCAAATCGATTAGATATTTCACTAATTAATTCTGGTCTTTTAATTGCACCAGTATTAATTGAAACCTTATCTGCTCCATTTCTCAATAAAGCATCTACATCATCCACGCTGGAGATTCCGCCCCCTACAGTTAAAGGTACAAAGATTTTTTGCGCACATTGCTTAACTATTTCTAAAGTGGTTTTTCGCTCTTGCAAAGAAGCGGAAATGTCTAAAAACGTAATTTCATCTGCGCCAGATAAGTAATATTTTTCAGCTAACTCAACTGGATCACCTGCATCAACTAAATTTAAAAAATTAACGCCTTTTACTACTCGACCAGCTTTTACATCTAAACAGGGAATCACTCTCTTTGCTAACATCTATTACTCCGAGCTAATTTTCCCACTACAAACTGCTAAAGCTTCTTTAATAGTGAAGGCGCCAGCATAGATAGCTTTACCAACTATGGCACCTTCAACCCCATTAGATCTTAAGGAGACCAATGCTTCTAAATCTTGCAAACTAGATACTCCACCGCTTGCCACAATTGGAGTGCGGGTAAACTTTGTCACCGCTTTTAATAATTCTAGATTTGGACCTTGCAAAGTTCCATCTTTATTTACATCAGTTAATACATATCTTGCACAACCTGCTTGATCTAATCTTTCAATTGTTTCATACAAATCACCGCCAGATTTAGTCCAACCTCTTGCCGCTAAAGTTGTACCACGAACATCAAGTCCCACCGCTATTTTTTCTTTGTACTCGGAGATCACCTCAGCGGTCCAATCTGGATTTTCTAGAGCCGCAGTTCCCAAATTCACTCGGGTGCAGCCAGTTGATAGCGCTCTAACTAAAGATTTTTCATCTCTAATCCCACCTGATAATTCAACATTAATTGATACATTTTTTATTACCTCTTGTAGTAATTCAAAATTACTGCCGTGTCCAAAAGCGGCATCCAGATCCACTAAATGAATCCATTTGCTACCTGCTCCTACAAACTCCTTGGCAATATCAATTGGGTTGCCATACATATTTTCACTTCCCAATTCACCCTGGGTAAGTCGAACCGCTTTGCCATCTTTTACATCTATCGCCGGCAACAAATCAAAAATTAGATTTGTCATAAATTATTTACCCAATTCTCAATTATTTTCAATCCATTTTCCCCACTTTTCTCCGGGTGAAATTGGGTAGCGGTAATTAAATCACTTTCATAACTAGCAGCAAATCGAGCTCCATAATCGGCATAGGCAAATTTTTCTACATCATCAGATTCCTGTTTCAAATAACCAAAAGAATGTACGAAATAAAAATAGTTACTTTTAATTCCTTGATATAGCTTGCTCTGTGAAGAATATTCCACTGTATTCCATCCAATATGGGGCAAAGTTGAAGCTGGTAGTTTTTCAATTTTTCCGGGCAACAAACCCAAGCCTGAATAATTTCCTTTTTCAATTCCTTCATTAAATAGAATTTGCATCCCTACACAAATACCAAATATTGGTCTTCCCATACTTAATCTCTCTTTTATTATTTCATTACCACCCATTTGTTTTAATTGGGTTAAACAAGAATTAAATGCACCTACCCCTGGAACTACTAGACCTTTTGCATTTATAGCGCTCTTAGTATCATTTACTATTTCGCAATCTGTAAAGGAAGCAAAGGCGCGGGCTGCAGAGAGAATATTTCCCGAGCCGTAATCTAAAATTGCAATCAAAGCACGCCTTTAGTGCTTGGGATTCCAGCAACTCGGGGATCAATTTCACAAGCCATTTTTAATGCTCTGGCTACTGCTTTGAATTGTGCTTCAAAAACATGGTGTGCATTTCTGCCTTCTAACACTCGAACATGCAATGCAATTTGGGCTTGCGCCACAATTGATTCCCAAATGTGTCTTCCTAAAGTAGTATCAAAAGTTCCAATCAGTTCTACGATTTCAGGTTGACGATGAACTAAATAAGGGCGTCCTGATAAATCAACTGCTGCAGTTACCAAGACCTCATCCAAAGGAACTGTGGCATCACCAAATCTTCTAATGCCCGCTTTATCTCCCAATGCTTCTCGAATTGCTTGGCCAAAACCAAGTGAGGTGTCTTCAACTGTATGGTGGGAGTCAACCTCTACATCTCCTGTGGTTTTAACTCTTAAATCAAATCCAGCATGTTTTCCTAATTGGGAAAGCATATGATCAAAAAAAGGAACCCCAGTATCAACCTCTATCTGTCCAGTTCCATCTAAATTAATTTCAACTACAACGCTAGACTCTTTAGTCTTTCGCTCAACTCTAGCTGCTCTCATTTTCCCCTGCCTTACTTATTCCCAATAGATATATTCAAGGTTTCAATTCTAACTGGATTTTCTCTACCGCTTTTAAAAATAAATCATTTTCAGCAGGTTTTCCAATAGTTACCCGCAAATAGCCGGCCAATCCCACATCCCGTGCCAATACCTTTTGTGCCAATAACTTCTCAAAGTATTTTTTGCTTTCCCCGGCAAAACCTGTGAACAATACAAAATTAGCTTCGGAGGGAATAGTTTTCAATCCATAACCTTGTAACTTTGCCATTACTCGATCCCGCTCTTTAGATAATAATTGCACCTGGCTCAATAATTCATTTTTATATTCCAAAGCGGTCAAAGCAATGCTTTGAGTTTGGGAACTTAAATGATAAGGCAACCTAATACATTGCAAAGCATCTACCACTTCTTTGGCTGCCGCTAAATATCCCACTCTGGCACCCGCTAGAGAAAAAGCTTTGCTCATAGTTCGCACCACAACCAGATTTCTATTTTTTTGCATCAAGGTAGTAGCGGACAATTCATTACTAAATTCCTCATAAGCCTCATCCACAATTAAAAGTGCTTTTACCTTTGCGGCCGCTTTTGCCAGAGATTCAATCTCAGAAATTTTCAAAACCTGTCCAGTTGGATTATTTGGGGTAGTAAGAAAAACTAAAGCTGGTTTTACCTTTTTAATTTGCAAGAGTGATGATTTCAGATCTAAATTAAATTCTTTATCTCTTTTACCTAAATGAAACTTTGCCCCTACTGCTTGTGCTATTAATGGATGCATGGAATAGGAAGGAATAAATCCTATTGCTCCTCTATCGCCAAAAGCCAAAAAGAGAGACTGCAATATTTCATTACTTCCATTGGCTGCCCAAATATTCTCAATATCTAATTTCACATTGTTACTTTTAGATTCAGCATTCAGATATTCTGCTAATTTACTTCGAAGTGCAATCGCATCTCGATCTGGATAGCGGTTCAAATTTTCCAAAGTTTG
>OMHY01000073.1 GCA_900298985.1 Streptomycetaceae bacterium
CTAAACGACTCCCTAAGCACTTTCCACAGATATAAAGTGGACTACCGTGTCCAAACTCTGCCTCATTCACTTTACCATAGCCCAATTTCTCATGCGGTTCGAATAAATCCAATTCAATCTCAAGATTTTGAAAAAGATTTGGAATTAATTAATACCTTCAATAATAATTATGATCGAATTGTGATTCCCAAAATAGGCAATCGAGATGAATTAGATGCCTACATAAAAATATTGCCTACTGACAAGCCTTTAGAGATTCAAATTGAAAGTTGTAGATCTGTAATCAATTTAAAGGAAATTGCTAGCCACCCTAAAGTTGAATCACTTTCCTTTGGGCCATTGGATTTCTTAGCAGATTTAGGGGCACCAGTTTTCTCCGCTCGGGAGTGGAGTAAAGAAATTCGAAATCTTTTGACTCATACCCTTTCACAAATTATTGTTGCGGGGCATGCTTATGATAAATATGTTTATGATGGGCCAACTACTATTTTAGAAGATGAATATTTAATTCAAGATACTCAGCTAGCATTTAATTTAGGAGCCGATGGAAAATGGTTGATTCATCCCTCTCAAATTGAAAAATTTCAGGAAATTTTCCTAAATGCGGATAAAAAATTACTGGATGAAAAAGAGTTCACTCAAGGTTCAATTAAGAGAAACTCGGAAATGTTTGATGCCGCTTCTCTTCGAATTTCAGATAATAGAAAATGAATTTAAGAATCTAAAACAACTATTGAATCACCAGTTTTAATAGATTGCCCAGCTTCAAAAAGTAGTTCGGTAATTTTCCCAGCTATAGGTGAAGGAACTTCTACATTAGCTTTATCAGTTTCAACTTCACAAATGATTTCCCCTGCCGCTACTACTTCACCAATATTTTTTCTCCACTCCAACAAATAGACCTCATCTACAGTGTCGCCGACTCTAGGCATTTTAATTGTATTTTTCAAGTTATTTCACCGCCCATATATTTTTAAACATTGCGTTAATTTGGGGATCTGGATCTTTTTGAACTTTTTCAATAGTGGTTTCCATATCTTTAACAGCTTTTGCTTTCATTTCAGCTACTTTACTACTATCTAATTTACCTGCTTTAATTAAATGATTTTCCGTAACTAGAATTGGATCTCGGCTTTGCCATTTCTCTAATTCACCTTCTGGTCGATAGAGTGCTTGATCTGCTCTTGAGTGACCGGAAAATCTATAAGTCTTGGCTTCAATAAAAGTTGGTCCGCCCCCAGAGCGAGCGCGATCAATCGCATTTGCTAAGGATTCCTTAACTTTATAAATATCCATACCATCAACTTTTTCATGGGGCATGGCATAACTTTCTGCCCTCATATGTAAATCTTCGATTGGGGTAGTGATATTTATTCTGGAATATTCACCATATACATTGTTATCGCAAATATAAATTACAGGTAGTTTCCAAATTGCAGCTAAATTCATCGATTCATGAAAGGAGCCGATATTTGTAGAACCATCACCAAACATTGCAAGTGCAACTCTCTTTTCCTTTCTAATTTGAAAAGCTAAAGCTGCCCCAGCTGCTATCGGCATACCGCCTCCAATGATTGCTGAGGTTGGTAGTAAGCCTAAAGACTTATTACATAAATGCATTGATCCACCTACACCACCGGCACATCCTGTTGCTTTACCCATTATTTCAGCAAGCACCGATTCAGAAGTTAGCCCCATCGCTAAGCCAATACCATGACTTCTATAGGTAGCTGCAACCACATCATCATTGTTAAGTGTTGATGCAATTGCTAGATCAACTGCTTCTTGGCCATTGCAAAGATGGGTAGTACCTCGAATAGCACCGGATGCAAATAAAGCATTAACCTGTGTTTCAAATTCACGGATTTCTAGCATCCGTTCATACCAAGCTAATTCACTTTTCCTTACCTCTTCCCGGCGTTGAATTGCAGTATTCATTTACTTACTCCTTCAACTATCCACCAGGGTTTAGGGGCTTGATTCTTTTCTACCAATTCTTTAATTTGTCTCGATACTTCAGAAGATGTTGGGGCAAATCTACTTTCTAATGCGCCACTAAACGGTACTGGCACATCTGGGGTACTAATTCGAATTGCAGGTGCCAACAATTTTCCAAAAAGTTGAGTAGAGACATAGGCAACTATTTCATTTCCCCATCCACCACTAAAGGGAGATTCTTCTACTACCACTAATCGCTTAGTCTTAGAAACTGAATTTAAAACAGTATCTCTATCCCATGGAACTAAAGTTGCTAAATCAATTAAATCAGCTGAAATGCCAGTTTCTTTAATGGCATTTCGGGCAACATTAACCATATTTCCCATCGCTACAACAGTTACTTGATCTCCATTTTGCAATAATCTGGCTTTACCAATTTCCATTTTTAGATTGGTATCAACACTTCCCCGCTCTGCATATAAAATTCTTGGTTCTAAAAACATCACTGGATTTGGTTCCGCGATTGCAGCTCTCAACAAAGAATAAGCAGATTGTGCATCAGACAACGTTACAACTTTAAGCCCAGGTGTGGCATTAACCCAATTTTCTAATGTTTGTGAATGTTGTGATCCAAAACCTAATCCAGATGCATTTGATGCTCTAACCACCATCGGTACTGAATATTCACCATTACTTAAATAATGCATCTTCGCTGCTTCAGTTACCAATTGATCTAATGCCACTCCTAAAAATTCCATAAACATGATTTCAATTACTGGTTTCATTCCCATCATGGCAGCTCCAACTGCTGCTCCGGTAAAAGCCATTTCTGAAATCGGCGTATCTCGAACTCGATCTGGACCAAATTGTTCTAATAATCCTTCAGAGGTTTTGAAAGGACCTTCAGCAGCTGCAATATCTTCTCCAAACAAAATCACCGAAGGGTCATTGGTCATTTCATCTTTTAAGGCTTGAACTATTGCTTGCCTAACTCGCATATCTGCCAAAATTGACTCCTTAAAAATTAAAAATTAATGTTAAAAATCCCTATGGAAACGTTTGCTATCCTATATTTATGGCTCTTCCTAGTCAAGGGATAAATCAGTGATTCAATCACAACCATTTGCACTTCCTTTAACCGGAATCAAAGTGATAGATGCAACATCAAATATAGCGGGTCCATTTGGCGGCGCAATATTGGCAGATTTAGGTGCTGAGGTTCTAAAACTTGAAAGTCCCCAAGGA
>OMHY01000074.1 GCA_900298985.1 Streptomycetaceae bacterium
GATCGTCGGCAGCGTCAGATGTGTATAAGAGACAGGCTAAAATAGAATGTTCGGCATGATCACCCGGTAGAGTTGCAATATAGACCGCATCAATATCATTTAGCTCAACTAATTGTTGATAGGAACCAAATGCTTTTTCAATTCCAAAGCGTTTTGCAAAATCCTGTGCTCGATTTAGATCACGAGCTGCAACTGCCACAATTGTATTTTGAGAATTGGGAAGAACAGTGCCAGCCCATTGCTCAGCTATCCAGCCGCAGCCAATAATTCCCCATCGAAGAGGCTTGCTCGGTTTTAGAACTGTAGGAGTTGGAAATGTAAAAGTCATGTCTTAACTCTATTTTGAGGCAGCATTAATAAGCAATAGAGCGCAGTTGCTTCCCAAATAAGTGCCTCAAAAAACCTGGCAGTGTTAAGATTTTTCCATGACTACTTCACATTCCTTGACTAAAGACCAACATGTTTGGACTTTTGATGCAAATATGAAACCGGTAATAGAAGTTATGCCAGGAGATAGTGTTGATATTGAGACTTGGGATTGCTTTACCGGACAGGTACAAAGTGAAGCCGATACTGTAGAGACTTTAGATTTAACTAGAATTAATTCTGCAACTGGACCGATTGCGATAGTAGGAAGTGAACCGGGAGATGTAATTTCAGTAACCTTTAATGACATAACTCCAAACACTCAAGGTGCAGCGATGGTGATTCCAGAATGGGGTCAATTAATTGAACATTGCAAAGCACCAGTAACTCGAATCTTTAAAGTGGAAAATGGCATTGTAAAAATGAATGACAAAGTTTCATTTCCGTCAAAGCCAATGTTTGGAGTAATTGGTGTGGCACCAAGTTCTGGCAGCATTCAAACATTTGATGCCGGGCCGCATGGTGGGAATATGTATGATCATTTGCATGGCAAAGGTTGTACTGTTTATTTACCTGTCTTTCAATCAGGTGCGCAATTAGCAATTGGTGATATGCATGCATCTATGGGAGATGGAGAAATTTCTGGAACTGGTGTTGAAATAGGTGGGAAAGCTAATCTGACTTTAGGTTTGAAAAAGAAAACTAAAATTGGTTTTCCAGTTTCAGAAAATCAAGATTCTTGGTTTGCTCATGGTTCAACTGCAAACAACATTGATGATGCTCTAAAAATCGCCTGCGAAGAAGCAGCTAGATTATTAGTAGATCAATGGGGATTTACAATGGAAGATGCATTTATCTTTTTATCAGTGGCGGGGGATTTAGGTATCGCTGCCTACTACCACCCATCACCTGGTTGTGTGACGGCGCGGATGAGGGTTCCAAAAATTTCCGCTTGTCCACGCCCATTTAAATAATCTTAGGCAAAGTATTTCCTCGAAATCAACCAAATTTTCCCTTAAATTCAGCCTTTTCCTGTCACAATTTATTTATTCCGCTGGGAGAAATTCAAGCAGAATCTAAAAAGATTGGATAGGAGAACAATGAGTTCAGAAGTTCATTTGGAAAAAAATGCCATCGGCTTGCGAGAAGTTGTATTTCAATCAATCTGCTCCATGGCACCAGGAGCCGCGATTGCTGCTTCTATCCCAGCTGGCGCACAATTTGCTGGGGGAGCACTTCCACTTGCAGTGATATTTGCATTTATTGGAATTATTTTTACTGCATCCTCAATAGGTCAACTAGCAAAACACATTCCTGCTGCAGGATCAGTTGCAACTTATAGTGCAATTGGACTAAGACCTTGGGTTGGTTATTTAGTTGGCTGGGCTTATGCAGCGGTGGAGATTTTGATTGTGCCCCTTGTGATGTTGCAACTTGGATTTACAGTTGCAGGTGAATGGCACAATAATCAAAAAGGATTTCCCGCAGGTTCTTGGTGGATATTTACCGCAGTTGGAACTTTATTAGTGGTTTGGTTAGGTTATCGTGGAGTAAAGACTTCGGCGAAAACCGGTACCTGGCTGGGATTTTTTGAAATCATTATTTTCTCAGTCCTTACAATTATTTTGATTTTCAAAGCTGGCGGACACAATACCTTGTCAGTATTTGGAGTATCTCATGCAAATGTTAAAGGCTTTACTGGCTGGTCTGGTGTATTTGCCGGTTCCATCTTTACGCTTTTAGCATTTTCCGGATTTGAAGCAGCTGCACCTTTGGCAGAAGAAAGCAAAGATCCTAAGAGAAATATTCCACGAGCAATAATGATTGCAACTGTTTGCATTGGTGTTCTTTACACAATCTCTACTTATGCAGCAGATGTAGTTTTTGGTCCAGATAAGTTTGCAGGTTTTGGTGGATTCAATAATGGTGCGCCTTGGGATGCAGTTGCCAAGGGCGTAGCAACTTTCATGTACATATTAGTTATATTGGCAGTTGTTAACTCCACAATTGCAAATGCAAATGCGGGTTCGAATGTCTTTACTAGAACTGCTTATGCATTTGGTAGAGCAGGAGCCTTTCCTAAGACTTTCGCTAAATTAGATCCAGTACACAAAACTCCAAAAACTGCGTTAATTTGGCAATTAGTAGTGGGCTTAGTAATTGGGCTTGGTTTGGGATGGAAATACTCTCCCCAAACAGCTTTTGGTATCGTGGCAACTGCCCTAGTGGTACTTGTAGTTGTGGTTTATATCGTGGCAAATATTGCGTGTATTGGTTATTACTCAAAGCATCGTAAAGATGAGAGACATCCGATATTGCATATCTTGGTTCCAATCATAGGTACCGTATTTTTAATCCCAGCATTCTTTAACGCTGCTGGTATTACTGGTATCCCCGGATTGGGCTTTGTGGCAAAAATTCCTGCTCCACTTTCTTATGCAGTTTGGTTTATGGGAGGTTGGATGATTATTGGAGTAATAATTATGTTTGTTTTGCGCTCGCGAAATCCAAAAGCTATTGAAGAAGTAGCAACAGTCCACTAATACTTAAATTACAGGCAACAAAAAATAATGGGCAGGTGCAAATACCTGCCCATTCATTTTCTCTAGTCTTGAAAATATACTAAAAGTTTTTTATCCCAAACGTATTCATAACTATTTTTTAGATGCAATTAGTAGGCAATTATTATCAAATCTAATTGCATATGCTTAACTTTGTGCGAGTAATTAATCACGTTTCAGAATTAATTGGTAATACCCCTTTAATCAAGTTGCATAATGTGGTTTCTACTGCTCCTTGTCCGGTTTATGCCAAAGTTGAGTATTTCAATCCGGGTGGATCTATTAAAGATCGAATTGCTAAAAAAATAATTGAAGATGCGGAAAGTAAAGGTTTATTAAAGCCTGGAGGGACTATTGTGGAGCCAACTTCGGGAAATACTGGGATTGGGCTTGCACTAATTGCGCAAGAAAAAGGTTATCGTTGCATTTTTATCCTGCCAGATAAAGTTGCATTAGATAAGAGAAATACTCTGGTCGCTTATGGCGCGGAAATTGTGGTTTGTCCTACTTCAGTAAGTCATGATGATCCACAATCTTATTACAGCGTTAGTGATCGATTAGCTAGAGAAATTCCTGGAGCATTTAAACCAGATCAATATTCCAATCCAAATGGACCAATTAGTCATTATGAAACTACTGGCCCGGAAATATGGGTAGATACCGATGGCAAAGTTACCCACGTTGTTATTGGCATTGGTACTGGTGGAACGATTATGGGGACTGCAACTTACTTAAAAGAAATTTCCAATGGGAAAGTAAAAATTATTGGTTGCGATCCAGAAGGTTCAATTTATTCAAATCCAACTGGAACTGGAAGACCTTATCTCGTGGAAGGTGTTGGTAGAGGAGATGATTTCCTTCCCCCAATTTATAATTCAAAACTTGTTGATCAAGTAATTTCAGTTTCAGATAAAGAATCTTTTGAAATGACTCGAAAATTAGCGAAAGAAGAGGGTTTATTAGTAGGTCCATCTTGTGGGATGGCGGTAGTAGCGGCAAATAAATTAGCCAGTCAACTAAGCAAAGATGATTTAGTAGTGGTGATATTGCCTGATGGGGGACGGGGATATTTAGCTAAAGTATTTAATGATAATTGGATGAAATCTTATGGCTTTTTGGATTCTAATTCACCCATTACAGCTAAAGATATATTGATACATAAAAGAGAAAAAATCCCAGCGTTAGTGCATATCCATCCAAATGAAACTATTAAAGAAGCATTAGAGATTTTTCAAGAATTTGATGTAGATACTATTCCAGTAGTTTCCGCGGAACCCCCAGTTCGAATTGGCCAAATTCTAGGCAAAGTTAAACAAGGAACTTTAATGCAATCCCTAGTTGCAAAGAAAGTAAATTTAAGTAGCCCTATCTCTCAAGTAATTGAAAATAAACCAGAGGTGCTAGGAATAGGAGATGATCTAAAGCGGATAGAAGAGGTGCTACTTGAGAATGAAAATGCATTGGTTCTGGAAAATGGAGAGGTAATTGGCTTAATTAATCGCTTTGACTTAATTAGCCAACAACAAAGTTAGATATTACAAATTAAAGTTATTTTTAAAAAAAAATTGGAAAAGGAAAATATAAGTGAGCAGTTTTGAAACTAGAGCAATCCATGTAGCACAAGACCCAGATCAACAAAATGGTGCAGTGATACCGCCAATATATTTAACAAGTACCCACAAACAAAATGCGGTCGGAGAACTTGCCAATGGTTATGAATACAATCGCGGTGGTAATCCAACAAGAGATAAATTTCAAAACGCTTTGGCAAATTTAGAAAGTGCCAAATTTGGCTACTCATTTGCCTCAGGATTAGCAGCGGAAGATGCAATTATTAGAAGTGTTTTAAAACCAGGAGATCATGCTATTTTAGCTAGTGATTTATATGGCGGAACTTATCGCCTTTTTAAAAGAATTCATGAGCCAATTGGTATTAGATTTGATGTAGTAGATCTAAATAATTTTGAAGAGCTAGAAAGAAGTATTAAGACTAACCACACAAAACTTGTTTGGATAGAAACTCCAAGCAATCCTTATTTAACTATTTTTAACATCAAAGAAATCTCGAACATTGCCCACAAATATGGAGCAATTACAGTTATAGATAACACTTTTGCAACTCCTTATCTGCAAAGACCTATAGAACTTGGTGCAGATATAGTTATTCATTCCACCACCAAATACATTGGTGGGCATAGCGATTTACTTGGGGGAGCGGTCCTGCTAAATGATGAGGAGATTGCAGAAAAAATTCATTTTATTCAATTTGCAGCCGGAGCAGTTTCGAGTCCATTTGATTCTTGGCTAATTCATAGGTCATTGAAAACATTAGCCATTAGAGTAAAAGCACATTGCCAAAATGCAGAACAAATTGCACATTATTTAGATTCACATCCAAAAGTAAAACAGGTTTTTTATCCGGGCCTGCCTTCACATCCAAATCATGATCTAGCAAAAAAACAAATGTCGGGATTTGGTGGAATTGTTAGTGTTTTATTTGAGAATGAAATTCAAGCATTAACTTTTTGTAACAACACCAAGTTATTTACTCTCGCTGAAAGTCTTGGTGGAGTTGAATCCTTAGTAAATCACCCAGCAAAAATGACTCACGCTTCAGTTCGAAATACTCCACTCGAAGTACCTGGCTCATTGGTTCGATTATCGGTTGGTATTGAAGGGGTCGATGATTTAATAGCTGATCTGAATCAGGCTCTAAATATTGTTTCTTAAATTTTTTCTTATAAAGGTATTTTGTAAGATTTACCTTTCCAACCCCCATGCTCAGGCAAGACAGTAATATCCTCAATAAAAATCCCACCGTTTCTTAGGATTACTTTTTGAGAAGCTAGATTTTCAATTCGATGCGATATATAAAGTAGATCTAAACCAACTTCCTTTGCCAACTCTTTCATCAAAGTTAGTTGCTGCGTGGCTAATCCAAGGCCCCGATACTTTGGAAATATTTGATAGCCAATATGCCCTATCACATATTCTGGCAACTCATTAGTGCCATTTTGCCAGCGCAAATTGATTGTCCCAACCATTACCTCATCAATAAAACTCCACCTAGTTATTTGAGGCAAACCAGTTCGAACAGTCCCATCTTTTTGCTTAAATTCCCAACCACCTTTGAGGTCATTTAGCCTTGCAAAATACTGTGCAGGACTTTGTTCATAACTCTCTTTGATTTTGTCATGCATCAAAAAAGGCTCATCATCGATTTCAGCACTTGCCTCAAGCCCATCAAGCAATTGAGGGAAATCTCTATCCGAAGGCATTTTCAAAAATAATTTATCAACATCTTTTCGTTCAATTAATTGCTTTTCCATTACGAGAATCTAGTAGAAAGTAGATCTCACTTACCGGTAATTATTACCCTCTAAAAGTAAAGTATGATTGGCGAAGAGTCGCCCGGGTTGTCGCGGTTAGCAATAATCGAGGAAAGTCCGGACTCCACAGAGCACAGTGGTGGGTAACGCCCACTAGTTGCAAAACGGAAGATAGTGCAACAGAGAGTAGACCGCTTAAGAAATTAAGTAAGGGTGAAACGGTGGTGTAAGAGACCACCAGCATATTGAGCAATCAGTATGGCTAGGCAAACCTCACTGGGAGCAAAACTAAGTAGGATGGCATTGACGTTGCTCGCGTAAGCCATTGGGTAAGTTGCAGGACGATGCAGGTAACTGCACCGCAAGATGGATGGCAACCTCTTTTTTGAGGCAACTCAAAGAAAAGACAGAATCCGGCTTACAGGGCGACTTTTTTTAACTTAATGTAATTTTGCATTTTATTAGTTCAAAACTCACTGGATCAAGTCGATGTTGTTTCCTGTGAAATCGACTTGGATCTAAAGTTGTAAGTAAACACACCATACCTCTCTTACCATTATTTTCTTTATGCTTGTAATTTTTCTCAATTTTTTCTTTAAATTATTCCATTGGTCATATGAACAATTGCTTTCCACTTGAGAATGCTATACAGCATTGAATAATTAGAATTTAAAATCTTAAATATTGTGGATAATTATGGCAGCAGCATGAAGTCGTGTAGAGTTACTTTGTGGCCGAGAGGTCCAAGTCGGGGTTGTGTTTAATTCAAACCAAGGCAGTCCCCGGGATTTAATTTCCCGGGGCGGAATTTTTCGAAGTAACGTTGATATCGTTCATCTCAATCTATACTCTTAATTTATGCAAATAGAGAAAGTAAAGCAAATTATATTTTCAGAGTTATATCCTCATTATTTAAAGAAGGTTGAAAATAAAGGGAGAAGCGAAAAAGAGCTGAAAGAAGTAATTCGTTGGTTTACCTCGTATTCAGCAGCTGAGTTAAATCAGCATATTAAAGGACAAACTACTTTGGAGGAGTTTTTCAAAGAGGCTAAACTAAATTCACAATCGAAATTAATATTTGGCAAAATATGCGGGGTTAATATTGAGGACATCCAAGATCCATTTTTCAAGAAAGTTAGAAAGCTAGATAAGATTATTGATGAATTAGCCAAAGGTAAATCTTTTGAAGCAATAACATCCCGGCAAACTAGAAATTCAGCTTAATTTGGGATTAAATTATTTATTGATTTTGGGCTATTAGATGTAATTAAACAAATAATGTAAATGTTTATAACTTTTAATATAGGAAAAAAGTCCTTGTTATAGGACAATTGACTAATGGAGCTCACTCCGTCGGAGCAAGACCGGCTTTTATTATTCTCTGCTGGGCAACTTGCAAAATCAAGGTTAGAGCGGGGATTGAAACTAAATAAACCTGAAGCGGTTGCAATTATCTCTAATGCGGTAATTGAAGCGGCCAGAGATGGCGCCTCTCATAGCGAAGCAATCACTGCTGGCTTAAGTGCATTAAAGAATGAAGATTTATTACCAGGCGTTAGCGCAATGTTAAATGGGATTGCAGTAGAAGCTGTATTTAATGATGGAAGAAGATTAGTGGTAATTAATTTTAAAAGTACCGATTCAGATTACCCAGGTAAAGTAACTAGGCTTACTCCTTTTCCAGTTATAGAAAAGGATTCAACTAAAATTAAAGTTAAAAATGAATCAAACCTTCCAATATCTGTGACTTCACATATGCACTTTATGGAGGTAAATCCAAAACTTAGATTTAAGCGAGAGCTAGCATATGGCATGAGGTTAAATATTCCCTCCGGAACACATATTGATTTTCCACCTAATGTAATTGTTGATGTTGAATTAATTCCAATTGAAGGAGATAGAGTAGTTATTGGTTTTGCTGGAATAGTTGATGGAAATCTTGATACTCCAGATGGACTTTCTAAAGCGTTGGAGAAATTAAAACATTTTGGATATTTAACTGGAGAACCTTCGTGAAACCAGAGGAATTAAGAGCAGCTCAAGAAGATATATCAGTTCATGGCGCAAGGGCTGGTGATTTTGTAAGACTTGGAGATACCAATCTTGTGATTCGAGTTGAAAAAGATGATCGAGAATTTGGAAGTGAATTCCAAATGGGATTTGGCAAAAGTGCACGAGATGGAATGGGATTAAAATCAGTAAATACATCCCAGTCTTGTGATTTAGTAATTACAAATGTGCTTCTGATAGATGCAATAGCAGGGATCAAAGTAACTTCAATTGGAATTAGAGATGGTCGAATAAGTGCTATAGGTAGGCCCGGCAATCCAGACACTATGAACAATATAGATGTAGTAGTTGGATCTGGAACTTTAGTGATTCCTGGTGAGGGATTAATTGTTACTGCAGGAGGAATTGATACCCATGTGCATGCACTATCACCTCGAGTTTGTGATGCTGCATTATCAAGTGGTGTAACCACAATTATTGCTCAAGAGTTTGGGCCATTTTGGGGAGTTGGAGTTAGTTCTGCTTGGGCACTTAAACATGGTTTTGAAATGTTTAGTGCTTGGCCAATCAATGTTGGAATATTAGGTCGCGCTTCATCCAGTACCAAACCACCTTTGCAAGAAGCACTAAGTGCTGGAATTTGTGGCTTAAAAATCCATGAAGATACAGGTGCACATCCAAGGACAATTGATACCGCACTTAGCTTTGCAGAAGAACATGATATTGCTGTCGCATTGCACACTGATGGTTTAAATGAAATGGTGGATATCAATGGAACATTGAGTGCGATTGCAGGAAGAGCAGTGCATGCATTTCATGTCGAAGGTTGTGGAGGTGGACATGCACCAAATGTTCTGCAATTAGCAGGACGGGACCACATCTTGGCATCCTCTACAAATCCAACATTGGCTTATGGAATTAATGCCGCAGATGAACATTTAGCCATGATTATTTCGGCACACGGGATGAATGCAGATTTACCAAGTGATGTGGCGCTGGCAAAAAATAGAGTTAGAAATGCAACTATGGCTGCGGAAAATAGATTACATGATCTAGGTGTTATACCGGTAACTTCTTCAGATGCACTTGGAATGGGAAGAGCAGATGACACATGGCGAAAAACATTTGCAATGGCAAGTATGTTTTCTGATAGAGCAATACTAGATGGAACTGTTGCCCCCGCAGAGGTGCAAATTTCTAATGAAAGAGTTTTAAGACATATTGCAAAAATTACAATTAATCCAGCTTTAGTTCATGGACTCGCAGGAGAAGTGGGAAGTGTGCAAGTTGGATTGGTGGCTGATTTAGCTCTTTGGAGGTATTCAGATTTTGCCAGCAAGCCTCAATTAGTTATTAAATCTGGAATTCCTGCGTGGGGTGTAGTGGGAGATCCTGGTGCAACTGTGAAAGATGCGCAGCCACTTTTAATCGGCCCACAATTTGGTGCATACGGTGCAACCGCTGCTGATCTTGGAATTAATTTCATAAATAAATCAGCCTCAAATTTATCAGCTAGAAGAAAAAATGTTGCGGTTGCTAACACCAGAAGCGTTAGAAGTAGTCAAATGATAAATCACGGCGTGCTAGGTGAAGTAGAAATAAGTGCTAAAGGTGATGTGGTTACTTTTAATGGTGAGTTGGTTTCAAGTGAGCCGCTTAAAAATTCTTCTTTAACTAGGCTTTATTTGATTTAGTTAGTAATAACTACTTTATCTATTTTTAGACCAACCTGATATAAATTCATATGCTAAGTGGCTGGCTGCAATTGAAGTTATTTCGGCATGATCATAAGCCGGCGCGACTTCGACAATATCAGCCCCAATAATATTGAGATTGCTAATACCTCTTAATATTGAAAGCAATTCCCGGGAAGATAATCCACCCGCCTCTGGAGTACCAGTTCCAGGCGCAAATGCCGGATCTAATACATCTATATCTATTGAGACATATAGAGGAAAATTTCCAACTCTAGCTTTTATCAACTCAATTGTTTTTTTGATTCCTAAATCAGGTATGTCGCGAGCAGAAATAATTCCAAATCCTAACTTTTCATCATCATCAAAATCACTCTTAGCATATACCGAACCTCGGGTTCCAACATGCATAGAATTATTTTTTAAAATTAAGTTTTCTTCACTAGCTCTTCTAAAGGGTGTTCCATGTGTGCAAGGTTCTCCGAAATATGTATCCCAGGTATCTAAATGTGAATCAAAATGCAATACCGCTACCGGTCCATATTGTTTATTTAAAGATCTCAAAATTGGTAGAGCTATAGTGTGATCTCCGCCAAGTACAATAACTTTTTTTTCATTTGCATTTAATTTACTTATTTCAAATTCAATGGTTTTAAGTGCATCTGGGATGTTAAATGGGTTGCATCCGATATCACCAGCATCAACTACTTGTTGATTAGAAAATGGTTCAGTTTCATGTGCTGGGTCATATGGTCTTAATAATCTAGAAGCTTCTCGAATTGCATTTGCACCAAATCTAGCCCCAGGTCGATATGAGACACCACTATCAAATGGGATTCCAACAACAGCAACATCATAATCTTCTACTTGATCAATTCTGGGTAGCCTGCCAAAGGTAGTCAAACCAGCAAACCGAGGCATCTTTAATGAATTTACTGGCCCGATGTTGCCCGAAGCACTAATTGAGTGCGAATCATTTAAATTTTCCGTCATTAAATTGCCTTCCAGTTATTTACATAATGCTTACTTTATTCTACATTGATAACACTTTTCCACTCAAAGGAGCTAATGGATGGCTAACAAGACCTCGGTAATTGAAATTCATCTCATAGAGTACATTCCAAATGTAATTCCTTCCGCCCATTTAATAGCCTAAAATGTTAAAGATAGCTGTTGCTCAATTAGCACTCTCGACAAAAGATATAGAAAGTAACTTTCAATCGACATTGAATGCAATAAATTCCGCTAGCACACAAGAAGTCAATCTTCTAGTTTTACCTGAATTAGTTAATTCGGGATATGTTTTTGAAAACTATTCTGAAGCAGAGAAGAATTCTTGGTATTTAGACGGTGCGGAAATTGCAGAATGGAAAGATCTTAGTAAAAAATTATCATTGGTTATTGTTGCCGGTGTAAATTTAAGATTAAGAAAAGAAAAGTTGAGTAATGCTGCGGTTATAATTGATAATGGTGAGATTCTTGGGGTGTATGAAAAGGCACATCTATATGGAAATGAACCAGATTATTTTGAACCGGGCAATAATTTTCCTTTAGTGGTCGATACTTCAGTAGGTCGAATCGCAACCATGATTTGTTACGATATTGAATTTCCTGAATGGGTTAGGTATGTTCTTTTGCAAGGTGCTCAAATTTTGGCTTTACCAACTAATTGGCCAGAGACTGGCCTGCCTAAAAAGCCAATTGTCATGGAGGTAGTTAGAGTTCAAGCTGCAGCATCTCAAAATAAACTAGTGATTGCAGCCTGTGATCGCACTGGTTCTGAAAATGGCATTGATTGGGTCGGTCAAAGCGTAATTGTAAATAGTGATGGAATAATTGAAAAAATATCAATGCCGAATCAAGTTGATTTTTTGGTTGCAGATATTGAATTACCTGTTGATGATTCTATTGGGCCACGAAATTCAATTAAAGCAGATCGAAGAACAGATCTTTATCAATTGAATTTTATGAAAAATATTCTATAGCTTAATGGCAATAATTATTTGTATATGTTTTAAGTTATGAACTACCCGCTCTCTAATGGAAAAAGAGAGCGGGTATATTTTCTTGGGGTACTTAGTTTTTAATTAGTTCCCAACCCGGATATTTGTCTTCCTCAACTCTGTCACATTTATCAAAGTAAACATCAGCTCCACCCATGTAAACATTGAATTCGCGATTCTTTCCGTCGAGGTTTGCGCCCAAAAACCAGGCATTGCCAAGTTCACCTTTAGACATAATTGTCGATGAACCAGCTCGATACACTTCTTTTGCCCATTCCAAATCAGCACTTCTTTCCGATTCAATTGCATATGCATTGTTGGATTCTGCATGTTTTATTGCATTTTGAATCCAAGAAACACCTTTTTGTATTGCGATAGGCAAGTTAGCATAAGGAGTTTGTGGACCTAATACCATAAAGAAATTCGGGAAGCCATTAACAGATAGACCAAGATTGGTTTTTAAACCATCACTCCAATGATCGCGAAGTAGTTCACCTTTTCTGCCTTTAATGTCAATGCGAGTTAGTTGACCTGTCATAGCGTCAAAGCCAGTTGCATAAATTATTACATCTAACTCATATTCCTGGTTACCGACTTTAATTCCTTTTTCTGTAATTTCAGAAATAGGAGTCGACTTCACATCAATTAGATGAACATGATCATTGTTATAAGCTTCGTAGTAACCGTGTCCACCGGGAGGTCGCTTTCCATTAAATGGATAATCTTTCGGACATAACAATTCAGCTTTAACTGGATCTTTTACAGTTTCTCTGATTTTCTTACGAATGAAATCAGAGGCATATTGATTAGATTCTTCATTGGTAGCTAAATCATTAAAGCATTCCAGCATGAAGTGGAATCCACCTTCTAACCAACCCTTTTCAAAGATTTCTTCTCTTTCCTGAGGAGAGACATCTTTTGCGCCAACAGTTGGCTTATAAAAAGGTACGGCAAAACCATGCTTTTCAGCTTGACGATGCAATGCATCATAATTTTCTCGAACTTGCTTCATCCAGTTGTCATCAACTTTTAAGTTGGTACTAGCTACAACATAATTTGGGGTTCTCTGAAAAACATAAAGATCTTTAACAATTGGAGCAATTACTGGAACAATCTGTACACCAGATGCACCAAGTCCAATTAAGCCAACTCTCTTACCTTTCAGATCTACTTGCCTATCTCTCGGCCATTCTGAGGTGTGATAGGACTCGCCTTTAAACTTATCAATACCTGGAATTTTTGGATAAATTGCAGCGGACAGCACACCCATACAACTGATAAAGTACTTAGTAGTTAGTTCTGAGCCATCACTTAGTTTGACTCGCCATATTTCATTTACCTCATCAAAATTCGCACCTAAGACCTTAGTATTAAACTTAATATCTTTTTCCAAATCTAATCTTTTAGAAACAAATTTGAGATATTCAAGTACTTCTGGTTGTGCTGGATATCTTTCTTTCCAAGACCATTCCTCTCTAACCTCTTTTGAAAATGAAAAAGAGTAATAATAAAATTCACTATCAGTTCGGGCTCCAGGATAGGTGTTCCAATACCAAGTTCCACCAACTCCGCTGCCAGCTTCAATAATAAGAGATTTGAAATTTAGTTTTCTTAAATGGTGCAGCATAGCAAGCCCAGAAAAACCTGCCCCGATTATTATTGAATCATAATCCACTTTGATTTTAGTTTTTGTTGTTGTTTCCATTTTCCCCTTCTCTCGATTTTTTGTTTTAACTTTTATTTTCTTCCGGCCAAATACCAGTTTGCCATTAACTTTATTTCTTCATCTGCTCTTGGCAATCTTCCAGCTTGGAACGGATAAACATGTTGCTGGTTCTTTCCAATTGAAAAAGTAACATCTACCCCGGCTTTGCTTGCTATATCATTTAATCTCACGCTGTCATCAAATAATGATTCAGTGTCAGCTGCGCAGATATATAAACGTGGGAATCCTTTAAAGTCAGCATACAAAGGGTTTGCCATCGGATTTGTAGGAGAAGTGGCCCCTTCAATATATCGATCAATATTTCCTTGCAAACCTTCTCTAGTTATTAAGAAGTCAGTTGCGTCATTTGTTTCAATAGTGATTCCATTATTTTCCATATTCAACCAAGGTGACATAGTCAAAACTTGAGATGGAACCGGTTTATTTTCTTTCATTAAAGTTAAGGTAGTTGCTATAGCTAAATTTCCACCTGCACTATCACCTGCCGGTGTAATGTCTTCAATTCTCAATCCTTGTTTTAGAAGCGCAGTAATTACTGCAACTCCATCTTCAATCTGTGCCGGAAATTTATGTTCTGGAGCTAATCTAAAATCAAGTACGAATGCATGAGTTTTCAAAGCTTTTGCTAAGTGGCCAACCATTTTTCGATGACTATTAGATGATCCAAGTGCAAAGCCACCACCATGAAAGAAAACCACCATTTGCTTTGGGTCACTATCAAGAGGGGTTACTAAAATTCCAGGGACGCCTCCAATTGAGGTGTTAGCGTAAGTTACACCTTCTGGCTCGGCAGTTGCAGCCTGCCAATCCTCAAAAATCCATCGCAAAACTTGCAAAGAAACATCAGACATAGCAGAAAGTTCATCAATCCATTTTGCGTAAATTTTGCCTAATGGGTCAGTTGGTTGTGGTGCTGACAATTTGCCCTCCTAGTGCAGGTAACCGCCTCGTCTAATATTTCTATAACAAAGCTGTTATTTTCTTATTTCCCAATTAAATAGCATTAATTGAGCCTAGAAAGCATTAGTCGCAAAATGATTCGTAAACATCTCACCTTGAAACCAAACCGACTAGGGAAAAACACGATACTCATACCTCTCAAAATAATAGTTTTGGGGCGAAAAAACATTTAGGTAAAAGGGACTAAGTGTTAATCAAAAATAGAAAGGTGGAATAGTTTTGAAGACCAACAAAAAATTATTGGTTGCTGCAACTACTTTCGTCTTTGCAACTTCGCTAACTCTAACTTCAAGCGCATTTGCGGGACAATCTGTATTGCCAAGTAAAGACCAATTAGGAATTGTAGGAACTCAAGCAGATTTACAACCAGTTACCAATTTTTGTGGTACCAAGCCAATTAAAGTTGCTTTGGCTGATGGATTTGGTGGTAACTCATGGCGTAAAATCACACGAGCTGCATTTGAAAATGAAGCTAAGAAGTGTAAAAACATTACAAAAATAATCTACACCGATGCTAACAATGACTCTGCAAAAGCAATTTCTGATATGAACTCTTTGATTGCACAACGTGTAAATGTGATTGTTACATTCGTAGATTCTGGTCCTGCATTACTTCCAACAATCAAGAAAGCAACTGCTGCTGGTATTGCAGTTGTGCCTTATGTTGCAGGTCCTGGTGGAACTTCAGGCGTTGATTATGCTGATCAAGTTGGCGAAGATATTGTTACTTATGGAACTAATTTAGCTAACTGGACAATCAAAGCCATGGGTGGCAAAGGAAATCTTTTGATGCTTGGAGGAACAGCTGGTAACGGTTATTCTCAAGGTGTTTATAATGGTGTCGTTGCTGCTGTGAAAGCACACCCAGGAGTTACTTTGTTAAATGCAGATGGATTTGAAGCAACCAACTGGGAACCTGGCATGACTCAACAAGTTGTTGCTGGTGACATTACCAAGTATGGTCAAATTGATGGAATTGTTTCAGATTACGGCGGTGGATCTGTAGGTGGTATTCGTGCATTTATCGCTGCTAATAAGCCAGTTCCAGTTTGGTCAGCTAATGACTCAAATGAATTTGCTTGCGATTGGTACAAGTACCATCGAACACAATCAACATTCCAAATTGCAACTGAATCATCTCGTAACTGGATTTCAGCTGCAGCATTGCATCGTGGATTAGCTGCATATAATCACATTAAAAATATGGAGCCATCCACATTCAATCTTCAAATCATTGAAGATTCAACAGATCCAAAGATGATGCCAAAATGCGATAAGACATTGCCACCTGATGCAATTTTGTCAGCTGGTTTGTCAGCAGCACAATTGCATAAGTTGTTTGGTAAGTAATAGCTAAAAGTAAATTGAGAGCAATTTTTAGAAATAGAAATTGCTCTCAATTATTTATCTTAAAGAATCGGGGA
>OMHY01000075.1 GCA_900298985.1 Streptomycetaceae bacterium
ACTTGAAGGTTATTACTACAAACCAAGAATTGATAAAGAGCTTTTGGCAAAATTCAGTAAAGGCATTATCGGAACTACTGGTTGCCCGGGTGGTGAAGTACAGACTAGATTGCGTATGGGTGATATGGCAGGTGCTTTAAGTGCAGCCAATACTTTTCGAGATATTTTGGGAAAAGAAAATTACTTTTTAGAGTTGATGAACCATGGAATTGAAATTGAAAAAAGAGTTCAAAAAGATTTAATAGAACTCGGCAAGAAATTAGGGTTACCACTTCTTGCAACTAATGATTTGCACTATACCCAGAAAAAAGATGCTGCAGCGCATGCAGCTCTGCTTTGTGTGCAATCTGCTACAACCTTGGCTGATCCAAAAAGATTTAAATTTGATAGTGAAGAATTCTATTTAAAAACACCTGCTCAAATGCGGGAATTATTTTCTGAATTTCCAGAGGCTTGTGACAATACTTTACTAATTGCACAGCGCTGTGGAGTAAAAATGCGTGAATCGGAGAACTTATTACCTGCTTTTCCAGTACCACAAGGGGAAAGCGAAGCGAGTTGGTTAAAGAAAGAAGCGCAATTTGGATTAGCAAGCAAATTTGCTGACAACATTCCAGCGGCTTATCAACAACGTTTAGATTATGAATTAGAAGTCATGATTAAAATGGGATTTCCTGGTTACTTCTTAGTAGTGGCAGATCTTTGTAAACATGCCCGGGAAGTTGGAATTAGAGTTGGACCAGGCCGTGGCTCTGCAGCCGGTTCTTTAGTTTCCTACTGTTTAGGTATTACTCAACTAGATCCAATTGAACATGGATTGCTTTTTGAAAGATTTTTAAATCCGGAAAGAATTTCCATGCCAGATATTGATTTAGATTTTGATGAAAGAAGAAGAGGGGAGATGATTACTTATGCCACGGAAAAATATGGCGAAGAGCGAGTTGCTCAAATCATCACCTATGGAACTATTAAATCAAAGCAAGCAATTAAAGACGCTACTCGAGTTTTAGGTTTTCCCTATGCTTTAGGTGAAAAATTAACTAAATCTTTACCACCTCCAGTGATGGGTAAAGATGTACCTCTATTTGAAATGTTTAATGAAACTCACCCAAGATATTCCGAGGGTAATGAATTTCGGGAACTCTATGATGAAGGTGGAGATGTTAAAACAGTTGTAGATACTGCACTTGGTTTAGAAGGCTTGAAGAGACAGTGGAGCGTGCATGCTGCTGGAGTAATTTTGTCTCGCGATCCTTTAATGGATGTAATTCCAATTCATAAAAGAGAAGCTGATGGAGCGATCATTACCCAATTTGATATGGTCGCTTGCGAAGCTACTGGTTTATTAAAAATGGATTTCTTAGGTTTGCGAAACTTATCTGTGCTAGATGATACTTTAGACAACATTAAAATTAATCAAGGAAAAGAAGTTGATTTAAACCAAGTTAAATTGGAAGACAAAAAAACCTATGAATTACTAGCTCGAGGTGAAACTCTAGGTGTATTTCAATTAGATGGTGGTCCGATGAGATCACTATTGACTCGACTAGCACCAGATTCTTTTGAAGATATTTCTGCGGTAATAGCTTTATATCGCCCAGGTCCAATGGGGGTTAATGCACATAATGATTATGCAGATCGGAAAAATAAGAGACAAAGTTTTAAACCTATACATCCAGAATTAACTGAAAGTCTTTCCGATATCTTAAATGATACTTATGGTTTGATTGTTTATCAGGAACAGGTAATGGCTATTGCTCAAAAAGTTGCTGGCTTTTCTTTAGGTGCCGCAGATTTATTGCGTAAAGCTATGGGTAAGAAAAATAAAGATATCCTAGATAAAGAATATGTAAATTTTGCAAATGGTATGAAGGAAAATGGTTATTCCCAAGGAGCTATAGATAAACTCTGGGAGACTTTGATTCCATTTTCCGATTATGCATTTAACCGGGCACATTCAGCTGGTTATGGAATTGTTTCTTATTGGACCGCTTATTTGAAAGCAAATTATCCAGTTGAATATATGGCAGCTTTATTAACCAGCGTGCGAGATGATAAAGATAAAAGCGCCCTTTATTTAAGTGAATGCCGCAGAATGGGAATCAAAGTTTTGCCGCCGGATGTAAATGAATCAATGGGAAGTTACACCCCAAGACAAAGCGATATTAGATTTGGTCTAAATGCTATTAGAAATGTTGGGGAAAATGTGGTGGCATCCATTGTCCAATCCCGCGAAGAATCTGGCAGATTTAATTCCTTTGAAGATTTCTTGAGTAAAGTTGATGCCAGTGTATGCAACAAAAAAACTATTGAAGCCCTAATTAAAGCTGGTGCTTTTGATTCCTTTGGTAGCTCTCGAAAAGGACTTTCTCAAATATATTTGGAAGCAATAGATATTGCTTTAGAAAATAAAAGAGTAACCTCAATCGGACAATTTGATTTATTTGCAGCATTTGAAAATGATGCATCAACATCTGGGCTAACTAAATCTCATTTAGAAATACCAATTGGGGAATGGGATAAATCTCTACTGCTTTCTTATGAAAGAGAGATGCTAGGCCTTTATGTTTCCGATCACCCACTATTTGGTTTTGAATCTCAATTAGCAGCAGCAGTTGACTTACCTTTAAGTAAGTTAGCTGAGGACAGTATTGGTCATGATCAAGTGGTAACTGTTGGTGGATTAATAACTAGTGTCACCCGAAAAATTTCTAAAAAAGGAGATCCTTGGGCTCTAATCACTCTAGAGGATTTAGAAGGGTCCATGGAGGTCTTATTTTTTTCAAATGCTTATCAAAATTATTCGGCAAGTTTAGTAGCAGATCAAATTGTGGCAATTAAAGCCCGAGTTAATAAAAGAGAAGAACAAGTAAAGTTAAATGCAATGGAATTGAAAAATTTAGATCTGAATGCTGCTCCGATTGGTCCAGTTACTATTATGATTCCAGCCCCTTCTTGTACTCCAGATACAGTAGAACAAATTAAAGATATTCTCTCTGCTCATCCTGGTAAAAGGGAGGTAGTACTTCAACTACAAGAACAGGGCCGAGTAAGTGTTTGGAAGATTAGTGATAATTATCGAGTTACTTTGAATCCTTCACTGTCCGCAGAATTAAAGGAAGTTTTGGGTCCTAACTGTTTGGCTTAAAAACCAGCCGACTTTAATGAATCTTGCACCTGTATAATTTGTTTGGTGAGCAGCGCCCAAACCACCTTTAATAAAGGTTCTAATATAGACCTTGGTACTAGCGGGCTGAAATTGCGCCGATTGGACCTGCGGGGAGAAAAACTTAGCCGCCGGCAATATCAAAATAAATTATCTAGGGCGAAAATGGATATTAATTCCGCTCTAGAAAAAATTGCTCCAATTTTAGAAAAAGTCAAAAATGGAAATGAGGCAGATCTAATTGCTTTGGCCGAATCTTATGATCAAGTTACTCCGCCGAGTATTAAAGTTCCGAAAGAAATAATAAAAGCTGCTTTTGATAATCTAGATCCAATTGTGAAATCTGCTTTAGAAAAAGCTCGTGCGGCCATAATAAAAGGCCATGAAGTTCAATTACGCAAAGAATTAAAGGTAGAGGTAATTGCGGGCGGGCAAATTAATCATAAATTTTTACCAGTGGAAAGAGTTGGATTATATGTGCCCGGTGGCAGAGCGGTATACCCATCATCAGTATTAATGAATGTGATTCCAGCGCAATTGGCGCACGTTCCAAGTATTGCAATTGCAACACCACCTACTAAAGAAAATAATGGTTGGCCAAATCAAACCATTTTAGCTACTGCTTATTTATTGGGAGTCGATGAGGTATATGCAATTGGGGGAGCACAAGCGATAGCCTTATTTGCTTATGGCATGGATGGAATTTGCGAACCAGTTAATTTAGTTACTGGTCCAGGAAATATTTATGTAGCAGCAGCTAAAAGAGCTTTACGTGGTTTAATTGCAATAGATTCTGAAGCTGGTCCGACTGAGGTAATGGTGATTGCCGATAAATCCGCAAAAGCAAATGAAGTGGCAGCTGATTTGATAAGCCAAGCAGAACATGATGAAATTGCAGCAGCAATTTTGGTTACAGATAATGAAGAGTTTGCTAATCAGGTAGAGGCACAGGTTTGGAAAAAAGTTTTTGAGACTAAACATTCCAAAAGAATTTCAATTGCATTGCAAGGTGAACAATCTGGAATTGTTTTAGTGGATGATATGTCCCAAGCAGCTGAGGTAGCAAATGCCTATGGTGCGGAGCATCTTGAAATTCAAGTGGAAAATTTAGATGAAGTTGCTAATCAAATTACCAATGCGGGGGCGGTATTTCTAGGTAGGTTCTCACCAGTCTCCTTGGGTGATTATTTAGCAGGATCAAACCACGTACTTCCAACTGGTGGTTGTGCTTGTCATACCCCCGGATTATCGGTGCAAACATTTCTTAAGGGAGTGTCTTTTATCAAATATGACCAGGATGCTTTTAATCAAACTGTTTCCGATGTAATCACACTTGCCAACAGCGAGGATTTACCTGCGCATGGCCAAGCAATGAGCGCAAGATTAGAAAAATAAAGAAAAATAAATTAGCAGATTAAATTAGAAGAATCAGGCAGAAGATATTGAATTTGAAAAAAATTACCTATCCAAGTTGGTTACCAATCAATAAAAGATTGCGTGGTCTAACTCCCTATGGAGCACCACAAATTGAAAATGTAGTGCGGCTAAATACCAATGAAAACCCTTTTGGCTTGTCTAAGAAAATTGTAAAGAGTATGCAA
>OMHY01000076.1 GCA_900298985.1 Streptomycetaceae bacterium
GATAGGAGTCCGTCTCGTGGGCTCGGAGATGTGTATAAGAGACAGCTATAGATCATGAAGGATCTTTACTTGCAGTTTGTGAAAAACTCAGAGCTATTTACAGACATTCAGATCAACATGGAACTTTTATAAATTTAGATATGGAAGAGTTCCGGGATTTAAGGTTAACTGTTGATGCATTTAAAAAAGTATTATCGGAAAAGGAATTTATACATTTAAACGCTGGAATTGTGCTTCAAGCCTATTTACCTGATTCTCATGCGGCTTTTGCAGAGCTATTGCAATTCGCTAAGAATCGCTATGAAATTTCAGGTGGCAGCATCAAAGTCCGATTAGTTAAAGGCGCTAATTTAGCAATGGAAAAAACTGAAGGGGAGTTAAATGGCTACACCCCAGCACCATATCCTTCCAAAGCGGAGGTAGATGCAAGTTATTCCAGATTAATTGATGTTGCACTGCGGTCAGAAAATTACCCAGCAGTTCGAATTGGAATCGCATCTCATAATTTGTTTCATTTAACTTGGGCGATTGAAGTTGCGAAGATGCGGGGGTGTGAAGAACAAATTGATATTGAGATGTTAGAGGGAATGGCAAATGCTGAGGCGCTGGCAATTGTTAAATCTGGTCATCCAGTTTTATTTTATACCCCGGTAACTAATCAAGATGATTTTGCCTCCGCAGTTGCATATTTGGTTAGAAGGTTAGATGAAAATACTTCACCGGAAAATTATTTAAGAGCAACCTTTGAAATTTCTTCCAATCTGCAGATTTTTGCCGAACAAAAAACTCGTTTTGAAAATTCAGTCGCCAATCGGCATTCTATTTCCACATCTTCTCGCAGACATTCTCCAGATCCAGTGGATTATTCAACCTTTCATAATCAAGCAAATGGAGATCCAACTTTACCTAGATATATTGAAAGTATTAAGAAGAATTTACATGAAGTGGCAAATGCCAATTATGAAGTACCTATAGTTATTAACGGTCAAGAAATTAGAACTAGTAATTGTGAACCAGGTATTGATCCGGGTGATAATGGCAAGCAATGGTATAAATATTGTGTTGCTGATACTGGCTTGATTGATCAAGCAATTGAGAGTGCTAAAAGAGGTTTTGAGATTTGGTCAAAGACA
Organism: Streptomycetaceae bacterium; assembly: GCA_900298985.1. Classification (GTDB taxonomy): domain Bacteria; phylum Actinomycetota; class Actinomycetes; order Nanopelagicales; family Nanopelagicaceae; genus OMHY01. The sequence goes on from OMHY01000076.1 coordinate 1,134, forward strand.
CCAGTAAAAGAACGCCAAGACATTTTGTTTGCAGCTGCAAAAATAATGCAGGATGAACGAGAACAAACTATTGCAACCATGTCTCGAGATGCTGGAAAAACAGTTTATGAAGCAGATCCAGAGGTAAGTGAAGCTATTGATTTTGCCCGTTATTACGGCTCATTGGCCAATGATGATGAGAATTCAAATCCACTCGGAATTGTTTTAGTGGTTCCACCTTGGAATTTTCCTTATGCAATTGTGATGGGGGGAGTTTGTGCTGCTTTAGCTGCAGGCAATACAGTGATTTTGAAACCAGCACCAGAAACAGTCGCTACTGGTTGGATAGTTGCAAAACAATTATGGGCTGCCGGTGTTCCTAAAGAAGTTTTGCAATTCGTACCAACCAGAGATGATGACAGCGGAAAATATTTAGTAACTCATGATGAAGTGAAGGCTTTGATACTTACTGGTTCGATTGATACCGCTGCCTTATTTTTAGGTTGGAAGTCAGAGTTAAATATTTTGGCAGAAACCTCTGGTAAAAATGCATTATTAATTTCTGCTTGTGCTGATATTGATTCCGCGGTAAAAGATTTAGTGCAATCTGCTTTTGGTCATGCGGGACAAAAATGTTCTGCAGCTTCGCTTGGAATAGTTGTGGAAAGTATTTATCAAGACCCATCATTTATTAGACAACTAAAAGATGATGTCTCTTCTTTAGCGGTTGGTGCTGGTTGGAATTTAGGAACAATAGTTGGACCAATAATTAGAAAACCAGAAGGTGCACTGCTTCGAGCATTAACCACTTTAGATGAAGGTGAAAGTTGGTTAATAAAACCAGAACAAGTTGATCATGCTGGATATTTATGGAGGCAGGGCGTAAAGGTTGGAGTTAAACCAGGTAGTTGGTCACACAAAAATGAATGGTTTGGACCGGTATTAGCTTTGATGGTGGCGCCAGATTTTGAAACTGCAGTGCAATGGCAAAATGAAAGTGACTTTGGATTAACTGCCGGCTTACATTCTTTAGATGAATCAGAATGTGTTTATTGGTTGGAAAATATTCAGGCTGGAAATCTTTATGTAAATAGAGGAATAACCGGCGCAGTTGTGCAAAGACAACCATTTGGTGGGTGGAAGAAATCTTCAGTAGGACCTACCTCAAAAGCTGGCGGCCCAAATTATTTAAATAATTTAAGAAGATGGCAAGAACTTACTGGTTACAGCACAACTATGATGGAAAATGCAATAAAGAGTTTTGATGATTGGTGGGAAAATAAGGGAAGCAAAGCAATTGATTACAGCAATTTATCAGTAGAAAAAAACTTTTTCCGCTATCGATATCCGTTAACACCGATTTTAGTCAGGTTTGATGACACTACATCTGAAAAAGCAATTACCTTAATCGAACATATTGCGCAAAAAACCAATTTAAAACTTATTTGGAGTAAAGCAAATGCTGAATCCGCCGCTGATGCATTAAATCGAGGCGCATCTAAAATAAGATGGTTATCAAGTGAAGAAGTACCAGTAGCAACTGCATTAGCAAAGGGATTCAATATTGATCCAAGACCTAAAACTTTACGAGGAGATATTGAAGGTCCAAGATGGTTTGTTGAGCAATCTGTGGCTGTTACCTACCATCGTTATGGAAATACAAATGGTGGACCTAAACCGAAAGTATCAGGGTTAAACTAGGCGAGTTGCCCCATATTTATTGATGAAAAGACAGATAATGTCCCTATGTTTGTAAGTTCAAATCGCAAAATAATTAGAGCAATAATTTCAACTTTATTAGCTTTGGTAACATGTGCAGGTTTAAGTGAATTAACTCCAGCTAGAGCAGTTACCACTACAGTTGGTGTTTTCTCTCCAATTACTTTTTCGATAAGTCAAAAGACTTACACAATTACTCCACCTTCGACTAATTCACCAGGAAGTTGGAGTTACACCTCTTCCAATACCGCTGTAGCCACTATTTCTGGAAATGTAATTACTGCATTATCGATTGGAAATATTCAACTAACTGCAACAGTTGCCGCTTCAGGTGAATATGCCTCAGTTACCCGTTTAACAACTGTGTCTATTACTCCTGGAGCACCACCGCTTGGAACTTTTCCAAATCAAACTCTTACCTTGGGCCCAACACCTCTAACACTTGTACCTCCTACTTCGCCATCAAATGGATCCTGGACATTTACCTCTAGCGATCCCAAAGTGGCAAATGTGGTTGGTAATAAAGTTTATGCAAATGATGCAGGTACTACCACTATTACAGCTAATCAAACTCCTTTAGGTAGTTATTTATCTGCCAGTACAACTATGACTTTAACTGTAAAAGGAGTTGCTCCAACTTTAGGAACTTTTTCAAGTGTAACAATTTCAAAGGATTCAATTGGAAGTATTGTTTTAACCGCTCCAACCTCTAACTCTCCTGGCACTTGGAGTTATAGCTCTTCAGATGCTTCAGTTGCGACTGTTAATGGAAATGTTTTGAACCTAGTTTCACCTGGAAAAAGCACCATTACTGCAAAGCAAACAGCGAGTGGGATTTATCAATCTACCTCAACAAATATGACTCTAACTGTAGTTGGTTCACAAACAGCTACTACTACACCAACTACACCAACTTCACCTACTACACCAACAACTACAACCCCAACCACATCTACAACAACTTCAACTAATGCAACTTCTTCTACCACTCCGGCTACCAATTCAACTTCTACAACTACTTCTACTACTCCAACTACACAAACTCCAACCACACCAAAACTCTTTACCGATTTACTAATTTATTTTGGAACTATCGCTCCAGATATTAAATTACCTAAAACCACCTCTACCGGTCAATGGACTTTTATTTCTAGCAACCCACAGATAGTTTCATTAAATGGTGTCACAATAGAGCCGAAAGCTTTAGGAAAAGTTACTATCACCGCTACACAAGCAGCTACACCCAGTACTCCTCAAGTGCAAAGCACCTTTAATATTGATGTACTTCCACCAAAAAATTCCGGAACTGATTCCACCACTATTGCACCGGTAGTTACTGTGAAGAAACCAGTTGCCAAGAAACCTGTTATAAAAAAACCAGCAGTTAAAAAGAAAGTTGCCAAAAAGAAAGCTACAAAAAAACTTTATGCAATAAAGAAAAATGTAAATAGCAAAAAATCAACTAAAAAGAATGCCACAACCAATAAAAAACAATAATCTATTGAGTTGCTACTGTTTGTGAGTCAAAACTTGGAAAGTTGAGTGAATTGCTTTTTAGTAAATCAGCATCCACACCACCGGTAGAAATTCCAAAATTTGCTCCAGGCAAATTTGCAGTATATTGCCAGATAGTCCAATTCAATTTACAGTCTGCAACAATCCAAGGATTTGGCCTGCAAGGTGATTTATAAACTGGGCCCACTGGATGTTTTTTAGGATCTATACCAGCGCTTCCCACCCAAAGGGGATAAGCAGCTAATTCCGGATTTCGTGAAAAATATTTGTTTATAAAACCAAGATAAGAATAGATTAAAGGTGATTTCTTGGTAGCGGTATAGATATCCGCATTGAATTTTATTAACCATTGAACTGCTAAATCTGAATCAATGAAATGTTGGCAATTTTTCTTTAATAATGAAGTAGTACATAATGTTTCTACATCAACAGCTAAAGGCAAATCTAGATTATTTTGTCCATTTTCATTTAATCTTTGGATTACTTTTGACGCCTGATTATCTGCATTACTTAGTAACACCTCCATTTTCTTGGTATTTGGAAAGTGCACAAAATAGTAAAAGCCCGTTGCTAGACCTGCTACTTGAGCGGCACTGCGATCAGCTGCATAATATTTGGCAGCCAATGTATCTCCACTAGCTAAAGTATTTCCCCCATTTATATATACAAATTTAACCCCGCCAGCAGCCATTTTCACAAAATCAATAGTTTTGCCACCTTTATGTTGATATCGGCTAATATCCAAACCCATTATGTAATCTGAAGTCGTTGGATTATTGATGGAGGTATCAGCGATTGCTTCATTACTGCCAAAAATCAATAAATTCAATAACATTGTGAGTGTAAGAATTTTGGAAATTCTTGGTGAATAAAACTGGGAAAGCAATTTCATAGGTTAGTTAGTGTAAAGCAAGGACTATAATTAACTGTGCAAAACTCCGGCAATTCCAATATTTTACTTATTTGGATAAAGGCCCTGCGGGTGCATCAGTGGCTTAAAAATCTAATCTTGTTTTTACCAATTTTATTGAGTCACAAATTAAGTAATTGGAATATAGATTTAAGGGTTATTTTGGCATTTTTGGCATTTTGCGCTGGTGCTTCCGCAACATATTTAATCAATGATTTAAGAGATATTGATTCAGATCGAAATCATCCCAGCAAATCTTTACGCCCAATCGCCAAAGGGCTAATAAGTTCCAGAGTCGCATCAATAGCTGCTATTTTGCTAATTTTAGTAAGTGTCTCAATTTCATTGACTATTAATCAAAGTTTCTTACTTTGGCTTGTAATTTATTTAATCCTTACCATTTGCTATTCCATTTTTTTGAAAAAATTTATAATTTTGGATTTAATTCTGATAACTATCTTCTATCTAATCAGGATTTTTGCTGGTAGCCAAGCAAGTAATGTGCATAGCTCATACTGGATGTTTGGTTTTTCTACTTTCTTCTTTTTGAGTCTTGCATTTGGAAAAAGATATGCTGAATTAATTCAATTAGAGGAAAACTCTCAAAATGCTTCAGATCGTAGGGGTTATAGATTTGCCGATCGACCAGTATTAATGACTCTTGGCGTGGCTTCCGGATATGCGGCAGTTGTAATTTTTGCGCTCTATTTAGATAGCACTAATTTATTGAATCTTTATCACGCACCTCAGATATTATGGGGATTAATTCCAGTTCTAACTTATTGGATTTCTTGGATTTGGATACAGGCAACTCGTGGTTTGATGTATGAAGACCCTTTACTATTTGCGTTTGATAAGAAAGAAAGCCGAATAACTATAGTGATTGCAGTAATTATTCTAGTTTTAGCTTCAACAATTCACTGGCATTATCAAATTACAAATTAATAATGATAGAAATTATATGAGACTAACCAGTTGGGGTAATTTATCTTTAGATGATTATCAAACATTTTTCTATGATTTCAATCCAAATTTGCTCGCAAAAATACCTAAGCCAGTAATTGCAGTTGGAGCCAGTAGAAGTTATGGAGATGTCGGGCTTAATCATTTGGGAAGCAATCTATTGACCACTAACTTGAATAGATTTATTAACCTAGATGGAAATTTAGTTACTGCCCAAGCTGGTATTAATTTTGCTGAGTTAGAAAAAGTATTAAATCTGCACAAATTATCTTTACCAGTTAGACCAGGAACCTCTTACCTAACTCTAGGGGGAGCAGTTGCAAATGATATTCATGGCAAGAACCATCATCTGCAAGGAAGTTTTGGTTGCCATATTAAATCAATGCGGATTTGGCGAAGTGATAGTGGAGTTATTGAAATTTCAACCCAAAGGGAACCGGATCTTTTCTTTGCCACTATTGGTGGTATTGGATTAACTGGATTAATAATAGATGTTACTTTTGAAGCGACAGAATTTTTGGGCAATCAAATTAAGGTAGAAAACTTAGTTTTTTCTAATTTATCAGAATTTAATCAGATAAACCAAAGCTCTCAAAATTATGAGACCTCTGTTTCCTGGGTAAATATTTCAGGTAAAAAAAATGGAAATGGAATTTATTCAAGAGGAAATACTGTTCCGGAGTTTGCCAAAAAAATCACTAAAGCCCCTATTTCCTACCCAAAAAATTTAAAATTAAATTTTATTAATAGCACCAGCATAAAAATATTTAACAACTTGTATCAAAACCTTCAAAAGAGCATAAAAATCTCTTTAGTCCCCGCCGGAAAATACTATTTCCCGCTAGATGGAGTAAATAATTGGAATCAAGTATATGGTGCAAAAGGTTTTTATCAATATCAAAGTGTGGTTCCAGAAAAAAATGCTTATGAAGTGACTGAAGAAATGTTAAATTTAATGAAAGAAGAGAAAACATATTCTTTCTTAACAGTCCTAAAATCTTTTGGAGATAAATCAAGTGGTGGCTTACTCTCATTTCCCATGGCTGGTCTAACTTTTGCCATTGATCTTCAAAATCAGGGAGAGGCTACTTTAAAATTGATGAATCAATTTGATCAAATTATTCAAAGGGCTGGAGGCAGAGTCTATCTAGCCAAAGATGCCCGGATGTCCCGAGAATTTTTTGAAAGCAGCTATCCAAATTATGAGAAATTCAATTCGCTTCGCGACCCCTATTTCTCCTCTGATTTATCTCGCAGACTGTTAGGATTTTAATGTGAGCAAAATTTTAGTGATTGGTTCTACCTCTGGAATAGCAAATGAAGCAATTAAGATATGGTTAGAACAAGGTAATCATATACATCTTTATGCTCGTAATCATGATAAATTGAAGATGCAGGTAGCTGATTTAGAAATTAGATTTCCAGGACATAAAATTGATGCTTTTACCTTTGAGGCTAATAACCTTTCAAAGACATTAGATCAAATTTCACTTGATAATTTTGATATCGCGTTAATAACAGTAGGTGAGCTGAAATATAGTGATGAGTTGGTGGGTCAAATTCAGGTAAGTGAAAAATTAATAAATAGCAATATTCAAATCCCACTAGCTTTTGCGCAAACCATTTTAGAAAAATACAAAACTCAAGGCTATGGAAAACTAGGAATTATTGGTTCAGTTGCAGGTGATCGAGGAAGAGGCAAAAATTATTTGTATGGAGCTAGCAAAGCATTTTGGGAAACTTATCTAGAGGGAGCAAGACAGGAAATCTGGAAAAACAAAAACATTTCCCTGTCTTTAATCAAACCAGGTCCAACCAATACCGCCATGGTGCAAGGTAGAGAATTAGGTAATTTAAGATTAGCCAAGCCAGAGGCGGTGGCTAAAGTAATAGTGAATGGCATGGAGCGAGGAAAATCTGTGATTTATGCCCCCAAAATTTTCCAACTTATAATGTTCATTTTTAAAATCATGCCAATCAAAATTTTTAATAGGTTATCCTTTTAGAATAACCTCGATGAAAATAGAGCAAAATCCCCATAAAAAATGGAAATGGGTTTGGATCTCATTTTCTTTAGTGTTTTTTATTTTCATATCCCTCACTGTAATATCAATAAATAGAACTTTGTTGGAGCCAGGTAGTGATCCGGTCTCTGCCCGGTTAGCAGAATGGGGTAGAGATCATGGCCTCGGTCCGGTTGTAACTGAATTAGAGAATTTGCAATATAAATTTAATAAACCAAAATTAGGTGGAAAAGTTGAAATTAAGATTTTACCTAAACCCAAAATTAAACTAATTGGTCTACAACCAGATATTTTAACTATTGCAAACCCACCATTACCAGGTGAGGGCGTTTATCAAACCGCTGTTAAAAAAGGTAAGGAGCCAATCATTCAATTTGCTCAATTACGGCCCGATTTAATTCATACCTCTTATTTAGCAACTGTTGTTTGGATGAGTGGAATTAAAACAAGATTTGAATTACGCCCAGGTTTCAGCGAACCGGGAAGACTAGAAAGATTTAAAGTCACGGATTTAGTATCTAATAGAGAAAAAAATCTACTAGCAACATTTAATAGTGGATTTAAAATTAATAGTTCTCAGGGTGGTTTTTATTTAGGTAGTGTAGTTGTAAAACCTTTATTAAAAGGTTCTGCGACTTTAGTAACTTATCAAGATGGTCATAGTGATATTGGTATTTGGGGAAGAGATTTTAAAATGTCACATGATATTGTAAGTGCTCGGCAAAACTTAAAATTACTAATTGATAATGGAGCAATCTCTAGCAATATTCAAACAGCAGTGCAAAGTAATTGGGGTGCAACATTAGGCTCTAAAGATTTTGTGTGGCGTTCTGGAATTGGTGTAACTCTGGAAGGTGATTTTGTTTTTGTTTGCGGACCTGCCTTATCTGCACAAAGTTTGGCAGACTTGTTACTACATGCTGGAGCATTTAGAGCGATGCAGTTAGACATTAATCCACAGTGGATTTCTTATATGTGGTATGTAAAATCAAGTGGTGGTGTAAAGCGTCCCATAAAAGCGGCTTTGTTTGACCGCAAAGCAGATAGGTATTTTGAACCTTCTAGTAGAGATTTTTACGCTGTCTATACTAGGCAATAAATGCGGACAAGTAATATTAAATTTAAACACTGAATATTCCGGGTTATTTATAGTAACTTTCGATTTCTTGGTCTAGAAGTTGAACCTCGAACAACTAGTTCTCCACGCCAAAGCCTAGTTATTTCAATAGGTTTATTTTCTATTGCACCAATTAAAGCACGCATTGCAACCTGCCCCATTTCCTTTGAAGGAGGCGAAATCATTGTTAATTTTGGATTGGTCATCTCGACCTGTGTTACCGGGTTGCTTAGGGCAATAACTGATAAATCATTTGGTATAGATATACCCAGTTGACTAGCGGAATTTACCAAACCAATCACAGTTTGATCATTATTTGAAATAATTGCAGTAGTCTCGCGATGCTTTTCTTTTATTTCTTTCAAGACTTGCATCCCGGCTTCTGGTTCATTCAACGATTTTAATTCTGTCAATCTAATTCTTTTCAATTTACAATAATTTAGGATATCTCTCGAAAGTCTAATGTCAGCGCCAATCTTTAATTTGTCTGAAACTCTATTATTACTAATCATTACTATATTTTGATGACCAAGTCTTATTAATTCATCAATTCCAAGTTTTGCAGCACCTTCAAAATCTCGATCAACATACTCAATATCTTTTAACTTTTCTGTTCGCCCTATCATTACAAATGGAATTTTTTGTTTTTTCAATATCTCAACTCGCTCGTCTTGCAATCTAATTTCCATCAATATAATGCCGGAGATTAAACCGGAACGATAAAATTGAACAACTTCATCCATTAGCATTTTTTCACTTGACCAAATTAGTAAGTGATAATTATTTTCTGAGCAGACAATACTTGCGCCGTTTAGGTATTCAATTGAGGAAGGGTTAAGAGTTCCCATCTTTCCAGGCATAAGCATTCCAATAGTTTTGCTTTTTCTCCCAGCTAATAATCCTGCACCGTAATTTGGCACGTACTGTAGCTCTTCGACCGCTGCCATAACCCTGGCTTTAGTCTTTTCGCTGATAGATCTTTGACCATTAAGTACATAGGAAACGGTGCTCTCAGATACTTTAGCCATTCTGGCTACTTGAGCACGGGTAGCAGGTCTAGAGGTCATGGTCGAAATTTAACCGAAAAGTATGAAAATTGTCGACGGCAGTCGATGAAAAAACCGGATTTTTCCTCGGTAATTTATCGATAACAATTAGATAACTTTTTTCAGAACCGGCCACATTGCCTTGAAAATGAGGATTTAACTGAAGTATCTTTATCCCAACTTAATCGACTCGTGTCGATGATTTTTAAGTTTCGGAAAGAAATTTCAAAGTCAACCAACGCGAATTTGATTATCCAACATTTATCTAGAAAAGGACTCTATTTAATGAAAAACACCAAAAAGTTAGTTGCACTAGCAATTAGTTCCATGGTGGGAATTTCACTTCTTGTAACTGCACCAGCTCATTCTGCTGCTTGCTCATCAAGAACTAAATTCACCATGGAAGGTACTATCAAGCGTGAAATTGAACAACAATTCATGTCTGCAGTTAAAGATTACAATCCAAGCCAAAGTTGTTACACACTAGAGGTTTATCCAAACCATCCAAGCTCAGATACATTCTTGTCAATCGTTACACCTAAGTATGCTGCTCACAATGCTGCAACTATTATGTATGCATTGCAAGAAATTCCACAAATGGCAGATAAGGTAATTGGTTGGAATGGATCTCCATTAGCAGGTCTAGTACCTTCAAACCTATTAGCTGCTGCTACTATCAAAGGTAAAATTGTTGGTATTCCTTCAACTGTAGAAGCATTTGGATTGCTATATAACAAAGCAGTTCTAGATAAAGCTGGAGTTGATCCAACAAAGATTGCAACTCGCTCAGATTTAGAAGCAGCTTTCAAAGCACTTCAAGCCAAGGGATTTAATGCAATTCACTTCTCAGATGTATGGTGGTCACTTGGTGCTCACTTTATGAATGAGTATTTCACTCACGCAGGTGCAACTTCTTCAGCACGTCTAAAAGTACTAGATAGCCTTGCCAATGGGTCAAAGAATTTAAGCAATGATCCTACTTGGAATGATTACGTCGCAACTTTTGATCTTCTAAAGAAGTACAGCGACAACACCAATCCAACATTCCAAGATACTGAATTCTTGAATTCAGTTGCAGATCTTGCTTCTGGTAAAACTGGCTTCTTATTCCAAGGTAACTGGGCAGAACCAAACTTGTTACAAGCAGATCCAAAAGGATCCTATGGAATCATGAATCTTCCAATGAACAACGATCCAAAGGGTTATGGAAATGATTCCATTGCAGTTGGAGTTCCAGGTTATTTCATGATTGATCGTATTGATTCCACAGCTGCACAACGCCAAGGTGCTAAAGACTTCTTAACTTGGCTATATACCTCTCCTGCTGGCCAACACCACGTTGCTGATGCAGCTGGGCAAAATGGCGCTGGCGGTATGGGCTTTATTCCAGTTTATAACGGTTTCAAAGTTCAAGCAGCAACCTACATGGCTGGCGCAATTGCAAAATATGTTGGCGCCAACAAAACTCTAGAATGGGTCAATACATATTTCCCAGCAGGTGGTCAAAATATTTATGGCGACCTAGGACAGAAATATATGGTTGGAAAAATCACTGCGGCAGATTATGCCAAAGGAATCCAAGATGCCTGGAAAGGCAAGCCTAAGACCTGGCGTGGAGAGGCAGTAAGTAACTAAACTTTTAGTTATTAATTGCAAGTGTAATGGAAACATCCCAAGATTTAATTCTTGGGATGTTTCTTCCACATTAATTTTAAGAAAGTAATGATGCTAAAGAATCCTTTAATTAAGAAATATGCTTACTTTGGATTAATTCCTTCTATTTTTTTCCTAAGTATATTAGCTTATCCATTTGTACAAGGAGCTTATTTAACATTTACCAATTGGAATGGATTTGGCTACACCAAAGTAATTGGGTTTCCAAATTATTTGCATGCAGTACAAGATCCAGTATTTTGGTCGACAATCTGGTTCACAGTAAAATTTGTAATTGGTTCAGTAATAGCAGTAAATGCGGTTGCATTTGGGCTAGCGCTACTGGTGACAAGTAAACTCAAAAGTTCCAATGTTTTTAGAACTTTCTTTTTCATTCCAAACTTAATAGGGGGAATCGCGCTTGGAGTTATCTGGCAATTTATATTCAATAATATATTGACCGGACTTTCACATAAATTTGCCTTACCTTTTTTTAAAAGCTCCTTACTTGGTACTACTGGCGGAGCTTATTGGGCATTAATTTTGGTAACAGTGTGGCAATCATCAGGTTACATGATGATTATCTATATCACCGGATTAGTAAGTATTGATAATGAGGTGTTGGAAGCAGCAAAGGTAGATGGCGCATCTGCCCTTCGAACTTTGTGGAATATCAAAATGCCTCTCATGGTTCAAGCTTTTACTATTTCTTTATTCTTAACTTTACGAAACGGCTTTATGGCTTATGATGTTAATTTATCTTTAACAGGTGGTGGTCCATTTAGAACTACGGAACTTGTTTCTATGCATGTATATAACGAGGCCTTTTCTTATGGTCATTTTGGATCTGGGCAGGCTAAAGCAGTTATTATGTTTATTTTTGTGGCGTTAGCAGCGCTTTTACAAGTGGGAGTTTCCAAGAGATTGGAGGCAAATTCATGAGTCAACTGATATATCAATTAAAGTTAAAGAAAAAAGCAATTTTTATTTTGGGAGTTGTTTTATCACTTCTTTATATTGCTCCATTCCTGATGGTATTTCTAAATTCTTTCAAAGATAAATTTGAAGTTATATTGAATCCATTGAATTGGCCAAAAGTACTTTCCCTTTATAACTATCGCCAAGCTTGGCAAGAAATGAATTATGTAAGATCATTTTTGAATTCTTTGGTTATAACTACTCTAAGTGTTGGGTCACTCATTGTTTTCTCTTCCATGTTTGCCTATTTTCTACAAAGAAACCGCAATAAATTTACTAAAACTACCTTATTTATTTTAGTGGCTTCTATGATTGTACCTTTCCAAGCATTAATGATTCCATTTGTTGCAATTTATGCTCAATTTGTTAATCTGAATAACCGATTAGCACTTATTATTTTCTATCAAGGTTTTGGTGTTGCTATGTCAACATTTCTCTATCATGGATTTATAGCAAAAGTACCGCGGGAAATTGATGAAGCTGCATCAGTAGATGGCGCAAATGATTTTGTAATTTTCTGGCGAATTATTTTCCCAATGTTGAAGCCAATAACGGCGACAGTTGCAATTGTAAACACTTTATGGATTTGGAATGACTTCTTATTACCTAGATTAGTATTAAATCAAGCTAGTCAAACTTTACCTTTATCCACTTATGGTTTTTATGGTCAATATGTACAAGAATATGGCCAGTTGATGGCAGGTTTAATCTTGGCCGTTATTCCAATTATCTTTCTATTTATTTTTCTTCAAAGAAAATTTATATCTGGTATTTCAGCAGGTGCTGTGAAGTAGATTTTTTATGTATTTTAAACTGTAATAATCTAAAACGAATCGAGGATTTAACTTGTTGAGCAATGACCCAAACTGGTGGCGCCAAGCTGTTATTTATCAAATCTATCCGAGATCTTTTAAAGATAGCAATGGCGATGGTTTGGGAGATATTCCAGGTATTACCTCTAAAGCAAATTATTTAAAATCACTCAACATAGATGCGGTGTGGCTTTCACCTTTTTACCCATCTGCATTAGCAGATGGTGGTTATGATGTTGATGATTATAGAAATGTTGATCCTCGCTTAGGCACCTTGCATGATTTTGATGTAATGATTAAAACATTACATGATCTAGATATCAAAATATTTGTGGATATTGTGCCGAACCATTCCTCTAATAGACATAAATATTTTCAAGAAGCACTCAACTCACCTAAAGGTTCTAATGCTCGCAACCGTTATCATTTTTACGATGGCCGTGGCGAAAATGGAGAGTTGCCACCAAATGATTGGCCCTCCCACTTTGCACCTTCTGGTTGGACTCGAATCACAGAACCTGATGGCACACCTGGTCAATGGTATTTTCATTTCTTTGCACCAGAACAACCAGATTGGAATTGGGAACATCCAGATGTAATTGAGGAATTTCGCCAAACTTTAAGATTCTGGGCAGATCGCGGCGTTGATGGATTTCGAATTGATGTGGCCCACGCATTGAAAAAAGATATGTCACAACCATGGCGCCCATTCAAATTTGCTCCTTTTAAAGAGTCATTAAAAGGAGATGGTGTTTTATTGGATCGAAATGAAGTACATGATGTTTATAAAGATTGGCGAAAAATATTTAATGAATACAACCCACCACGAGTCGCAGTTGCAGAAGCTTATGTAAGAGCTGAGCGCAGAGTCCTTTATGCACGCCCTGATGAATTAGGACAAGCATTCAATTTTGATTTATTAGGAACTCCTTTTGATGCCAAAGAATTCAAAAAAATTATCAAAACTAATTTGAAATTAGCAAAAGGTGAAGGTTCTTCTTCAACTTGGGTACTTTCCAATCATGACTTAATTAGACATGCAACAAGATATGGC
>OMHY01000077.1 GCA_900298985.1 Streptomycetaceae bacterium
GATGCCTTTAGTTGTTGTTATTACTGAAGGAATTCCAGTTCATGACACCGCTAATTTCTTTGCTTTAGCGCAAAGTAAAGGAACTACCAGAATTATTGGACCTAATTGCCCAGGATTAATTTCTCCAGGACTTTCCAATATTGGAATTATTCCGGCAAATATAACTGGACCGGGAAAAATTGGATTAGTTTCTAAATCAGGAACATTAACTTATCAAATGATGTATGAGCTAAGGGATTTTGGTTTCAGTACTGCAGTAGGTATTGGTGGCGATCCAATAGTAGGAACAACTCATATAGATTGCTTAAAAGCTTTTCAAGATGATCCTCAAACCCAAGCAATTGTAATGATTGGTGAAATTGGCGGAGATGCCGAAGAAAGAGCAGCAGCATTTATTAAAGAATATGTCACTAAACCAGTAGTTGGATATGTTGCAGGATTTACTGCGCCGGAAGGAAAAACAATGGGGCATGCTGGTGCCATAGTTTCTGGCTCAGCAGGAACGGCACAAGCTAAAAAAGAAGCCCTGGAAGCAGTTGGAGTAAAAGTTGGTAAAACCCCAAGTCAAACCGCTGCTTTGATGCGACAGATATTGCAATCTAAGAATTAATATCGCACCTATGAAAGTGCCGGCGGTTTATTTAACTCTCCAGCAGGCGCTTCGTAGCACTGTACTTACTTTTTTCCCCGCAACTTTTTTCGCCCTAATTATTTGGGCGACCTCTGGAAGTATTAATGGAAATACCGCAGAACCTTTGCGTGCTGGTACTTGGATTTGGTTAATTTCACATCAAATTGGTTTCAAATTAGTTTTAGCCAACCAAAGTAATGCCGCATTTACCTACTTACCAATGCTATTGATTATTTTTCCATATTTAGCAATGCGAAGTTCAATCTTTCGCCTCAAAGCATTTGGATGTGGCAAGCCAAAGGATTTATTACTATATCTATTTTGGTATCTGATTATTGCATTATTTTTTGCACTTGTTTCAATGAATAAAACTGTAAAGCCTATTTGGTGGCAGATTCCAGTTAGTGTAATTGGGATTTTTGTAATGGCATTAATTTTTGGTAAATACGATTCATCAATCAGAAAAAATAAAGATAGTAAATTTCACCAATCCATTTCCCCATATTTAGGGGTAATTTATATCTTGATGGGATTGGGTTGTGTATTCATTTCCTTTTTAATTATTGCAAATTTAGGAACAGTAGAAAATCTTCAAACAGTAATTCAACCAGGAATTATTGGCTCTATAACTTTAGTTCTAATTCAAATTGCCTATTTACCCAACATACTGTGGGCACTAGTAAATTATCTAGTAGGTTTTGGTTTTAATGTAGGTAGCGGTACTTTAGTATCTCCCTTTGCTATTCATCTGAAATCTTTGCCATCAATTCCGATACTAGGAATTATTCCTAACAAAACCCATAGCTTTTGGATTTTAGGAGGAATTTTTATCGCATTAGTCTTTTGGAAGTTACAAATTTATTTAGTATTTGCTGGAAAAAATCAGAAACAGGTTTATCGGAGAATTTTGATAAGTGTATTTTATTTCACCGCTATCTTTTGTCTTCTGGGTTATTTAGGAAGTGGGGAATTAATTACTACATCATTTGCACATTTTGGAGTGGATTGGTGGAAAACACCATCAGCATTTATCATCGTTAATATATTGCTTTTGCCGTTAAGTTATGGAATTTATTGGAGTTGGAATAAATTGAGGTCTCCCAGAAAATTAGAGTTAGTAGAATAATGAATATTGATCTAAAACTAGTCTTGCTGGCATCTGGTGGGGGATCTTTAGCTAGTGAAGTTATGAAAAATTATGGTAAAAACATATTAGCTTTAATTAGTGATCGTGATTGTCCAGCAATTTATCTAGCAAATCAATATAAAGTTGAATCAGAAATCATTCAGTTTAAGGAAGAACGTGAAATCTGGAACCAAGATTTGATTGATGCTGTGGGAAAATATAAACCAGATTTAGTGGTAAGTGTAGGCTTTATGAGAATTTTGAGCTCTAAATTCATTGCAACTTTTCCAACGATTAATACCCATCCAGCCTACCTTCCAAATTTCCCAGGCGCTCATGCAGTGAGAGATGCACTAGTTGCCGGAGCCAAAACAACCGGTTGCACAGTCCATTGGGTAGATGAGGGAGTAGATACTGGAGAAATAATTGACCAGGTGGAAATTCCAATTGTTCCGGGGGAAAATGAATCCCAACTTCATGAAAGAATTAAGATATTAGAGCGTAAATTAATAGTAGATACAATAGCCAAGTTAAATAGTAATCAGAGTTGGAGAAGATAGATGCCTCTAGATCTAATACCAATTAAAAGAGCTTTGATAAGTGTCTATGATAAAACTAATTTAGATATTTTGGGCAAGAATTTGCAGGCACACGGTGTAGAAATTTTCTCCACCGGGTCTACCGCAACATCATTAAGAGATTTTGGAATAAAGGTAACTGCAATTGAAGAATACACCGGCTTTCCCGAAATTCTAGGTGGCAGAGTAAAAACGCTGCATCCAAAAGTTCATGCAGCGCTTTTGGCTGATAAAAATAATCCAGAGCATATGAAAACAATTGCTGATCTTGGCATCGCTCCTTTTGATTTAGTCATTATAAATCTTTATCCATTTAGCAAGACGGTAACAAATGGTGGAAAGTTTGAAGAATGTATAGAACAGATTGACATTGGTGGACCTGCAATGCTTAGGTCTAGCGCAAAAAATCACAGTTCAGTGGCAGTAATATCAAATCCAAATCAATATAAATTTTTGTTTGCAAGTCTTGTTGCTGGGGGCTTCACACTTGATCAAAGAAAAACTCTAGCTTTAGAAACTTTTCGTGCTACTGCCACTTATGACTCTGCAATTGCAAACTGGCTAGGTTCAGAATTAAGTGATAATAAATGGTTTGGCATGACTTTTACTGCGCTAGAAGAGTTAAGATATGGAGAAAATCCTCACCAAAGCGCACAGGTATTAGTTAGTTCTAACTCAAGCAATAAAGGTATCGCCAATGCGCAAGTGCTTCATGGCAAAGCAATGTCTTTTAATAACTATACCGATGGAGATGCTGCCCTTCGTGCCGCTTATGATCACAAAGAACCATGTGTGGCAATAATAAAACATGCAAATCCTTGTGGAATCGCAATCGGTAACGATTTAGTCAACGCTTATTTAAAAGCAAGAGCCTGTGATCCAGTATCCGCTTTTGGTGGAGTGGTAGCGGCTAATCGAGAAGTTGATGAAAAAATGGCGGAAAAAGTAATTGAGATTTTTACGGAAGTTATTGTTGCGCCAGATTTCACTAATACAGCTCTAGAAATATTAAGTAAAAAGAAAGATTTACGAATAGTAAAAGTAACAGATTATCAAATTCCTAAAAATGAATTAAGACAAATTTCAGGGGGATTATTAATCCAGGAAACTGATTTAGTAAATGCTGATGGAGATGAAAGTAATAATTGGAAATTGGTTGCTGGACAATCTGCTTCAGGTCAATTGATGAAGGATTTGGAATTTGCCTGGAAAGCAGTGCGAGCTGTGAAAAGTAATGCAATTTTGATTGCTAAAGATGGAGCTTCTATTGGGGTAGGCATGGGACAGGTGAATAGAGTTGATAGTGCTAAGTTAGCAGTAGCGCGAGGTGGTTTGAAAGAAAATAAAATTAGTGATTGCGTGGCTGCAAGTGATGCATTTTTTCCATTTGCAGATGGCTTAGAGATATTAATAGATGCAGGTGTAAGAGCGGTAGTGCAGCCTGGTGGAAGCATAAGAGATGAAGAGGTAATTGCAGCAGCAAATAAAGCTGGTATTACGATGTACTTCACTGGCGTGAGACATTTCTCCCATGCCTAGTTCATCTTTTTAATAGGTAAATTTAGGTTAGGATTAAAGAATGAGTGCAACAATTTTGGATGGCAAATCGGTAGCGGTCACCATCAAATCTGAACTCAAAGAAATTGTTGCGAAGTTACCTTCTGCCCCCGGGTTAGGAACTGTTTTAGTTGGAGATGATCCGGGTTCCCATTCATATGTAGCTGGAAAACATCGAGATTGCGCTGAAGTAGGAATTAAATCAATTAAAGTTGAGTTACCAGAAAACTCCACACAGAAAGATATTTTGGCTGCAATCAAAGATTTGAATAATGCAACTGAATGCACCGGATACATCGTGCAATTACCTCTACCAAAAAATCCAGGAATTAATACAATGGAAATTTTAGAGAGCGTTGATCCAGCAAAAGATGCAGATGGTTTACATCCACTAAATTTAGGAAAATTAGTTATTGGAGAAAATGCTCCTTTACCTTGTACCCCTCGTGGAATTTTAGAATTATTAACCCGCTATGAAATTTCTACTAAAGGTGCGCAGATGGTAATTATGGGCAGAGGGTTAACTGTTGGAAGGCCACTTGCCTTGTTAGCTTCTCGCAGAGGTGATGATGCCACAGTTACAATTACCCACACCGCAACCAAAGATGCATTTTCTATTACAAAAGACGCGGATATAGTGGTTGCTGCAATTGGTTCACCTCATTTTCTAAAACCAGAACATATAAAAACCGGAAGTGTAGTAATTGATGTAGGGATAACTAGAACTGAAAAGGGGTTGTTGGGTGATGTAGATCCGGCAGTAATTGAAAAGTGTAGTTTTCTGGCTCCAATGCCGGGTGGAGTTGGGCCAATGACTCGTGCCATGCTCTTAACAA
>OMHY01000078.1 GCA_900298985.1 Streptomycetaceae bacterium
CTGATGAAGGATCAATTCAACTAAATGGCAGTGAAGTTTCAGAGGTGCCAGTTTGGCATCGAAAAATTTCTATGGTTTACCAACAATTCATTAATTACCCCAATTTAAATGTATTGAAAAATGTAATGTTTCCCTTACTTCGAGATGGTAAGAAGAAAGATGAAGCTAAGAAAATTGCAGAAGATATGCTAGGTGTAGTTGGGTTGACTAAATTCATGGATCGAAAGCCATATGAATTATCTGGTGGACAACAACAGCGCGTGGCTATCGCCCGTGCTTTAGTTCGTAAAGCAGATGTGTTGTTGATGGATGAACCATTGATGAACTTGGATTATAAACTTCGAGAACAACTTCGAGAAGAGTTTAAAAATCTATTTCGCACCGATGCTGATTCAATAACCTTGTATGCAACTACTGAACCAGTGGAAGCTTTAATTCTGGGTGATGAAGTATTAGTAATGCATGAAGGAAAAATTATTCAAACCGGTGCCCCCTATGATGTTTATTGCAATCCAAAAAATATTGCGGTTGCTCAAGTATTAAATGATCCACCAATGGCAATTTTAAATGGGAAAATTTCATCGGGAACAATTCAAATTGGTGAAGCCAATTCCATTAATCTTCCAAGTTTTCTTAAGGATTTGAATTCTGGAACTTATCAAGTAGGTATTAGACCAACTGATATTCATATCGGTAATAAAAGGGAAATTTCAGCACATGGACATGTTACCTTGGTAGAAGTTTCTGGTTCGGAAACCTTTGTCTATTTAGATTCCAACGCAGGTCCTTTAATTTTGCAGATTGAAGGTATTCATGATTATCACATTGGACAGGAGTTACAAGCATCCTTTGATTGTGATTATCTATTTTGGTTTGATGAAGCTGGCGAATTAATTAAGCCGGGAAAGGTGAAGTAACAATGGCTAAAATTACTTTTCAAAATCTCGCGCATTCATATTTCAAGAGTGAGCCAGCTGAAAACTGGGCACTAAAACCAATTGATCTAGTTTTAGAATCGGGTAGACCTTATGCACTAGTTGGACCGTCCGGATGTGGTAAGACAACTATCCTAAATATTATTTCCGGAATTATTACTCCAAAACAAGGGAAAATTCTTTTTGATAATGATGATGTTACTAATCTTCCGGTAAAGAAGAGAAATGTAGCTCAGGTTTTCCAATTCCCAACTATCTATAAGTCAATGAATGTTTTTGACAATTTAGCTTTTCCTTTAATATGTCGAAATATGGAAAAAAATAAAATCAAAGAACGAGTAGGCGAGATTGCAGAACAAATTGGAATTTCCAATAAATTAAATAGATCTGCTTTTAAATTAGGTGCTGATGAAAAGCAACTTGTTTCATTGGGACGTGGTTTAGTACGAGATGATGTTACTGCGCTCCTCATGGATGAGCCGCTGACTGTGATTGATCCACAATTAAAATTTGAATTACGTAAAAAAATTAAGCAAATTGTGGAGGGTAAAAACATAACTATTATTTATGTGACCCATGATCAGTATGAAGCAATGACTTTTGCTGATGAATTGCTGGTGATGAGTCTAGGTGTGTTAGTTCAAAGAGGCACCCCTGAGCAATTATTTGAAGTACCAGCCACTAAATATGTTGGTAATTTTATTGGATCACCTGCAATGAATTTCTTGAAAGTAGAAGCAGACAATGGTAAGGCAAGGTTTGGTAATTTAGTTTTTGATACTAATGAAAAAGTGCATAATGATTTGCGCGAGGAACTTGAAATTGGAATTCGCCCTGAGTATGTAAAAGTTGCGAAAAGCGCTGATGCTAATACTATCTCTGCCACTATTTTGGAAAGAGACAATATGGGTGCATATCAAGTATTAAATTGCAAGGTAGATGGCGGATTTATAAAAATGAAAGTGGGCATGGATGAAGTGTCCCAAGGAACCTCATCTATCAATTTACTTTTCCCGAAGGAAAAATTGCATCTTTATCACAAGGGAGAACTTATAGCTAATTAGTGCACATGTGGTAACTAGTTAATTAGCTACAAGTGAAAAACTTAATAACTACAAACAGGTAACCAAAAGGAGACAAAATGAAAGACGGTAATTTTGTTATCGACGCTCATACCGGTTTTTGGGATGCGAGCAAAGAAAACATTAAGAACGAATATGGTCTTGCATTTGCCGAAACCTTCTATGCATTTCAAACTGGCTTTAATCCGCCAGATCCAAAATGGAAGATGGATTTCGACAAAGAGTTTCGTAAAGTAGATCCAGACTGGTACTTATTCCACATGTTTGTACGTGGTGAAATGGATATGGCCATCCTTTCTACCCAAGTACTCATGGACTTTTACCACACTGGCTTTACCAACCCAAAGCGAAATGCAGAAATGGTAGCTCGAGCACCAGAGCGTTTAATCGGTTTGGGTGGAGTAGATCCACGAGACAAAAATGCAGTACAACATGTTCGTCAACAAGTACAAGAATATGGAATGAAGGGCTTCAAGTGGTATACCGCTGAATGGCGCGGAGAATCACGTGGTTGGAAAGCAAATGATCCAGCTGTATTCCCATGCTATGAGGAAGCTATCAATCTTGGAATTAAGAACATGCACTTCCATAAGGGTCCAGCTGTAGAACCTCTATCAATGGAAAAGTTTGACGTTTATGATATCGATGAACCATCATCTCTATATCCAGAACTCAACTTTATTGTTGACCATATTGGATTGCCACGTCTAGATGAGTTCTGCTGGATTGCAGCTCGCTCAACTAACGTTTATGCATCACTTGCGGTAGCAAATGCGTTTATTCATAAGCGCCCACGTTACTTCGGTGAAATGATGGCAAACCTATTGTTCTGGTTGGGTGAAGATCGAATCATCTGGGGAACTGACTTCCCAATTTGGTATCCACACTGGATTCTTGATGAATTCATGGAATACCAGATTCCAGAAGATATTGCTGATGAGTATGGTGTGCAATTAACGCCAGAAATTAAGCAAAAGATTATTGGCACCAACATTGCACGTCTTTATGGCATTGATATCGAAGCCAAGAAGAAAGCAATTGAAAATGATGAATTTAGCCAACGCCGCAAGGAATTTTTGGCTAAAAGAGCAGAATATGTTGGAGCTTAATAACTAAAGTTTTTCTCTAATCTCTATAAAGGAAGGAATGTGATATGAGTAATTTAACCATTAATTTACAAGAAGTTAGATTTGCTGCAGAAAGCGTTCCTGACCCTGAGATTAGAAAAACAATGGGTCAATTAGGAATGATTGACGAAGTATTAGAAGAGGAAGGTGGTAACGTAAAAGTTTGTTACCACCTTACCTCTCCGCTTTGTCCCTCCCCATTTGCAATTTCCATTGGCCGAGAAATGAGAAGAAGAGTGCAATTAATTCCAGGTGTCAATAAATGCATTGTGGAAATCAGAGATCATTTTATTGCGGGTGAAATTGCAGCAAAAGTAAATGAAACAGAAATTTCCAAGGACACACCTCAATGGCTATAAGATATGAAACAGGTAGCACCTATTTTCCAGGATACCAAACCGCTGAATCCATAGTTGAATTTCTGGAACCACTTGAAGTTGCCAAACGTGCTTTGCGCGATCGCCGGGAACTAACTTTATTAGAAGTGGAGTCTATTCAAAAAGTTGTCGAGTTTTTGGCTATTAACACCGTTAAACCAGATCAATGGATTAGAAACGCGGTAATGACAATTGAACGCTTTTCAAATGAAATATTAGGTGGAGATTTAACTGCCGGCCTGAAAAAAGGCCAAGAAGACAGTTTTGAAGCTGAAATGATGATGCAAAGATATTTGGATTTGCATCGAGATTTAACACCAGTGCAAATCGCGTCTTTGGTGTTAGGACCAAAATTATGGTTCTCGCTTAATGGAGTAAATATTGATTGGAAAAATAATATAAAAGCTGAAGGCAGAGCACATATTGCAAATTCCAAAAACGGAAACTTTAATCCAGCTGTAAGATTATTTTTATTATTTCTATGTGGTACCGGTTTTGAATATAGCCATTTGAAAACTTTGAAATTGAAGGATTTTGGACGCATTGGAACCAATGGTAAGTTGGTGCCAAATCTTGCTAGCTCTCCATTAGTAATTGAATTCGAGCAAGATGGTGAGAGAAAAATAACTTTCTTAGGTGAAGAAGCTAGGGAAGCAATGGTTAATTATATTGTAGAAAATCAGTTGAAATCTGAGGATTTTCTTTTTGGAACACCGGAAGAATTTCAAAAACTGCAAGACATTGCAGAAAAGCGCGGCAGAATGATTATAGACTCTGTAAATGAAGTAAATGTTACTTTGTGCTCTACTGTAGGAAATTTCTTCAAAGAATGGGGCATACCAGGTCGCAATTTCTTTAAAGAAAACAATTTGCCAGATCCTTTTGAAAAAAAGTAGCAATAAAAATGGCAGATTCTACAACTTTTGCATTCAAATATGCATGTGTTCCCAGTCAAAATACTGCCAGCAAAATCAGAAGCGTGGCACTGAAAGCATTTCGTAAAGAAGATTCTGAGCGAACTGCAACTATTGACTTCATTAAGATTGAAAAGATTATTTCTGATTTCATAACTGAGGAATTTGGGTCTCAAGCTGCTGACATTTTAGGTCGCAGATCTCACTGGAATTGTGAACAAAATTTACATTCCTGGGATTTTCCGGGAAGCTGGCTTTTTGAAGAAGATCTTTCCGCTTCTTTGGAATTAAATGAGAAAAAAACACATTATTTCTTTTCAATAAATGGGGAATATACTTTAAAAATTTTCAATATTGAGCAGGAAGCAAATCAAGGTAATCTAGAAAGTACAGGTAAATTATGGTGAAGAAAAAGAAATCTCCAGTTAAATCGGCGATTAAATTTGGATTTTTAGGTGCCTTTATTGGTCTAGCCTTAACTTTGTTTTGGCCAAGCCTGCATCCTCTTACCATAATTGGTAATACTTTAATTGGCTATGCAGCTGGTTTCATTTTGAATTTCCTAAAGCAATTAGTTAAAAGGAAATAATCGGGCCAGGAAAAATGAGCAAACCATTAGTAAAAGGGTTACCCATATTTGCGGTAGCAATGAATATGCGCGCCGGATTAATTTTAATCGGCCGGCTGCTGCCAATATTGCAGAAGCAATACCATATAAGCACTTTTATGGAAAGTGTTTTAGCTTCAGCACCCTTGATTTGCTTTTCCTTAACCGCTTTATTTGTTGGCAATTTAGTTAGGAAAAGAAGTACAAATCAGATTATTACTTACGCAGTAACTCTATTAACTTTATCTCTGATATGTAGAACTCTTTTTGGGATCACTTCTTTTTTGATTTTTTCAATTACTCTGGGAATTTGTGTTGCAATTTTAAATTATATGTTGCCAGTTTGGGTGCGGGAAAATAATGAAGGTGGAGTAGGTTTAATAACTGGTACTTATGCTGCAATTATGGCTACCTGTTCAGCGATTTCACTCGCCATAACTGTGCCACTGGCAAATGCCACAAGTTGGGGTTGGAGATTAGCATTAATTCCTTGGTTTGTAATTGGATTTTTTACCACTTTATGGTGGTGGGGTAAGGGAAATAAAAATAATCAGGTGGCTGATGCAACTGCCGCACCTACTTTGAAGCAAAGCGGTATCGCCAGAAATTTAGATGCCTGGGCACTTACTATATTTTTTGGATTGCTCAATATGATTCATTATGCATCGGCAACATGGTTACCCACTGTGCTGATTTCAAAAGGTTTTGCTATAGCAAATAGCGGTTTTGTGGTTGCTATTGCTACTTTGACTGGTGCTTTATTAAGTCAATTAGTTCCTCATTACGCTTCACGAGGGAAGGATTTCCGAGCAGTATTAGTAGGTTTTTCCTTGATTTTAGCTCTAGCCTATTTGGGTATTTCAATTGATAAAGGTGCTAGGTTAATTATTTGGGTGATCTTGGCAAACATTGGCGTTTATGTCACATTTTCCTTGGCACTTTTCCTAGTAGTCCATAAATCTAGTTCTGCTGATAATACAAAATTGCTCTCTTTAATGGCCCAATGTGTGGGCTATCTCATGGCCACTACGTCACCTTTGATTTTTGGTGGGATTTATAGTGCTTCGCATCACTGGAGCAACAGTGTTATTTATTTGGTGGTGCTAGCGCTGATTCAAGTTCTAATATCATTGCGACTTGGAAAAGACCGCAAGATCTAACTTTATATAAGAGGTGAGTTAGTTGAGTACAAAATACACTTTCGATTTTTCTGAAGGTACCAAAGAACAAAAAGATTTATTAGGTGGTAAAGGTGCCAACTTAGCGGAAATGACTCGCCTTGGTATTCCAGTCCCACCTGGTTTCACCATAACCACTGAGGCATGTAAAGAATATTTAGCTAAAGGTTCACTTCCAATTGAATTAGAAGTTCAAATTACCAAGTCTCTTAGATCTTTGGAAGATAATTTGCAAAAAAGATTGGGAGATAAAGACAACCCACTTTTAGTATCTGTTCGAAGTGGTGCGAAATTTTCCATGCCGGGAATGATGGAAACTATATTAAATGTCGGCTTAAATGATGTATCTGTTACTGGACTGGCTAAGCAAACAAATAATGAAAGATTTGCCTTTGATGCATATCGACGTTTAATACAAATGTTTGGAAAAACGGTATTAGATCTTGAAGGTAGTTTATTTTCCAATGAATTGGAAAATGCGAAACACAAAGCAAATGTGAAAAGTGATCATGAAATACCGGTAGCAGAATTAAAGAAATTGGTAGAGATTTTCAAGAAAATAATCAAAGACCATACCGGTGAGGAATTTCCCCAGGATCCAAGGGAGCAATTAGATAAATCTATCAAAGCGGTTTTTCATTCTTGGAACACTGACCGTGCAATACTCTATCGAAGAAGAGAGCGAATTCCTGATGATCTAGGAACTGCGGTAAATATTGGTTCAATGGTATTTGGAAATATGGGCGAGGATTCTGGTACCGGAGTTTGCTTTACCCGTAATCCCGCCACAGGCGAAGAAGGGCACTATGGTGATTATTTACCTAATGCTCAAGGAGAAGATGTGGTTTCTGGAATCAGAAATACTTTAACTCTAGAGGATTTTGGAAAACGCCATCCAGATTTATTTGAAGAACTAAAATCCACTATGTATACCTTGGAAACTCATTATAGGGATCTTTGTGATATTGAATTTACTGTAGAAAAAAATAAACTTTGGATTTTACAAACTAGAGTAGGTAAAAGAACACCTGCTGCTGCATTTCGAATTGCTACTCAATTAGTTGATTCACAACTTATTACTATGGATGAGGCTTTAGAGAGAGTAACTGGACAACAACTTGCCCAATTAATGTTCCCGCAATTTGATAGAAGTACCAAGCCCAATGCAGTTACTAAAGGTATTGCCGCCTCTCCCGGTGCAGCTGTAGGTAAAGCGGTATTTGATTCTGCAACCGCTACCTTGCTCTCTGATCAAGGGGAAAAAGTAATTTTAATTAGAAGAGAAACTAATCCAGATGATTTAGCTGGAATGATTGCAGCTGTTGGAATATTAACTTCCAGAGGTGGAAAAACCTCACATGCTGCAGTGGTAGCTCGCGGCTTAGGTAAAACAGCTGTATGTGGCGCAGAGGAATTAGAGGTAGATGAGAAAGCTAAAAAAGCCAAAGTAAATAATGCAATTATCAATGAAGGTGATTTTATTTCTATTGATGGTCTAACTGGGGAATTATTTATTGGAGCTGTGCCGGTACAACCATCTGCAATTGTAAATTATCTAAATTTTGGAATTGTGAAAGCTAGTGAAAATCAAGATGCGCAAACTGTAGAGCTAATCGCGTCAATAGATAGATTACTTCGCCATGCAGATTATCGAAAAAAGTTAGAGGTTCGAGCCAACGCTGATAATGAAACAGATTCGAAAGTTGCTCGGAAATTTGGCGCCAAAGGAATTGGCCTCTGTAGAACTGAGCACATGTTCTTGGGCGATCGCAGAGTGTTAATTGAAAAATTGATTTTGGCTAATACCCAAGAAGAAAGAGAAGCAGCGTTATCTGCACTTTTACCTCTACAAAGAGGGGATTTTATTGGAATTTTAACTGAGATGGATGGCTTAGCGGTAACTATTAGATTATTAGATCCACCACTTCATGAATTTCTACCTTCACTAAGTGATTTGAAAGTCTCGGTTGCACTTGCTCATGAGCAAGGCAAGGATAGTCAAGCAGATGAAAGATTGTTAAAAGAAGTTGAAAGAATGCATGAATCAAATCCAATGCTTGGTCTTAGAGGAGTTCGCTTAGGTTTAATTTCAACTGGTCTTTATGAAATGCAGGTGCAAGCTATTTCGGAGGCGATGTCTCATTTAATTAAGCAGGGCTTAAATCCAAAAGTAGAGGTAATGATTCCTTTAGTAGGCTCCCACATGGAATTAAAAATTGTGAGAACCGCAGTAGAAAAAGTTATTAAAGAGGTAGCAGTAAAAAATAAAGTTGATTTGCCAATTGAGATTGGAACTATGATTGAACTTCCTAGAGCTGCCTTAACAGCTAATCGAATTGGTCAAGTTGCAGATTTCTTCTCCTTTGGAACTAATGATTTGACCCAAACTACATGGGGATTTTCGAGGGATGACGTGGAAGCTGTTTTCTTCTCTAGATATTTAGAGTTGGGTGTGTTTACTATTTCACCCTTTGAGACAATTGATCAATTTGGCGTTGGAGAATTGATTCGTATCGCAGCTGATCGTGGTAAAAATGTTAACCCTAATCTGCATCTAGGAGTTTGTGGTGAACATGGGGGAGACCCAGAATCAATTCATTTCTTCCATTCAGTTGGTTTAGATTACGTTTCCTGTTCTCCATATCGAGTACCAATAGCACGGCTAGAAGCTGGTCGCGCTGCGCTTCTTATCCCTAGAGGTTAAAATAAGATTTAAAATTCTATAAACAAAAAATTAATTAGTTCACAGGAGTAAATATGTCAGAGAGTAAATGTCCAGTAACTGGAAATTCCTTAAATAAAGAAGGCACTTTCAATAAAGATTGGTGGCCAGAAGCGCTTGATATTTCAGTACTAACTAAACCTTCTTCTGCTTCAAATCCAATGGATAATGATTTTGATTATGTTAAAGAATTTCAATCATTAAATCTTGATGAAGTAAAAAATGAAATTGAAAAGGTAATGACTACTTCCCAAGATTGGTGGCCAGCAGATTACGGCAATTATGGACCCCTTTTTATTAGAATGGCTTGGCACAGCGCCGGAACTTATCGCACCACAGATGGTCGCGGTGGGGGTGGAACTGGAATGCAGAGATTTGCACCTCTCAATAGTTGGCCAGATAACACCAATCTAGATAAAGCTCGCAGATTATTGTGGCCAGTAAAAAAGAAATATGGACGCAAATTATCTTGGGCAGATCTAATGATTTTGGCAGGCAATGTTGCCTTAGAAAACATGGGATTTAAAACCTTTGGTTTTGCAGGTGGCAGAGTTGATGAATGGGAACCTGATGACACCTATTGGGGCAAAGAAAAAGAATGGTTAGCTGATAATCGTTACTCTGGTGATCGCAATTTAGAAAATCCATTAGCCGCTGTTCAAATGGGATTAATTTATGTAAACCCAGAAGGTCCAAATGGCAATCCAGATCCAGTACTAGCAGCCAGAGATATTAGAGAAACTTTTGCACGTATGGCGATGAATGATGAAGAAACTGTTGCTTTAATTGCAGGTGGTCATACCTTTGGTAAAACTCATGGCGCAGGAAATGCAGCCTTAGTTGGTGCAGAACCAGAAGCCGCTCCGATGGAGCAAATGGGATTGGGTTGGAAGAGTGGCTATGGAACTGGAAAAGGTAAAGATGCAATTACCTCTGGTTTAGAAGGAGCTTGGACACCAACTCCAATTTCCTGGGATAACACTTATTTCACTTTGCTATTTAAATATGAATGGAAGCAAGTGAAGAGTCCTGCAGGGGCAACTCAATGGATTCCAACTGAGGACTCAGCTGCAAGGTTAGTTCCAGATGCATTTGATTCCAATGTAAAACATGCACCTGTAATGTTAACTACAGATCTAGCGCTTCGTTTTGATCCTGCTTATGAGAAAGTATCACGCAAATTCGCTGGTGATTTAGATGCATTTAGTGATGCATTTGCCAGGGCCTGGTTTAAATTAACTCACCGCGATATGGGACCGCTTTCAAGATACTTTGGTAAAGAAGTTCCAAGTGAAAAACTAATCTGGCAAGATCCACTTCCTGAATATAGGGGTGAAAAATTAAATGCTTCAGATATTCAAACATTAACTCAGAAAATTAATGCAGCTAATATTTCAGGTAGTGATGCAATTAAGACCGCTTGGGCTAGTGCTGCTTATTTCAGAAAAACAGATAAGCGGGGCGGAGCCAATGGAGCCAGAATTAGATTTGCCCCTATTAAGAATTGGGCGGTAAATGATAAAAATGCGATTGATCATGTGCTTGCAGTTTTGCAAAGTATTAAGCAAAGTTTTGATACTCCCACAAAGCAAGTTTCAATTGCTGATTTAATTGTATTAGCTGGAAATGTAGCCGTTGAAAATGCTGCAAAATTAGCTGGCATTGCAAAGTCAGTTCCATTTACTCCAGGTAGAGTAGATGCGACTGAAGCAGACACAGATTTTAATTCTTTTCAGGTTCTAGAACCTTTGGCTGATGGATTTAGAAACTATGTAGCTCCTGGAGTAAACCTACCAGCAGAGGTTTTGCTAGTAGATAGAGCATGCTTGCTTGGATTAACACCAGTTGAAATGACTGTATTAGTAGGTGGACTTCGAGTCTTGGGAAATAACACCGATAATTCCAGCAATGGGGTTTGGACTAATCAAACTGGCAAATTAACCAATGATTTCTTTGTAAATCTCTTAGATCTTGGAACTAATTGGAAGCAGGTATCGGCCGGCAACTTTGAAGCGGTAGATATCACTGGCAAAGTGGTTTGGAAAGGCACTCGCGCTGATTTAGTTTTTGGGTCTAATTCTCAATTGCGTGCAATAGCTGAGGTTTATGCAAGTGATGATGCCAAGGAGAAATTTGTAACTGACTTTATAGCTTCCTGGAATAAAGTCATGAATGCAGATCGGTTTGAGGTTTAATAACCAATTAATTGTTAATAGTTCGGTATTATTGTTAGGTGTCCGCCGATATAACTCGAAATATATATCGGGGGACAACTGACGAGTCCATACTCAAAGCTTTTGCATCAAATCTAAAAAGTTCTCTGCATGATTTTTCCATACACTCCTTAACGGCTGGAATCATAAGTGTATTAGTATCCATAACTGGCCCGACAGTTGTAGTCTTTAAATCTGCTCAGGCAGGACATTTAACTACTGCGCAAACAGTCCAATGGCTATCAATGGTGTGGATTAGTGCAGGCATATTTTCTTTTGTAATGACCTTTAGATATCGAATGCCAATATTGGGTGCATTTTCTACTCCTACGGTTGCATTTCTAGTAACTGCTTTTTCTTATGCCCCTTTATCTCAAATAGTTGGAGCATATTTAATAGCTTCTGTTTTGTTAATAATTATTGGCATTACTGGTGTATTTGAAACAATAATCAAACATATTCCAAGACCGGTAATAATGGCGATGCTTGCAGGAGTGCTTTTTCCATTTGGATTAGATGTCTTCCTAGCGACTCCGAAATTTCCAGCGATAGTTATTTCGATGGTAATAACCTACTTTGTATCTAGAAGATTTAATTTGGTAGCTCCAATTTTGGCGGTTCTAGTTGTTGGATTTTTAGTTGCTTTAATACAAGGCAAAACTCATTTTAATAACTCCCATTTTTCCCTTACTAGCCCACATTGGTTTGCACCTCATTTTTCCTTTTTGAATATTTTAACTATTGCAATTCCAATGGTGCTACTTACTTTATCAACCCAATTTGCACCTGGGATGGCGGTATTAGATGCAAATAATTTCCACCGACCAATAAATCAAGGAATTGTATTAGGTGGTGTATTGTCCTTGGTTTCTGCTGGTTTTCTTAATTCAGGAACAAATTGCGCAGCTATTTCTGCTGGCATTGCAGCAAGTGAACATGCCGAGCCCGATCAAAATAAAAGATATACAGCTGGAATAGTTAATAGTGTTTGCTATTTAGTTGCTGGCTTATTTGCATCAGGAGTTACTACTTTTTTTGCTGGATTACCTGCAGGTTATTTAGCAGCTTTAGGTGGTCTTGGTTTACTTACTACTATCACTTCTGCTACTCATGATGCTTTTCATGATCATGAATATCGAGATAGCGCAGCTGTTGCATTTTTAGTAACAATCTCCAACATTCAATTATTAAGAATGGGATCACCATTCTGGGGGTTAGTAGCAGGGGTAGTGACACATTGGATTATGGTGTTGGGTAAAAAGAAGTTTTCTGTGGATAATTAAGTTGTGGATAAATAAAAACCTAAATTTTAAAATATAAATACCTTTTGCATCTGTAATTAAAAAATTACAGAATAGTGAAAGGAACTAGATGAAAATTAAAAAGCCCATAGTTGTTGCACTAAGCATGAGCCTGCTAGCCGTAATAGCAAATCAAAATTTAGCTATAGCTGGAACTCCAACAAAAACTCCAGCAAAGAGTCAAGTAGCAGTAACTGCAAGTAATAAACATGAAACCATTACTGCCACACCATCACCCACTACTACAAGTTCAAATAAGACCCAGGTTGCACCAGCAAAGAAGGATTCTGGTTGGAAAGAGTTATTATGTACTGCATTGCTAACTGGAACTTCTATGATGGCATACACCGGTGCAGGTCTCTTATTTAAATTGGGGTTGGCATTTGTGGGAAGTGACATTATCTATAGAAATTGTTCAAAATGATAAACCTTTGGCGCAGATATTATAGATATCGATTACTTCACTTTACTAGGATGCAATTTGCAGAAGAGGTTTTGGGCTTTGGCCTATTGTTGATCATAACGCATCACATAATTTGGTGGTATTTAGCACCTACTATAGTTATTTCTACTTTAAGAATAATTGCCCGGGAATGGTTTGCTAGGAAAGGCAAAATACCCAAGATTCTTGGCGGTAATCTAGGGATGGAGGAAAAAATTGCAAGAGAAAAAGCCAAAAATGCCAAGAAACTTGAAAAGTTAGAGCAATGGAAGTAGATATAACTGGCAAGTAATTAAGTTAAAATCACTCTATGCCTGATGATAAAAAAAGACATGTGCAGCGAAAACCACAAAGAGAAGTTGTAGATAAATCTGATATCTATAAAATTTTAGATGAAGGTAAAGTCGCTCACATTGGTTTAATAGATGCAGATGAGCCAGTAGTTGTGCCGATGGGCTATGTACGAGATGGAGATTCCATATTATTACATGGCTCAACTGGCACTAGATTATTTTTGAAGTTGAAAGAGGCGCCAACTATTTGTGCAACTGTTACTTTGTTAGATGACATCATTGTGGCTAGATCTGCTTTTAATTCTTCTATGAATTATCGCTCTGTTATGGCTTTTGGAATACCTAAAATATTAGAAGGCAAAGTGAAAAAATTAGCTTTAAATAAAATTACTGATGGTTTAGTTCCAGGTTTTTCTAAAGTTGCTAGACCGATGACTAATAAAGAAATAGCTCAAACTATGATTGTTAGGTTGGAATTGGATCAAGCATCAGCCAAACAAAGAACTGGTGGTGCAAGTGACGATCCAGAGGATATTGAATTAAATGCCTGGGCTGGAAGATTGCCCTTGAAAAAAGGTTTTGATATGCCAATTACTAATGATGATAGTAAAGTTAGAGAGATTCCAGAGTGGATTCATAAAATAGTAGAAGATGCTAAGTAGTCAGATATTAGGGAATTTTTAGGAAAGGCAAAAAATGTGTTCACCAGTTAAATGTGACAAATGCGGTAAGGTAACTTGGACTGGGTGTGGTCAACATATTGAAGAAGCGTTGGCAGGATTTACTAAAGACCAACTATGTCAATGTGATTCAGCAATAGCTTAAAAACAATATTTAGATATCGTAAGTAACTTCTTTATCGCCAATATAAACATCGTTGAGCACTACTTGATTAAATCTTATTTTGGCACCATCTGGTACGTTAATTGGACCAAGAATTTTTGCGCCAGCTCCAATTGTTACATTATTTCCAATCGTAGGATGCCTTTTACCATGCATAAATCTAATTGCTCCCAAAGTAACGTTATGATAGAGCATTACATCATCACCAATTTCAGCGGTTTCTCCAATAACTACTCCAATTCCATGATCAATAAAAAATCTTTTACCGATTTTGGCAGCTGGATGAATTTCAATGCCAGTTCTCCTGCGGGCGCGATTTGCAAAACTTCTCGCTAAAAGTTTGATATTGTGATTCCAAAGCCAGTGGCAAATACGGTAGTTCCAGACTGCATGAACACCCGGATAGGTTAAAAATACCTCTAATTTATTGCGCGCAGCGGGATCGCGTTGCATTGCATTGTTGAGATCTTCTTTTATGTTTTGAAACATAATTGCGTAATTTTACTTTAGATTAATCCATTAAATCAGCATAAAGCACAGTGGATAAATATCTTTCTCCAAAAGAAGGAATAATTACTACTATTATTTTTCCTTCAAATTCTGGTTTTTTAGCAACTTGAGCTGCTGCCCAAAGTGCTGCGCCGGAGGAGATTCCTGCCAAAATTCCCTCTTCTTTGGCTGCTCTTCTGGCATAAGAAAGTGCATCTTCATTAGCAACATCAAGTACTTCATCATAAATCTTGGTATCTAAAATTTCTGGAACAAAGTTAGGACCAATTCCTTGAATTGGATGACCAGAAGGTTTACCACCATTAAGAATTGGTGATGCAGCAGGTTCAACTGCAAAAACTTTTATATTTGGATTTTTTTCTTTCAGGATTTGGCCAACACCGGTAATAGTGCCACCCGTTCCGATACCAGCAACCAATGCTGCAACTTTTCCATCTGTATCATTCCAAATTTCTTGCGCTGTGGTTTTTCGATGAATTTCTGGATTTGCTTCATTTTCAAATTGTCTGACCAATACTGCACCAGATGCAGAACCTAACTCTTCAGCTTTAGCAACAGCTCCCCGCATTCCTTCTGCAGCTGGAGTTAGAACTAACTCTGCACCAAATGCTCTAAGTAATGCTCTTCTTTCTTTAGACATGGAATCAGGCATAGTTAAAATAGTTTTATAGCCCCGAGCTGCTCCAACCATTGCTAAAGCGATACCAGTATTTCCAGAGGTTGCTTCTACTATGGTGCCACCAGGTTTTAATTGACCGGATCTTTCAGCAGCATCCACCATTGCAATTCCGATTCGATCTTTAACTGTTGAAGTTGGATTATAAAATTCTAACTTTGCATAAACCTCTGCTTTTGCACCATCTAGAATTCGATTAATTTTTACTAATGGTGTGTTTCCAACTGCTTTAGTGATATCGGAATAAATGTTCATTTAGGTGACCTTTCAGTAGTGGCAAAATTCTATGACCTAAAATAATTCGAAAAGTGGAATATTTTGCTTTTGCTAATACTTTGCAAAAAGTACCGGAAATATAGATAAAATCCCGAAGTGAGTTTGGTATTTGTAGGTGGTGGCGCCAGAAGTGGAAAAAGTAATTTCGCCCACAACTTAGCTCTAGATTATGCGAGAAAAAATAAGCAACTAAACCAATTACATTTCATAGCTACTGCCAAAGCTATAGATGAGGAAATGGTTGATCGAATTCAAAAACATCAATTAGATCGCTCCCAATATTTCCAATTGCATGAATCACCGCTTGAGGTTGTAGATACCTTAGCAAAGATACCAAAGTTAGAAATTGTACTTCTAGATTGCATCTCGATGCTGATATCTAATTATTTAGTTTCGGGAATCGTATTTAGCTCAGAAATGCTTGTGACTGAACTTGCCTCTCGTTCTGGTTTAACTGTAGTGGTTGCAAATGAGGTAGGTAATGGAGTAGTTCCAGAATATGAATTGGGTAGAGTTTTTCGAGATCTAAATGGACAGGTCAATCAACTAATCGCAACTAGAGCTGATGAGGTCTGTATTTTGAATTTCGGGATTGCAACTAAACTGAAATGATAAAAAACTTCCCCATAAGCAAATTCTGGAAAAACCAATTTTTGGGATTACTATGCGCATTGCAATTTCTTACCATTTTTAGAATTACCGAAAAAGTCAAAGTAACACCTACAAGATTTGCTACTACTTATTTTTCTGTATGCGGAGCAATAGTAGGAACTATTTCTGGATATGCATATTACTTAACTTTTTCAATTTTTCATTCCTATTTGGCAGCCACTTTTGCTATCTTTATCCAAATAATCTTGACCGGCGCTCTACATCTAGATGGTTTAGCAGATTGTGCAGATGCAATATTTGGTGGTAAAGATATTGAAAGTCGGCAAAGGATATTGAAAGATCCAAGCCTGGGAACCTTTGGTGTGCTTGCAATATTGATATTTCTATTAATTGATATTTTTTCCTTATCCCGTTTTAATCCATCTGAAGGTCTTAAAAACTTGATTTTAGTAAATATATTCAGCAGAGCCCCATTTATTTCTCTTATGTATATTTCTAATCAAATTAAAGATATTGAAATGGAAAATACTTTAACTACAAAATTTCAAAAAGGTATTTCTAAGTTTCAAGTAGTGCTGTCAAATTTCTTAGTTATCCCATTATATTTTCTTGAAGGTTGGAATTTAATTCCTTTATTAATAGTAGCGATTCTGATATCAATGTATTGGTACCGATTTTGTGAAAACAAACTTGGGAGATTGAATGGTGATTGTTATGGTGCGCTCTGTGAAATATTGATTGCATTAAATCTAATTTTACTTGTTACTATATCTAGATGAGTCTAAATCAAATGAAAGAATCTGAATGTGATTACTTGGAAATATGGAATAATCTAAATAGCAGTGAAATAAAATATGATTTAGAGCAGGAGCTCCAAGTCCTGGAAAATTGGGATAGTTTAATTAAGCCAGTTGGCTCTTTAGGAAAATTAGAGAAAATAATTGCTCAGCTTTATGGAATTAGAGCCGGTAAACAAGTAGTTATAGATAAGCCAATCGTTACCGTGTTTGCTGCTGACCATGGTATTGCAAAAGATGACACAGTAACCCAATGGCCCCAGGAAATTACTGGAAAATTGTTAGAGCAGATGAGTTTGGGTAAAACGGCGATTAATTGCATCGCTGAAAGTAATTCAATTGCACTTGCTATATTTGATTGCGGCACAATTTGTAATGAGCAAATTGATAAAGTAACAAATATAAAGCTCAAGCATGGAAGTGGAGATATCAGAACTCTAGATGCATTAACATCTAAAGAGGTGATAACAATGATCACGACTGGAGCACTAATCGCGAAAGTCCAGATTCAAAAAGAACTGAATCTATTTATTACTGGAGAAGTAGGGATAGGAAACACAACCGCGGCTTCAATTATCATCTCTAAAGTTTTGGATAAGTCCGCTTCCGTTATAGTTGGTAGAGGTGCAGGTGCGACAGATGAAGGTTTAGTTCGCAAGATTGAAGTTGTATCTCAAATTGTGCAATCCATGGAGTTGGTAACAGATCCCATTGAAATACTGAGACTTGTAGGTGGGTTAGAAATTTGTACACTAGTTGGTTACATGTTGCAGTTAGCAATATCTAATCAAATAATAATATTAGATGGAATTATTACCCAGTCCGCAGCTTTGGTAGCATCCTTGATACGTCCCGAGTTGAAAAAATCATTAATTTTTAGCCATATTTCAGCGGAACCAAGTGCAATATATTTAAGAGAATATTTTGACTGTAAACCGATTTTGGATTTGAATTTGAGATTAGGTGAAGGCACTGGTGGGGCTTTGTCTTACCCCATCATAAAAGCTGCCTTCCAATGCTACCTAGGGATGGCTAATATAAAAGAATTGAACTTCGACTAATTTCTGCCAAAATCATCTTCAAATCGGATAATGTCATCTTCACCAAAATAATCACCAGTTTGAATCTCTATAAATCTTAAATTTGAATTACCGGTATTAGCGATTCGATGTTTTTGTCCAATCTGAATATCAATGTTTTGATTTAGTGAAA
The DNA here is from genome assembly GCA_900298985.1 of Streptomycetaceae bacterium. GTDB lineage: Bacteria > Actinomycetota > Actinomycetes > Nanopelagicales > Nanopelagicaceae > OMHY01. The sequence continues at coordinate 18,118 of OMHY01000078.1, forward strand.
GGGGGAATAGATTTCCATCAATTGTTACCTCAGCCTTGCCCTCAATAATAAGCCAATGTTCTGCTCTTCTTTGGTGGGATTGGTAGGAGAGTCTTTTGCCTGGCAATACAACGATCTCTTTAATCTGATAACCCTCACCTCGAGTCAAAATCTTGTACTCTCCCCAAGGCCTTTTAGACTCATCCACCTCCTTACCTTATAAGATTTTCCTATGGAATCTCCACTCCTCACAACCAAAATAAATGAATTAAGGTGGGTCTTTCGGGTGGAATCCCTAATTTTTCTTGCCTGCTCACTTTGGTTATTAATAAGTCCAAATAACTTTATTCATATTTTTATAAATTCATCAGCAACAAATACTCAAATTAATTCCATGTTAAGATATTTTGCAATATTTCTCTTTCTGCTATCCACGAATTTTTTCTTCTCCGCTCAATCCTGCAATGATCCAGGTATCAAGAGAATTGGTCTATTTAACATAATTTCAAATTTTGTGTTGATTATATTTTTCTTCAAAATTTTGAATGTCATACTTTTTGGACTACCCGCTGTACTTATTATTTATTTTGAAATTTCAGCCCGAGTAAAACTAAAAAACTAATATGGAATTAGAAAAAATAATTCTTAGACCTTATTATCATTTTGAATTTGAACGTGCCTGTGAAATAAGGAAACTAGAAGAGTTAGATGCTAAAAATAAATTTTGGAAACAATTTGAAAAATCTGGTTCCTGGAATGGACATTATTTAACATTAGCTATAGCGAGAAATTTGATTAAAGATGATGGAAGTTTGCAGGATGAATTAGTGGGCGATATGCAAATTAGGCATTGTGAATACACCATGCCACCCGGGGTAGTAGAAATTGGCTGTGAGGTAGCTGAAGAGTCGAGAAATAGAGGGTATGGAACTTTAGCTCTGAAAGAGGTAGTTAGGATTCTTTTTGCAGATGGTTACCACCGTATCAGTGGTTCCACTGCTGTTACTAATTTTGCTATGCAAAAGACCTTTGAAAAATCGGGATTTAGCCAAGAGGGAATAATGAAAAAACTATTTCTAGTTGATGGAGAAAGTGATGAAGGTGAAGATGGTGTGGATTACCTTTCTTATGCCATAACCAATTAAAATATAACTAATGTATTATCAAAGAGAGTGGGTTATAGATTGATCGGCCGATTTGCGATTACTAATCTCTCACCTCACCTATATTTTGGCGGACAATTAATCCCTTCTAAAGGTTATTTAGGGGAATGGATTCCTATTGGTGCAAATGTTACTCGGGAAGGGCATGATGCCCTGCGAGTAAAGACCCTAGTTTTTGATTCCAAGGGAGAACTAAAAGAAGAGTTATTAATGCGAGAAATCTGGCCAGGAACAGATCGATATGAAGCTTGGTTTTCACCTGACAGTACTGGAATTTGGTCCTATCAGATAATTGCAGAAGATGATGAAATTGAAACTTGGTTACATGATGCTTCTATAAAGATTTCAGCCAACATTGAGTCAGAGCTTATGTGCGAAATAGGTAAAAATATTTTTGAAAAAGTGTTAGCAAATAATGAAGTATCAGAAAATGA
>OMHY01000079.1 GCA_900298985.1 Streptomycetaceae bacterium
AAGAGACAGTCTATATATAACTCAAAAGGAACCTTGGGTACTTGCAAAAGATCCGAAAAACCAAAAGGAATTGGAAGAAGTTCTTTACCACTGTGCTGATTCTTTACGGTCTTTAGCAATTTTGTTTTACTCTTTTATGCCAACTACCTGTGAGAAATTATGGAAACAATTAGGTGCCGATAATTCAATTGGTGAACTTTCTAAGCAAAGTATTGACGATGCTAAGGCATGGGGTATGTTGCCAGCGGGAAGTAAAGTTGTTAAAGGTGAAATATTATTTCCCAGATTAGAAAACAAAACTAGTTAGGTAAAGATTAAGATAGATGACTGAGTTTGCAGAGAGAATGGTGGTAAGACAACCTGCACCACTCCCAGACAAATTACCAATACCTTGCGTTGATGCACATGCTCATTTGGAGTTGATTGAAGATTCAAGTGATAACGCTCCAACTATTGATGAGGTTGTTGCACAAAGTATTTCAGTAGGTATCAATCGAATTGTTCAAGTTGGTTATAACGCAGATCAATCCAAATGGGGAGTGAATTTAGCTGAAAAATATCCTGGGAAAATCTTAGCAGCGGTAGCTATTCATCCAAATGAAGCTCCCATAATCTCCGATTTAGAAGGGGATCTAAAAATCATAGAGGAGTTAGCTACTCATCCCCGAGTTAGAGCAATTGGAGAAACTGGATTAGATTTCTTCAGAACTCAACCAGAGTTGCAGGAAAAGCAAAGATATTCCTTTAAAAGACATATTGAGATTGCTAAAAAATATGGGAAAGCTTTGGTAATACATGATCGAGATGCGCATGATGCGGTATTAGATGTTTTGGATGAGGTTGGTGCTCCGAAAATCACTGTATTTCATTGTTTTTCCGGTGATGCCAGAATGGCGGAAAAATGTATTGAAAAAGGTTATTACTTATCTTTCTCAGGAACAGTGACTTTTAAAAATGCACCAGCCTTGCGGGATGCAGCTTTAATTACACCCAAACATTTATTATTGGCAGAAACAGATTCACCTTTTCTCTGTCCCGCACCTCACCGGGGAGCCTTGAATACACCAGCGCAAACTGCTGCTGTGATTCAATTTCTTGCTGAGCTAAGACAAGAACCAATTACAGATTTAATTTCAGCGATAAATCAAAATGTAGAGAAGATTTTTGGTGAGTTCTAAAATATCATTATTAGGGGCAGCAGAGATTAGAGAATTAGCTGCTAAGTTAGATTTGCGTCCTACAAAAAAACTTGGGCAAAATTTTGTGATAGATGGAAATACCTGTCAGAAAATTGTAAAAATCTCAAAATTAGAAAGTAATGATTTAGTATTAGAGGTCGGTCCCGGATTAGGTTCTTTAACTTTGGCAATCCTGGAAATTGTGGATAATTTACAAGTGATAGAGATAGATCAAAGGTTAGCCAATATGATTGGTGAAACTGTAAATAATCATGGCGGTGGAAAAAAGGAATTAACTGTATATGCTAAGGATGCATTAGAGATTAAGGAATTGAAGTATCCACCAACTGCTCTAGTGGCAAACCTTCCTTACAATGTTTCAGTACCAGTTTTACTTACGCTATTACAACAATTTCCTTCTATTGAAAAAGGCGTTGTGATGGTGCAAGCGGAGGTAGCAGATAGATTAACTGCTGCTCCAAATACTGCCGAATATGGTGCCCCCACTTTGAAAGCAAAATGGTGGGCAAATCTAGTTTCCCAAGGTTTTGTTTCCCGAAAAATATTTTGGCCAATTCCTAATGTTGATTCCAAATTAGTAGAAATTCAAAGAATTTCCGCACCTGGAGATGAAGTATTGCGCAAAAAGACCTATGCACTAATAGATGCGGCATTTGCGATGAGAAGAAAAATGTTGCGAAGTAGCTTGGCACCAGTTCTGGAGGGTAATGCGGAGCAAATATTGCTAGCGGTTGGGGTAGATCCTACCGCTCGAGGGGAAACTCTAGATTTGGCTGATTATGTCAAAATCGCTTCTGTAATTTAAGGAATTAGTTAAAGTAGTCTGGTGAGAATAGAGCAGAACATACCTGGAGTAGTGGTGCGGGTACCTGCCAAAATAAATTTGCATTTGTCTGTTGGACCATTGATGGAATCTGGTTATCATGAAATTGTAACTGTATTTCAGGCAATTTCCCTTTTTGATGAAATCACCATTAGATACTGGGAAGAAAATATATCTTTACTAAATAAAACAGTGATTGATATTTCAGCGCGGGGCACTTTTGCAAATGGTGTCCCACTTGATGATACTAATTTAGCGGTCAAGGCAGCGAGATTTTTTTTTGAAAGATGTAAAATTGAAACACCGACAAAATTATCAATTGATATTAAAAAAGAAATACCAATTGCTGGAGGTTTAGCAGGTGGATCAGCAGATGCAGCCGGAGTTTTATTAGGGTTAGATAATCTATTTAGCACTGGATTAAATAAAGCTGAATTAGAAGAATTAGCAGCAGAACTTGGCTCTGATGTTCCATTTTCTTTATCAGGGGGAGTAGCTATTGGTAGGTCAAGAGGAGAGGAATTAACTCCAGTATTAGTTAGAGGAAATTATCATTGGGTATTAGCAATTGCTCACCAAGGTTTGTCGACACCAGTGGTTTATTCAGAATGTGATCGTTTGCGTTCCGGATTAGTTATTTCACCTCCAACTTTAAATCAAAATTTAATTTCGGCGCTGGCCTCAGGTGATCTATATAATTTAGGCAATGCCTTAAGTAATGATTTACAAGCTGCAGCTTTTTCATTGAAGCCAGCTTTGAAGTTGATTTTAGAAGTAGGAAAAGATAATGGAGCTTTAGGTGGATTAGTATCAGGCTCTGGCCCTACAGTTGCATTTTTAGTTTTAGATGAAGAAAGTGCAATTGATTTAGCAGTAGCATTAACTGCAAGTGGAGTTGTAGCAGGTGTTACCAGAGCAACTGGTCCAGTACATGGGGCACAGGTAATAAGTAGTTTTTAGGGTTAATAACAACGGTTAATTTGAATTCAACCGCTAAATAGTAGAGAATTCAGGTTCCGCCATTGTGTAGTGGCTAGCACATGGGCCTTTGAAGCCCAGGGTCCAGGATCGATACCTGGTGGCGGAGCCAAAGACTAAATTGCGGAGCCAAAGACTAAATTGCGGAGCCAAAGACTAAATTGCGGAGCCAAATACAAAATGGCGGAGCGAAAACTTTACCCACTAGGCTAAACCTGTGTCTGACTTAGAAATTAACTCCCTTAATTCGCAAATCTCTACCGTTATTGTGCTGGCTGCCGGTGATGGCAAGAGAATGAAAAGTTCACTTCCTAAAGTGCTTCATGAAATTGCTGGTCGAACTTTGCTGCACCATGTATTGGAAGCAACCTCAGATTTAAATGTTGAAAATAGAGTTGTGGTTGTAGGGGCTGGAAGAGAAAAAGTTGAGGATCATTTAAATCAGCTAAAAGATAAAAATTTAGTTTCGGGAAAAATTTCATCAGTATTTCAAGAGCAAAGAAAAGGAACTGGTAATGCGGTTTCAATAGCGATGGATGCTGGTAATTTCTCTGGCAATATTATGATTTTAGCTGGCGATACTCCACTCATCACCAAACAAACTTTGTTAGATTTCTACCAAGACTTTTTAGATAATGAATTAGATTTATCAGTTTTAACTGTTGAGATCAGCGATCCATATGGTTATGGCAGAATCATTAGAGATGGTAAAGGTGAATTGCTTGGTATTAGAGAAGAGTTAGATGCAAGTGAAAGAGAAAAAAGTATAAATGAAATCAATACTGGAATTTATTGTGTAGGAAGTGTTTTCTTATCTCAAGCTCTTTCTGAACTAAGACCCCAAAATGCACAAGGAGAATATTATTTAACAGATATTATTTCTCTTGTTAAAAGTTTGGGTGGAACAATAGGAGCCTATTGCTCACATGATGAAGATGAATTTTTAGGAGTAAATGATCAAGAACAACTTTCTTTAGTGAGAGAAATTTTTCATGAAAGAAAAAATCAAGACTTAATGGCAGATGGGGTAACAATTATTGACCCAACCACTACTTGGATTGATTCTGATAGTGAAATTGAAAGTGGTGTTGAGATTTGGCCCGGAAGTTTTATCCATGGAAAAAGCTTAATTAAGTCTGGTGCGATTATTGGACCTAGGGCTGTAATAAAAAATTCTCTGATTGAATCTGGTGCCAAAGTAAGAGAGTCAGAGGTAAATGATTCCGAAGTTGGAGAAAATGCCAACGTTGGCCCTTATTCTTATTTGCGTGCTGGAACAAAACTGGCGGCCAATGGGAAAATCGGCGCATATGTAGAGACTAAAAATGCACAAATAGGGGAAGGTAGCAAAGTACCTCACCTTACCTATGTGGGAGATGCCCAGATTGGAAAAGGCACAAATATTGGTGCCGCGACTATCTTTGTAAATTATGATGGAGAAGAAAAGCACCAAACTGTAGTGGGAGACCAGGTGCGAATTGGCAGTGACACAATGTTGGTAGCACCGGTAACTGTGGCTGATGGGGCTTATACCGCTGCCGGATCAGTGATTACAGAGGATGTGCCAGCTGGTGCAATTGGAGTGGCCCGTGCCCGACAAAGAAATGTATTGGGTTGGGTCTTTCGCAAGAGAGCAGGAAGTGAATCTGCCAAGGCTGCTAAAGCAGCCGGTGGCCCAGAAAGTTAAATGCGTGGGGCAAACCTTTGAAATGTTTCACTCATTTTGAGATTTTTACAAAGTTGTTTGGAAAAAAGGTAAAGTTTTAATAGAGTAGTCGCAGATATTCAAGGGGGCCAATGGAACAAAAAGGTGAGTTGCGCTTATCTTCGGAGAAGCGATTGCGATTATTCACCGGACGCGCACATCCAGATTTAGCGCAAGGTGTAGCAGATGAATTAGGCATCCCTATCACACCCACCTCTTTATATGATTTTGCAAATGGTGAAATTTTTGTTCGCTTTGAAGAGAGCGTGCGCGGTAGTGATGCATTTGTTTTACAGAGTCATTCTTATCCAGTTAATAAATACATAATGGAACAGTTAATAATGGTTGATGCGCTTAAGCGAGCCTCAGCGAAAAGAATTACAGTACTTGCACCTTTTTATGGTTATGCCCGACAAGACAAGAAAACACGGGGCCGGGAACCAATTTCTGCCAGATTGATGGCTGATCTTTTTAAAACTGCGGGCGCTGATCGCCTAATGGTAGTTGATTTACATACCTCTCAAA
>OMHY01000080.1 GCA_900298985.1 Streptomycetaceae bacterium
AGATATGGCTTACCTAAAAAATTGGATCAGAAAAAATGGCTCTTGAGTGATGGAAAATTAGCGAAAGAAAATAGGGCAAAAGGAGTGCGCCGTGGACTAGCTGCGACCACCTTATTGATGGCGATACCCGGTGCAATTTATTTATATAACGGTGAAGAGCTAGGCCTACCGGAGGTTGCAGACCTTCCCACAGAAGTATTACAAGATCCAATTTGGGAGAGAAATTTACATTCCGATAAAGGAAGAGATGGTTGTCGAGTACCACTACCTTGGAATAAATCCGGTTCCTCATTTGGTTTTGGAGAAAATGGAGCACACCTCCCGCAACCAAATTGGTTTGGAAATTACAGCGTGGAAATGCAGGAAAATAATCCGAACTCGGTTCTAACTGTTTATCGTCGTGCTTTAGAACTTCGAAAAGAATTACAGACGGAAGAAGAGTTAAAGTGGATTAAAACTAAAAGTAAAAAAGTCCTACATTTCTCCAGACCAAATGGTTGGAACTGCATTACTAATTTCACTTCCAAGAATTACCCAATGCCTAAAGGTGAAGTTCTTTTTTCTTCCGCTCCGCTGGTTACCAAAAAGAAGGAGAAAACACTCATTCCTGCCGGAACCACTGTTTGGTTTAAGAACTAACAAGTATTTCACTCAAACGTATTTCAGTCTAAATCACTATCCTCAACTAGATTGGATAAAAATTTAGAAAGTTGAGTGAAGGCAAATGTTGAAAGTCATTGGCGCTGCTTGGTGTCCAGATTGTAAAAGAGCTAAAGCGTTTTTAGGTCAACACCGAATTACATATGAGTGGATTGATTTAGAACAAGACCCATCTGCAGCAATACAAGTTGAAGATTTAAATAATGGAAAAAGAATTATTCCAACTTTAATTTTTGATGATGGTTCAATTTTAGTAGAACCTTCCAATGATGAATTAGCAGATAAATTACAAATTGTGCGCGAGGCTATGAATTCTGCTTATGACTTAGTAATAGTAGGAGGTGGACCAGCATCATTAACCACAGCAATATATGGTGCAAGAGAAAATCTAAAAGTTTTAATTATTGAAAAATCAGCTGTGGGGGGACAAGCAGGGGTAACAGAAAAATTTGATAATTATCCAGGTTTTCCTGAAGGTATTGGGGGAGCAGAGTTAGCAACTAGATTTGAACAACAAGCAAAAAGATACGGGGTTGAGATATTACAAGCGGTGGCGGTAGAAGAGATCAAAGAATTATCTACCACTACTTATAACGGTATAGATTTAAAAACCTCAACCAATCAAGTAATTCATGCACGGGCCGTAGTAATTGCAACCGGTTCTACTTAGCGAAGAACTGATGCTAAAGGTGAAGCAGATTTAATTGGGGCCGGAATTCATTTCTGCGCTACCTGTGATGGACCTTTTTATAAAGGTGCAGATCATGTAGTAGTACTTGGCGGCGGAAATTCTGGATTAGAAGAAGGCTTATTTTTAACCCAATTCGCTAATAAAGTTAGTATTTTTGAAAGAGGAAATGAATTACGTGCTTCGAAAATATTACAAGAAAAAGTGCGCAACCACCCAAAAATGCAGATTCATACCGGTCAAGCCTTGGAGGAATTTATTGCAGATAGCAGCGGCAAATTAGCAGCTATGAAATTTAAAAATATAGAAACTGGTGAGATAAATGAAATAAAAACTATCGGAGCATTTTTATTTATTGGTCTTGATCCCAACACAAGTTGGGTCAAAGGTTTAATTGATCTAGATGAAAGAAATTTCATCAAGACAAATGAAAACTTTGCTACTAATATCGTTGGAGTGTTTGCTGCGGGTGATGTGCGCTCAGGTTCCACCAAGCAACTAGCAGCTGCGGTAGGTGAAGGCGCTGCGGTAGCGATTCAAATTAGATATTTTCTAGATAAAGTTGAAAATGGGATAGTTGAAAATGGAAAAGTTAAGTAGATTAAAATGATTATTTTATTATTGTTTGCATTTCTAGCAGGTCTTTTAACAATACTTGCTCCCTGCGTTTGGCCGCTGCTTCCAGTTTTGCTTTCAACAGATTCAGTTGCTGGCGGTAAAAAAAGACCACTTGGTTTAGTAACAGGGATTGCGGTTAGTTTTGGTGCACTCACTTTACTTGCTTCTTATTTAGAAAAATATCTGGGTATTAATGAAAATTATTTGAGATATTTTTCAGTGATATTTTTAATTGTATTAGGTGTGATTTTGGTTGTCCCACATCTTTCCCAAAAATATGAAGCAAAGATGTCTGCAATTGTTGGCAGATTTGCCCCTAAACCAAATGCAAATTCCACTGGTTTTAAGGGAGGATTTCTCACCGGACTGGGCCTTGGAATTCTTTGGACACCTTGTTCCGGTCCCATTTTTGCAGCGGTAGCAACTGAAAGCACCCAAGCCAAATTCTCATTCGGAATCTTATTAGTAGCTGCTTCTTATTTATTGGGTGTATCTATACCACTATATTGGTTTGTAATTGGTGGACAAAGAGTTATTAAGAAATCTCGGGTATTTAATAAGCATTTAGGTAAGTTTCAAATTCTCTCCGGTGCCATTTTAATAGTGTTTGCAATTGCATCTTTATTTGGTTGGGATAAAACTGCGGAGATTTGGTTATTGAATCGAGTTCCAAGTTATACCAGTGCTTTGCAATCTATTGAAAGAACTTCAGCTGTCCATAACCAATTAAGCAAATTAACAAGTAATGGAAAAAGTATTACAAACCAAAGTAATACCTCTTCAGATAACAGTAGTTATTTCAACGTACCTCCAGGTTCGCATGCACCGGATTTTGTTGGTATCTCAAGCTGGATAAATTCTGCACCATTAACAATGGCGCAGTTAAAAGGAAAAGTTGTCTTAGTGGATTTTTGGACTTATTCCTGTATTAACTGTATTAGATCTTTGCAATATGTAACTAAGTGGTACAACACCTATCATAAATATGGCTTTGTTGTGGTTGGAGTACATTCCCCTGAATTTCCTTTTGAAAAGGAGCGAGGCAATGTAATTGCAGCTACTAAACAATTTGGAATTAAATATCCGGTGGCTCAAGATAATGATTTAGCAACTTGGAATAATTACAACAATGAATACTGGCCAGCAGAATATGTGATTGATGCCAAAGGTGATATTAGAAGAACTGAATTTGGTGAAGGCGGATACGCTGAAACTGAAAAAGCCATTCAAATTCTATTAGCGCAAAATGGAGTCAAAGTTAATTCCAAAGTTTCTGATCCACTAAATGTTAATTACCAACAAGGGACTTCTTTAGAAACTTATTTAGGAACAGCTCGGGAATCACAAGATCAAAATCCCTATCAGGTCATAACCCCTCTAAATAGCCATTATTTAACACCTAAAACAATGCAGCCAAATACCTTTGCTTTGAGTGGTGATTGGAATATTAGCTCTGACCATATCGCTGGTAACCCAGGAGCACAGATAATTTATGATTTCGTAGCACACCAGGTCTATATTATTTTGCGCCCACATCAAGTTGGAGCGGTTGACTATGTAGATGTGAAATTAGATGGCAAACCAATTCCAGCAAAGGTGGCTGGGACAGATGTAATTAATGGGCGAATTAAAGTTGATGAAGATCGTCTCTATAACTTGTTTGATTCTAAAACTACATTTAGTAACAATACAATTTCAATCACTTTTGAAAATAAAGGTACGCAGGCTTATACCTTTACATTTGGTTAATAAAACTAAATTCATAGTAAAGCCAGTAGAATTACTAGGTGCACTTAGCCAGCCAGATTTCAAATTTTATTGCGCAAGGACCGCTCGGGTTGTTGTTTTTCTTGGCTGCAATTGAATTGCGAAGTGAGGTAATCACTGGAAAGTTATTAAATAAAAAAGCAGTTTTAGTGCCACTAGCTGCTGCAATCGGTGGAATGATAATTCCAGCATCAATTTATTTAGTTCTCTCTGCAATTAATCACAGCCCAAAAGCAGCATTTGGAATTCCACTCGCCACTGATTTACCGCTGGCTCTCGCTTTAATTGCGCTCCTTCCCAAAAAAATCTCCCAAGAGATTAGAGTTTTTATATTAGCGTTAGCAATATTTGATGATCTCTTAACAATTTTGATTCTCCTTGCCTCTGGGAAAAGTGAAAGTTTGGCTGCGGTTATTGGAGTTGCGATTGGCTTACTTACCCCAAAAAAACTAGAACTCCCGGCAGCAAAAATCTTTACCCCCGTAGTGAATTATTTGATAATTCCAATTTTTTTGGTCTCAACTTTTTGGGTGCCTTGGCAATTTAACAATACAACTTTTTCTAACCAAATTTTCTACACCATTCTTTTGGCAAGGGTCATCGGAAAACCAATCGGGATTTACCTTTTCGCCAGCTTGGCGATGAAAAAGCTAAAAACTAGGCCCCTTCAGCCCTCCCAACTCCTACTTTCAGGTCTAATTGGGATTATGGGCCTTTCTGTAGCCACCCTTTTCACCAATCTGACCACCCAAGGGGTGCAAAAGCAGGCTGCTTTACTAGCGACCTTGTTCTCTATCCTGGCAGGTGCCTTTTTTGCCTATTTGGTGGGTTTTGTCTATATAAG
>OMHY01000081.1 GCA_900298985.1 Streptomycetaceae bacterium
CTAACTGCATGAGAGATTTCTTTTTCCAAATATGCGTAGAGATATCTGGTGGAATAAAGTTGAGTTAAGAGATCAAAATTTCCATCGGAATTAAATGATATTTCATATAAAGAGTGGGGTTTCTCATTATCCATTGGCGAAGGCTAGAGAATTTTGAAACAAAATGTGGCTTATTCTTGTCACCTATTTTGGTGGCTTAGTATTAGTACTTTTTTTCTTCATTTGCGATAAAATAAAGAGTGGAAAAAAGCAAGCGGGAAAAATACTGGCCACAAGATTTTCTTACTTCATTGGCAGCAATCTTAAAGATAGAAACTATCTCTTTAGTGTTGTTGGCAATTTATCTAGTCTTTGCTCCATTTTTTTCTCACACCACTCATCCAACAGCTTTAATTGCACAAATCATATTTTCCATATTGGGAGCTGGCGCCCTTTGGATAAGTCGAAAAAGTTTTTTGAAAGGTAGAACCTTTGGTCGAGGTATCGCTTTATTGGCAAATGGGATTGGATTAGGAGTCTCTTATTTTGCAGCGAAAGGTGGTGCTTATATAGTTGCAATCCCGTTGGCTTTTTTAAGCGCAACTGCCTTATTGTTGATTTTTTTGGTAGCCAAACGGGCAAACTAAACTCTGGAATTTGGCTATAAGTTGCCTAGATAACATCTTGCAGGCGTTGAAGTAATTGGTTCCCCATTTTGCGGTGGTTAAACTTAGGCCGTGGCTGATAATCCCAACCAGAGCGGGAATTTGAACTCCGGTAATTCTATTGGCAAAACTAAAGCTAAAGAATTTGGACCAAATCAATGGCTTGTTGATGAAATGTATCAACAATATTTGGCCGACCCAAAAAGTGTAGATACCGCTTGGTGGGAATTTTTCCATGATTTTCAACCAGAAAATAATTCAAATGGAGAAAGACCTAGAGGTGGAATTCCACCTATTCCAAAAAGATCTCTTGAAAAAAATACTGTTTCCAGTCCTAATGCAGAATCAATCTCTCCAGAACTGCAAACTAAATTAGATAACAATCAACCACTAACTTTGCCAGATAAATGGGCACTTGATGAAGTCATATTGGCTAAAGTTTCAAATAATCAAGAAGCGGAAATACAAGTAGGAAATATAATGACTTCAAACAATACAACTGCAGAAAACAATTCCTTTATTCCTACACCTGCAGATCCAGTAGTAAAACCTTTGCCATCAGTTCCAACTCCTACTGCGGGCAGAGTAGAACCAATTCGTGGAGTGAGTGCTCGAGTAGTTCAAAGCATGGAAGCATCTTTATCTTTGCCAACAGCAACTAGCGTGAGAGCAATACCAGCAAAGTTAATGATTGATAATAGAACTGTAATTAATAATCATCTTAAAAGAGGACGTGGTGGAAAAGTTTCTTTCACTCACATAATTGGCTACGCAATGATTAAAGCTATTCGACAAATGCCAGAAATGAATAGTTACTATTTAGAAATTGAAGGCAAACCCAATTTAGGTAAGCCAGATCATTTAAATCTAGGAATTGCAATTGACTTGGCTAAAGCAGATGGAAGCAGACAACTTTTAGTCCCATCTATAAAAGGTTGCGAATCCATGGACTTTGGACAATTTTGGTCAGCATATGAAGAAGTTGTTAGAAAAGCTCGTGGTGGAAAGTTAGCGGTTGAAGATTTTGCAGGTACCACCGTTTCTTTGACCAACCCAGGAACTATTGGCACGGTTCATTCAGTACCCAGACTTGTGCAAGGACAAGGCCTAATTTTGGGTGTTGGGGCCATGGATTATCCAGCTGAGTTTCAAGGTGCAAGTGCGGAAACAATTGCTCGAATGGGCATAAGCAAAGTAATTACCTTAACTAGTACTTATGATCATCGAATTATTCAGGGTGCACAATCAGGAGAATTCTTAAAAATTATTAATGAATTACTTTTGGGCTCAGATAATTTTTATGATGAAATTTTTGCAGCTCTTCGAATCCCTTATGAACCAATTAGATGGGTGCAAGACAATAATTTTGAAAAATCATCAGAAATAGATAAAACTGCCCGAGTTCAACAATTAATTCATGCATATCGAACTCATGGGCATATCATGGCTGATATAGATCCACTGGAATACCAACAAAGATCTCATCCGGATTTGGATGTACGTACTCATGGTTTAACACTTTGGGATTTAGATCGGGAATTCGCTACTGGTGGTTTTGGCGGAAAACCATTTATGCTTTTTAGAAAAATTTTAGGACTACTGCGTGATTCTTATTGTAGAACAATTGGCGTGGAATATATGTACATTGATGATCCAAAGGAGCGTCAATGGTTACAAGAACATATTGAAGTGGGTGTAACTCAAACCCCGCGAGAAGAGCAGTTAAGAATTTTACGCCGGTTAAATGCAGCAGAAGCATTTGAAACATTTTTGCAAACAAAATATGTAGGCCAAAAAAGATTTTCCTTGGAAGGTGGGGAATCAGTAATTCCACTTTTAGATGCAATAGTGAGTGATGCAGCAAATCAAGGTTTGCAAGAAGTTTGCATTGGTATGCCACATCGAGGTCGGTTAAATGTGCTGGCAAATATCGCTGGAAAATCTATGGGACAAATTTTCCAAGAATTTGAAGGTCACTATACAGATAATCAAGTTCAAGGTTCAGGTGATGTCAAATATCATTTAGGTACAAGTGGAATATTCACTGCACCGAGCGGCGCACAAACCAATATATTTTTAGCGGCAAATCCCTCTCACCTAGAAGCGGTAAATCCAGTACTAGAAGGAACTACTCGCGCTAAGCAAGATTTAATTGAAAATGGCGAAAAATTAGTAATGCCGATTTTATTACATGGAGATGCTGCATTTGCTGGTCAAGGAATTGTCGCCGAAACCTTTGCTTTATCTAAATTAGAAAGTTACAAAACTGGTGGAACAATACATATAGTGGTAAATAACCAGGTTGGATTCACTACTTCTCCGCAATATTCCAGATCCTCTCGATATTGCACTGATGTGGCAAAAACAGTACAAGCACCGATTTTCCATGTAAATGGGGATGATCCAGAAGCAGTGGTCCGAGTTGCACATTTAGCATTTTTATACCGACAAGAATTTCAAAAAGATGTAGTAATTGATTTAATTTGTTACCGACGCAGAGGTCATAATGAAGGCGATGAACCAAGTTATACCCAGCCATTAATGTATAAATTAATTGATGCAAAAAGATCTACTCGAAAACTTTACACTGAAGCTTTAATTGGCCGTGGTGACATTACTATGGAAGAAGCAGAAGAAGTACTAAGAGATTATCAAAATCAATTGGAATCCGTGTTTACTGCGGTACACAATGTAGAACCAGAACATAAAGCCATTCAAGTTCCGCAAGCACCAGACCCACTTTCGGTTAATACTTCAGTTCCTGCAGAGGTATTGAATAAAATTGCAGCAACACAAGTTGCAACTCCTCCAGGATTTACCGTACATCCAAAACTGGCACCGCAACTTCAAAAGCGAACTTTAATGCTAGAAGAAGGTAGTGTGGATTGGGCTGCGGGAGAGATGTTTGCTTTTGGTTCTTTGCTATTAGAGGGACATTCAATTCGCATGTCTGGACAAGATGTTCGAAGGGGAACGTTTAGCAATCGCCATGCAGTGATTGTGGATCAAAATAATGGAGATACTTGGACCCCACTCGCCTCTCTAACTCAATCCCCCAATCAACTTTATATTTATGATTCACTACTTTCAGAATATGCAGTCATGGGATTTGAATATGGCTATTCTTTGGAGAGAAATCAAGGATTAACTTTATGGGAAGCTCAATTTGGTGATTTCGCTAATGGAGCGCAAACAATTATTGATGAATTTATTTCTTCTAGTTTACAAAAATGGGGAGAACGTTCTGGATTAATTCTGCTATTGCCTCATGGTTATGAAGGTCAAGGACCTGACCACTCCTCTGCTCGAATTGAAAGATATTTAGCATTAGCTGCGGAAAATAATATGACTATTGCCCAACCATCTACGCCTGCTTCATATTTTCATTTACTTAGATGGCATGCAAAAAATCCAGCACAAAGACCATTAATAGTTTTTGAACCTAAATCAATGTTGCGGTTAAAAGCGGCCGCTTCCGCTCTTTCTGATTTTACTTCCGGAACTTTCCAACCTTTAATTGATGATCTGAGTGTGCAAAATGCAAATCGGGTAATTTTTACTTCTGGAAAAATTTATTATGAATTAATAGCGGAAAGAAATAATTTGAATGAC
>OMHY01000082.1 GCA_900298985.1 Streptomycetaceae bacterium
GGCTTCATCGGAATTAATTCCAACCAGTCATTCATATTTTCACCCAATACTTCAAATAATTCTGAGATCAATGAAGGCATAGTCAAAACCGTAGGTCCATTATCAAAGGCAAAACCATCCTGTTTTACTATTCCATTTCGACCGCCCGGATAATCTTCTTTTTCCAATAGAGTTACTTGATGGCCTTTTGCAGCTAAATGAATAGCGGCGCTCAATCCTCCCAGCCCCGCACCTACTATTACAATTGAATCTTTTTTTCCGGAAATTTTTTTCATCTCACACCTTTTAATATTTAGGAATCTCTTTTAGTGGTTTTACTTATCATAATTTCTAACATTTCTTTAGCGAGGGGAGTGATCTCTAAAATATTGAGAGCAAAATGGGCTTGCTTAGTTAATTCTAATATCATATTTTCCACATTTGATAATGCTCCGGTTTTTTCAATCAAAGTTTGTAACTCTTGGATATCAGACTCACTTAAATTCTTATTACCCAAAGAATCTTCTAAAAATTTTAAGGCACCGCCTGTTAATTGATTATGCGCAAATGCAATTAAAGCTGTTTTTTTGCCCTCTCTTAAATCATCGCCCGCAGGCTTTCCAGTTACTTTGCTATCACCAAAAACGCCTAGTACATCATCGCGTAATTGAAATGCTTGCCCCAATGGAATTCCATATTGAGTAAAACCATGCTGTAATTCTTCTAATTTTTTTCCTTGGGCAACTAAGGCTGCACCAAAATGCAATGGTCTTTCAATGGTGTATTTACCAGATTTGTACTCTGCAATTTTTAGAGCTCGTTCTTTTGAAGCCTTTACCAATGTTTGTTCATGAATATCTAAAAATTGACCAGCCATCAACTCCACTCGCATTGCATCAAATACTTTTCTAGCTCGTGAAATTGCTTCTAAGTCTAAGCCACTCTCATTAATCATTTGATCTGCCAAAACTAAGGCTAAATCTCCAATTAAAATTGCTGCACTTACGCCATAGTTAGCAGCAGAACCATTTCCTTTATTTTCTTGATGCCGAAACTCATAGGCTTTGTGTATAGAAGTTTTACCTCTTCTAGAATCTGATTGATCAATAACATCATCATGAATTAATGCACAAACATGAACTAACTCAAGAGCTGAAACGGCTTTAATCTGCGCTTTAGAAATTGAATCTGAATACGAGATAGCGGCAATTGCAGCAAAAACCGGCCGCAACCTTTTTCCATTTTCAAGTGTAAAATTCTTAAGATCTGAATTTACTTGGGCAATTTCAAGTGAAATATTTTCAATCGGAGCCAGGGCGGAATTCAAGAAATCTTTCAATTCTAGATTTACTAGTTTTTGAATTTCTTGTATTTTTTCCGTGCCAAGGTAGTTTTGAGCCACGGAGAAAGGGTAACCTCTGCAACGTGGTTTTGCAGAGTTTCTCCGTGGAGTTCTTTCCCCCTAAAGATGCTGAGGGGGAAAATAGACTTTGGCAAGAAATTGAAGATTTAAAAAAATATGCACCTGATTTCATCTCTGTCACCTATGGTGCAGGTGGAAGTAGCAGAGATCGAACCATAAACGTTACCTCACAAATTACTAAGCGAACTGGTATTGACACAGTTGCACATTTAACATGTGTTGGGTCAACTAAAGAGGAATTAAAAAATATTTTAAGGGAGTATCACTCAGCTGGAATTGAAAAAATTTTAGCACTGCGGGGAGATCCCCAAGGCGGTCCGCAATCACCATGGGTTCAAGTTTCAAATGGTTTCAATCATGCGGTGGAATTAGTGGAGTTAGCGGCTGCGACTGGGAAATTTGAAATTGGAGTGGCTGCATTTCCAGATGGTCATCCCGCTAGCAATGGAAACTTTGATCAGGATATAGAGGTCTTAATTTCTAAAGCAAAAGCAGGTGCAAGTTTTGCAACTACTCAATTCTTCTTTTCAATTTCTAAATATGAATTTTTAGTAAATGAACTAGAAAATCGAAATTGTAATTTACCGGTGATTGCTGGAATATTGCCGATAACAAATTTAAAACAGTTACAAAGAATGGCATTACTTTCTGGAGCGCAATTGCCTGATGAAATTCATAAGCGTTTTTCTGGATACGAAGAAATTCCGGAGGATGTTAAAAAAATTGGTATCGAGATTGCAACTGAACTGGGTCAAAAATTATTGGAAATTAATGCTCCTGGATTACATTTTTACACCATGAATAAAATTAGCTCCACTATAGAAATAGCTCGAAACCTAAATTTAATATGATAAGCAAAGTAGAATATATAGATAGTTGGAATAAGCTCCATGGAAATCCACAAAACAGTAAAATAATTAAGGGCTGGTTAAATTTTACATATCAAATAACAAATTCATTGATCAGGAAAAATAATCATAACTCCAATTTGCCCAATATAATAACTTCAGTATCCATCTTGATTTCATTACTTTATTTTCTTTTTGTTCCTGGGAAATTTGCTTTTCTCTTAATTATTCTAGCTTTATTATTGGATGGTTTTGATGGACCGGTAGCAATAATTACCAGTTCCACTTCAAAATGGGGAGCAGTATTTGATTCGGTTGCGGATCGGATTAGTGAATCCTTCTGGTTATTGGGGATCTATCGAGCATTAAAATTACCTGGGTGGTGTGAAATTTTGATATTTCTATTGTGGTCAGGTGGTTTAATTCAAGAATATTTGAGAGCTAGGTTTAATGCTTTATTCATTGAGAAAAAACAAACTCCAACAACTGAAGTTACCTCTATTAATGAAAGACCAGTCAGAGCTATATTTCTAATTTTTATCGCTATATTGCAAATGAAGTTTTGGCCAATTTCTGCGATAATTTTAGTAATTGCTTTTCTCTTTCAACTGATTGCAATAATACAAATTGGTAGAGACAGTTATCAGCGGTTAAGTACCTGACTTGATAATTGAATTTGCTACCATCTCACCACTTAATCCCACCAAAGGCAATCCACCACCCGGATGAGTTGATCCAGAGGTACAAAACAATTTTTCCACACTAGAACGATTTCGCGCGCGGTTAAATGTTGCCAGCGGATGATTCATTGATTGCCCATATATAGAGCCGCCAGGTGCACCATAATCCCGTTCCAAATCTGCCGGAGTCCTTACCTCTAAATATTGCAATCTTTCTTTAACTCTTAAACCTAACCCTTCGAGTTTATTTAAGATTAGATCTTGATAATTTTTCTTTAACTTATCCCAATCACAACCTGCCTTTGGGTCATGTATTGGCGCATTAATCAATATGCTCCAGGACTCATACTCTTGTCCACTATTCACGCAATGAATGTAAATAGTTGGATCATTTATTGGTTTTTTCTGATCAAACAATTCTACAAATTCTTGATTGTAATCTTTTGGGAAAAAAACAGTATGGTGATTTAGTTTAGGGAAATTTTTACTAGAGTTTTTCAGTCCTAGGAAAAGTGAAAAACCAGAAAATGATAATTCAGATTTCTTTAATCTGCTTCTTTCTTTACCTACCTTTACTTTACTTGGTATCAATTGATTATAAGTTATTTGTGCATCTGCACCAGAAATAACATAATCTCCAAAAATATTTTCCCCATTCACTTTAATTCCAATAGCTTTGTTGTATTCAATCAAAATTTCCTCAACTTTGCATTGGAAATTAAATTTAGCTCCCAAAGCCTCCGCTCTTTCTTTAGCTAATTCGCCAAGCTTGCCTAAGCCGCCTTTAATTTGCCAGGCACCAAAAGTAATCTCCATAAAAGGTATAGAAAGCAGAACACCAGGAGCTTTTCTTGGATCACTTCCACTATAAGTGGCATACCTTTCCAATATGCATCTAAGATGATTAGATTCCGTCTTTGCATTAACTATGCCCCGCAAAGTTTTCCAGGGCTTTATGGTATAA
>OMHY01000083.1 GCA_900298985.1 Streptomycetaceae bacterium
GGGTAACGATTCATTATCTCAGTTAATTTTTCCAGGGAACAATTATTTGCCACCATTGCATTCATAATTTGTAAAGCTGTCAATAAGCCATCTCCGGTACTTGCATGCTGTCGAAAAATTACATGCCCGGATTGTTCACCACCAATTAAATGATTGCCTGCAATCATTGCTTCTAAAACATATCTATCACCAACAGCGGTGGTAATTACCTCCACCCCAAGTTGTTCCATAGCTTTTTGAAATCCCAAATTTGCCATAACAGTAGAAACTATAGTTTTTTGATTTAGATGTTTTGCCAATATCGCCAATATGAAATCACCATCTATAACTTCACCCTTAGCATTAACTAATAAACAACGATCTGCATCGCCATCATGTCCAATTCCAATGTCAGCACCATTTACTTTGACTTGGTTGATTAGATCACCTAAATGTGTAGAGCCGCAATTGTCATTAATATTTATTCCATTTGGAGCTGCATGGATAGCGGTAACTTTCGCTCCAGCCATTTCATAAACTTTTGGTGCTATAAAAGAGGATGCACCATTTGCACAATCAACAATTACTTTTAAAGAATTTAGATTATGGTTAATAGTAGATAATAAAAACTTTCCATATAAATCTAAGGCATCGGAATTACTTTCCACTTTACCTACATCTGCTCCAATTGGTCTAACCCAATCTTCACCAATTCGAGCTTCAATCGCTGCTTCAACCGCATCCGGCAATTTCCCACCTTCACGATCAAAAAACTTAATTCCATTATCTGGCATAGGATTATGTGAAGCTGAAATCATTACCCCTAAATCAGCAGAAAATTCTTTAACTAAAAATGCAATTGCCGGAGTAGGCAAAATACCTACTTTAATTACATCTACCCCCGCACTTGCAAGCCCAGCAACCACTGCAGATTCTAAAAATTCACCTGATCTACGGGAGTCATAGCCCACAACTGCTTTAGGTCTGTGTCCAGCGAACGCACCTGCTTCACCCAATATATGAGCAGCAGCAACCGCCAACTCCAATGCAAGTTCTGCTGTTAAATCACGATTTGCGAGCCCACGGACACCATCTGTGCCAAAAAGGGCCATCAATAAACCAACCTTTTAAAAGTAAGTTAAAGAAATTAACGCTTGCTGTATTGTGAACGCTTACGAGCTTTCTTTAAGCCGTATTTCTTACGTTCAATAACGCGAGCATCACGAGTTAAGAAACCAGCTTTCTTCAAACTCGGACGATTAGCATCACGATCAATTTCATTTAATGCGCGAGCAACTCCAAGGCGAAGAGCGCCAGCTTGTCCGGATGTTCCACCACCATTAATTTTGGCAACAATATCAAATGCGCCCTCTGCACCTACTGTACGAAGTGGTTCAGAAATTAATTGTTGGTGAACTTTATTTGGGAAATAACCTTCAAGTGTCTTGCCATTAATATTCCATTTACCAGAACCAGGAATTAAACGAACGCGCGCAATTGCTTCTTTACGTCGACCAGTTCCTTGTCCAGGTGCAGTCACACCTTTTCTTCCAGTTGATGCACCGGGAGTGGTAGAGGTGTATGAGGTAAGAGTTGTACCCTCATCTAAATCTGCTTGGCTAATTTGTGACATCTACTTGCGGCCTTTCTAAATTTATTTAACTATTTGGGAAACTTGAGTAATTTTAAATACTGTTGGATTTTGTGCAGCATGAGGATGTGCATCTCCTGCATAAACTTTTAATTTAGTTCCAATGGAATTACCTAATTTATTTTTAGGCAACATTCCAAGAATTGCTTTTTCCACTAGCGCTACGGGATTTTCTTTTACTAAATCTCCATAAACAATAGAGGTGATCCCACCTGGGAAACCAGAGTGACGGTGAGCAAACTTTTGAGTTAATTTGGAACCTGAAAGAGAAACTTTGTCTGCATTAATTACAATCACAAAATCTCCCATATCAACATGTGGGGCAAAAGTAGTCTTGTGCTTTCCACGCAATAGAGTTGCTGCTTGAGAGGCTAAACGACCAAGCACTACATCGGTTGCGTCAATGACATACCAATTAGCCTTCTTATCACTTGCCTTTGGTGAAAAAGTGCGCACGAGCCCACTGCCTTTCTTGTTGCTGAATCTTATTTCTATCTCTTGCTTCTAAGTCTTGCTTGATGTTTCTTACCTAAAGATAGGCAAGGGGTAGAGAATACCGGCATTGATATATCGGGGTCAAAATGAGATAAAAGTACCCAATTAATCAGATTCCGCTTCTAAATCCCTCCTGCCAATCGTCCTCTTAGCCCGCTCCAAAAGCTCATTATCAGGCGGATAATTGACATTGGTAAGGGTCAATCCTTGGGCAGGAAAAACATAGGAATCAGAAGGTCTAACTTTGTTTTCTAAAATCTCTAGCGCCCAATTTTCCTCAAATCTGCCTTCACCCACTGCGACCAAAGCACCAACCAGAGATCGAACCATGTTATAGCAAAAGGCATCAGCTGTAATTCTTACCTCAACTAAATTATTTTTTGATCGAGAAACTGTAAATTCCTGAATTTCTCTAATAGTGGAAGAGTTTTCTCGGTATTTACAAAAAGCTACAAAATCAAATTCTCCAATAAATCTCGCTGCTAATTTATTCATTTTTGCAACATCTAACCCCCGATACCAGGTGGCTACATCCAATCTTTCCAGCGGAGAAATAAATTGATTATTGTCTGCTATTTTATAAATATAGCTTCTACTCAAAGCGGAAAATCTTGCATGAAAATAAGGCGGCGCCTGCTCAACTTTTTTTACTCTAATTTCCGGAGTCAATATCCGATTTAATTTATATTCCCAATTACTTATATCCCATGGTTCATCAGTAAAAGAATTAAGCGGAATATCAGCGTGAATCACTTGTTTTATAGCATGCACACCAGCATCAGTTCTACCAGCAACAATAGTTTGCACCGGGTCATGGGCTAATAATGATAAAGCTTTTTCTATTTCTTCCTGTAAAGTGCGAATAGAACCGCTGGGGTTTTCTTTTGAAATATAGGAAGGATCATCTTTTTGTCTTGCCCAACCATTGAAATTACTACCATCATAAGCTATTTCAATCTTAATACGACGAAACCCGTCCTCAGGCGTAAGGACGGGCAATTCAATCGTCAATTTATTTAATAAATTATTTAATTAATTCAATTACTGCCATTGGTGCATTGTCGCCATTGCGGGGACCTATTTTAGTAATTCGAGTATATCCTCCTGCACGATTAGCAAATCTCGGCGCAATTTCAGTAAATAAATTATGCAATACTGTTTTATCAGTTAAAGTCTCGCCGACTCTTCTTCTAGCATCAATATCGCCTTCTTTTGCTTGAGTAATTAATTTCTCTGCAAGTGGACGAAGACGCTTTGCCTTTGCTTCAGTGGTAGTGATTTTTCCA
>OMHY01000084.1 GCA_900298985.1 Streptomycetaceae bacterium
AAATCAAAGATTTCCAAATGAAAAGGAATATCAAAGTGGGGGGAAGAGAGTATAAAGGCGCGAATTCGATCATGTTCCAATTTTGCTTTTCTAACTAATTCCTCCCATGGTAATTCTGAGCTTTTCATTAGATCAAAAAAACTGAAAGCCCGGCTAATTACCGCATCTCTCCTAGTCTCCAAAGCATCACTTAATGTTTGACGATATTTTGAGGAACTAACTATTGAGGTCAAAACCTGTCGGTGCTGAGCAAGGCTTTCATGGCGCAAAGCTGAATACATCAACGCAGCAAGTAAAATCAAAATTAATCCAGGGGTATCTGAGATAGCGTTAATATGACAGACTGCAGGTATCGCTTGAATTCCGGCGATTCCAGTTAGAATCAATAGCCCCATCGGTATCCAGCGGGCGATTTTATGTTGCACTGTTAGCGCCGCTCCCCCAAAAGTTCCAATCAGCGCGCAATATAACCAATGTCTAATTGCAAAATGGGTGCACATAGGCGTAACTTCGCGGCAAACTAGAAATGCAATTATTCCAAGAATGGAATTTATCCAAGAAGTTAAAGCCATATATTTTTGGAAGATCGCTGAAAGTGAGTTGGTGACGCTAATTAGTAAGAGCAGTCCAATGGCCATATGAGATACATTCAAGATATATAGCCCAGGAATTATTGCAAATCCATAAAGGCCGGTAACGCCCATTAAAAACCGGCCCAGAGCTTCAATTCCAGAGAATCTAGTGGATTTAACTCGATTTCGATTTTTCTTCTCTAAATCTTGGGGGTCAATTGTAAAAACTTGGACTACTTGATTGCTGGAACTTGAGATAACTTGCCTACTGCCAACACTTTTCAAAAGTCGAGAGATGGTATTTGAACTTTGCTGCCCTTTCATTTCAGATTGCAATTGCTTTCGATCTAAACCATGTTCAAACTCTGAAATAAAAGAAATATTTACAATATCATTTTTTTCTAAAACAACCTCTAACCTTACTGATACTGCTTTACTACACTTAGATAAATTTAAGACTTTTTCCCGGCAGATTTCTACAATTAAAGATCGATAAATATTATGTGTTAAAGCATGTTCTACTACTCGCAGATCTAGATTTAGTTGCCGGTTTGGAATTTGAGAAATTGCATTATTTATCTCATCTCGCAAAGTTCCACTTTGACCAGAGCGCGCACGTTGTATTTGCAAGAAATCTTTTTCTAACTGCTCCACAAATATTTCTTTAGGCAAATTAAACTCAAAATTTTTAGTCATCATCAAAAAAGTATTTAAAATTGTTCCATGTATTGCAATGTTAAGTGGATCAGATTGATTTGCTACATTGATTTTTGCCAGGCGAACATGCTCTTCTTGGACAAATAATTCATTATATTTATCAATGTCAATTACACTAAAAAGTAATCTTCTCCGTACATAAATCATGGCAACTGGAATACCTATAGTCCAAAGCAATGCAAACTCTCCATGGAAAACTTTGGAATTTCCATAATCAATCGCTGCAAAATTATGAGCTAATACATACCCATAAACTAACGCTAATAAAAATATAGAGGTAATAGATTCCCAAAAATCTAGATTAGATGCAGATAAAATCCCCAAAACTAGCACCACAAAAGAATAGGGAAATACATGGGGTGCGAATAACTTTGGAAATATTAGTGGTACAAATAAAACCAAGAGGCTTTCAATAGTGAATAGGTGGGCTAAATTAGAGGATTCATGGCTACGGAAATAAAAATGAGTTGAGAGAAAGATGCAGATTAATAAGGAAAATGGGAATATTAAGTGTAAAGGAGAAAAGATATTTAATTGAAATATTTCTAACCCCAATAACCAACAAACTATCCAATACCAGGCTAGAACACAACTACGGGACAAATTTAGAGCAAAAAATTCCACCTCACTCAAAGGAATATCAGGATCTGCAGTAGGCAGACGAAAGAGAAGTCGAAAGTTGGAAAATAAGCCAAGAAAATCCCTATTATTGAAAATTGGAGATTTCTCAAAGCCTCTTTGCATAGATTGAAGGCTATCAAAACAAATTAAGGCAAAACAAACTTTAGGACATTTTGTGTGTCCCCCAAATAGATGACAACATCAATACTAAGAATGGAAGGTTGTCCGGTTAAACTTTTGGACTAATTACAGATAAGGGTGGAAATATAGGGGACAAAGATATGGAACAAATGACTTACATACTTTTGGAGGACCACCCCTTATATCGTGAAGGTTTAAAAAGGTATATAACAGAACATTTTCCTTCTTCGAAATGTTTATATGATGGTGCAAATTATTTACATGCAAAAAATGTAATTTCTGAGACTAAACCATCTATTGCAATTGTAGATTTACATTTAGGTGATGGATTAACACCAATTGAAATTGTTTCTCTTTTTTCCTCAGCTGATATTCCAGTTTTAGTAATAAGTGCAATTAACAATTTTGAATCAATCAAAAGTGCTTTCTCTATGGGAGCAACTGGATTTGTAAGTAAAGAATCAACAACAGATAAATTTGGTAAAGCAATTGAATCTGTATTGCAAGGTAGAGATTGGATACCGCCATCACTTGGACATGCATTACATTTTTCAAAATCTATCTCTGATCAACTTTCACCACAGGAAAAGAAAGCGCTAATTCTTTACTCCTCCGGTTTGAAATTAGCGGTGGTAGCAAGAAGAATGGATGTAGCTCCCTCTACAGTGAAGCAATATATTGACCGTGCCAAATTAAAATTTAGATCCAATGGACTTTCTATTCGTACTAAAACTGATATATATCGAATATTGCGAGATGAAGGCTTAGTTCAGTGATACGCTTTGCCGCGATGGGGCGGTAGCTCAGTTGGTTAGAGCCCCGGACTCATAATCCGGTCGTCGTCGGTTCGAG
>OMHY01000085.1 GCA_900298985.1 Streptomycetaceae bacterium
CATTTCCGGCTTGTCCTACAACCTCATAACCATTTTCGCGAAGCATCTCTACTAAATCTAAACGAATTAATGCCTCATCTTCCGCTACAACTATTTTCATATTTTTCTGCCACTTTTCCTGCCACTATTCCTGTGGAGTGATAAGAAAAACTTGTTTTTGTTCACGTGCCTCGAGTCGGATTTGAACCGACACTTTGCGGATTTTGAGTCCGCCCTCTCTACCGTTGGAGTACCGAGGCTAAAAATCTTACAAATATATTATATAGACCTGTAAGCCTCCACCACACCTTCTTGCGCATCCCCCATTTTATGAACTCGAAGTGCATTGGTGGAACCAGGAATACCAGGCGGAGAGCCGGCAACAATAACTACAAACGCTCCCTTTTCTACTCTTCTCTTAGATAACAATATTTCATCGACTTGTATCGCCATTTGATCAGTATGGGTAACTGTTGGAGTAACTACTGGATCTATTCCCCAAGATAATGCTAATTGATTAAAAGTATCTGCTTGGGGTGTAAAACCAAGTATTGGCAATACTGGTCTCAATCTAGATAATCTGCGGGCTGAATCTCCAGTTTGAGTAAAGGTAATTAGGAATTTTGCTCCAACTGTTACTCCTACCTCTGCCGCCGCTTTGGTTATAGCCCCACCTTTAGTTTTAGGTATATGGGACATGACAGCGATTCGATCAAACATTACCTCTTCGGTGCGCTCAATAATTCTTGCCATAGTTTTGACTGCTTCGATTGGAAAAGCACCCACACTAGTTTCTCCAGAGAGCATTAATGCATCTGCACCATCTAATACCGCATTGGCACAATCAGTAGCTTCCGCTCTAGTGGGAGAGGAATTTACAATCATCGAATCCAACATTTGAGTTGCCACTATTACTGGCTTGGCATTATCTCTGGCCAACTCAATACATTTCTTTTGCACTAGAGGTACCTCTTCAATCGGCATTTCCACGCCCAGGTCACCTCTTGCCACCATAATTCCATCAAAAGCTTGAATGATCTCTTCTAAATTATCTACTGCTTGTGGCTTTTCAATTTTTGCAATTACCGGCCGGGAGATTCCCTCCTCTTTCATAATTGCATGAACATCATCAATATCTTTTGCTGAACGCACAAAAGAAAGTGCAATGAAATCTGCTCCCGCTTTCAATCCCCACCTAAGATCAGCTTTATCTTTTTCGGATAGAGCTGGAACTGAAACTGCAACTCCAGGTAAATTCAAACCTTTATTGTTTGATACAAAACCTGGTTGCACACATTTAGTAATTACATCATTACCTTTTACCTCTAAAACTTGAACTGAAACTTTTCCATCATCAATTAAAATAATATCCCCCGGTTTACAATCTCCCGGTAATCCTTTAAAGGTTGTAGATACTCTAGTAGCAGTTCCTTCAATATCATCAGTAGTGACAGTAAAGAGATCACCTTTTTTTAATTCATGTGGGCCATTAGAGAATTTGCCTAGTCTGATTTTTGGACCTTGTAAATCAACCAATACCGCTACTGCTTTATTGGCTTTTTTGGCAGCTGATCTAACTCTATCCAAACGCAATTGATGTTCTTCATAACCACCATGCGATAAATTTAACCTAGCCACACTCATGCCTGCAGCAACTAATTCCGCTACTTTTTCCTCTGATTCAACCGCTGGTCCCATAGTGCAAACTATTTTCGCTCTGCGCATGGCTTTACCCTATCAATTTAATTTTTTTATTCAAAAAAATTGTTAAACGGTGAGAGGGCGCGCGGTTGGAGAAATAGGAGCAGGTAATTGAGTTTCTCCCATTAAATATTGATCTATAGCGGAAGCAGCGCTTCTACCTTCCGCAATTGCCCAAACAATTAAGGATTGTCCCCTTCCGGCATCACCGGCAACAAATACATTTTCTACATTTGTTTCAAAATTATCTGCTCTCTTAATATTTCCCCGATTATCTAATTCCAATCCAAAATCAGATATCAATGGGGATTTTTCGGGGCCAACAAAACCCATTGCAAGTAAAGCCATTTCACATTTAATCTCTTTAGCGGAATTTGGAATTGGAATAAATTTTCCATTTTCCATTTTTACTTCATCTACCTTTATAGCTTTCAAATTCCCTTGCTCATCTCCAATAAATTCACTTGTTGAAAGAGAATAAAGTCTTTCGCCACCTTCTTCATGTGCGCTGGAAACTCGATAAATCATGGGATAAGTTGGCCATGGTTGATTAGAGGGCCTTTCATCATTTGGTAAAGGCATAATTTCAATTTGCGTAACTTTTTTAGCACCTTGTCTAATAGCAGTACCTAGACAATCTGCACCAGTATCTCCTCCACCTAATATCACTACCTCTTTACCATAGGCATTAATTGGTGTTTCCGGTTTTTGAGAATTTTCCGGCTTGGAGGAATAAAGTCCGTGGGCTTCTTTATTACCCCAAGGCAAATACTCCATCGCTTGATATATACCTTTTAAT
This sequence comes from Streptomycetaceae bacterium, assembly GCA_900298985.1. Taxonomy (GTDB): domain Bacteria; phylum Actinomycetota; class Actinomycetes; order Nanopelagicales; family Nanopelagicaceae; genus OMHY01. The sequence goes on from OMHY01000085.1 coordinate 2,480, forward strand.
TCCCGACCCTTTACCTCTATATCTCGCCAATTTGTAGCACCAATTGTTAATAAAATTGCATCATATCTCGCTGCTAATTCATCAGCTGTTATATCTACACCAACATTAACCTTAGTGCGAAAGCGAACTCCCTCTTCCTGCATTTGGTAGATTCTGCGATCTAAAATGGATTTTTCCATTTTAAATTCAGGAATTCCATAACGAAGCAAACCACCAACTTTATCTGCTCTTTCATAAACCACAACTGTATGTCCGGCTCGAGTTAATTGTTGCGCAGCAGCTAATCCAGCGGGACCCGAGCCAATAACTGCAATTGTTTTTCCAGTTAATCTATCAGCAATCATTGGTTCTACTATGTCATTAGCAAATGCTTCTTCGATAGTGCGTAATTCAATTTGTTTAATAGTTACTGGATCTCCATTAATTCCAACTACACAAGCTGTTTCACATGGAGCAGGGCATAGTCTGCCGGTGAATTCCGGGAAATTATTAGTGGCATGTAATCTGGCAATCGCTTCCCTTTTATCTCCGCGATACATTAAATCATTCCAATCTGGAATGATATTTCCAAGTGGACATCCAGAATGACAAAATGGAATACCGCAATCCATGCATCTACTTGCTTGTGCTTTCAACTCATTGATATCTTGCGGGTTATAAACTTCTTTCCAGTCTTGGATTCTAATATCAACAGGTCTGCGCGTAGGGGTTTGGCGATTTACCTTTAAAAAGCCACGATAATCACCCATTGATTGCCTCCATTACCGCTTTATCAACATCTTTGCCTTCTCTTTCCGCACGCTCCATTGCGGCTAAAACTCGAGCATAATCCCGTGGCATAATCAAGGTAAATCTATCTCTTGCATTTTCCCAATTACTTAATAGATTTTTGGCTACCTCGGAATCTGTTTGCTGAGCAAAATCTTGAATTAAATCCCTTAAGAACTTTTCTTTTGCTTCAGGGAGTTGTTGGATATCCACTAGCTCAGGATTAATTAATTCCGGATCTGCATCTAATAAATAAGCAACACCACCTGACATTCCCGCTGCGAAGTTGCGACCAACTTTTCCTAAAATTAATGCCACTCCGCCAGTCATATATTCACAACCATGATCACCTACACCTTCAGCAACTAAAGTGGCACCAGAGTTTCGAACTCCAAATCTCTCCCCTACTACGCCACGCAAATAAATTTCACCGCTAGTTGCACCGTATCCAATGACGTTTCCGGCAATAATGTTTTTATCTGATTCAAAGTTAGCATTTGGAATTGGTTTTACATGTATTTTTCCACCAGATAAACCTTTACCAACATAATCATTGGCATCTCCCACCATATTAATAGTGATTCCTTTGGGAATGAATGCGCCTAAAGAATTGCCGGCAGTTCCAGCAAGATTTAAAGTTATAGTGTCTGGTTCTAATCCTTTGGGATAACGTCTAGTTAATTCTGAACCCAACATAGTGCCAACGGTGCGGTTAACATTTTTGATTGGGGAATTTATTACTACTGGGGTTTTATTTTCTAATGCTTCTTTCGCCTGTGCAATCAAAGAATTATCTAGCGCCTTTTCTAGTCCATGGTCTTGAGTAGTTGTTCGATATCGCACACTATTTTCTGCTGCTGCCGGTATATGCCTAAGTGCAGTTAAATCCAATCCACTTGCTTTCCAGTGATCTACTGCTACACGAGTATCTAGAAATTCAACTTGGCCAATCGCTTCTTCCAAACTCTTAAATCCTAGCTCAGCCAAAATTTCTCTTACCTCTTGCGCAATATATTCAAAGAAAGTTACTACAAATTCTGGTTTACCGGAAAACTTTTTTCGCAACTCAGGATTTTGAGTAGCCACACCAACTGGACAGGTATCAAGATGACAGACTCTCATCATTACACAACCGGAAACCACCAATGGTGCGGTAGCAAAACCAAATTCCTCTGCACCTAACATTGCAGCTATAACTACATCTCTACCGGTTTTCATTTGGCCATCTACTTGGACAGTAATTCGATCTCGCAAACCATTGAGCATCAATGTTTGTTGGGTTTCTGCGAGGCCTAATTCCCACGGAGCACCAGCATGTTTCAATGATGTTAGCGGAGATGCTCCGGTTCCTCCATCATGTCCAGATATTAAAACTACATCTGCATGTGCTTTTGAAACACCGGTAGCTACTGTGCCCACTCCTACCTCTGCCACTAATTTCACATGAATACGCGCATCTTTGTTGGCATTTTTTAAATCATGAATTAATTGAGCTAAATCCTCAATTGAATAAATATCGTGATGAGGTGGTGGTGAAATCAATCCAACGCCCGGAGTGGAATGTCTAACTTGTGCAACCCAAGGATAAACTTTATTTCCCGGCAATTGGCCACCTTCGCCTGGTTTTGCACCTTGTGCCATTTTAATTTGGATATCAGTAGCATTATTTAGGTATTCACTGGTTACACCAAAGCGGCCACTTGCTACTTGTTTAATATTGGAGCGCTTGGAGTCTCCATTTGGAAGTGGAATATATCTTTGAGGATCTTCTCCCCCTTCATCACTATTTGATTTTCCACCAATACGATTCATCGCTATTGCTAATGTTTCATGTGCCTCCGCAGAGATAGAACCAAAAGACATTGCGCCAGTAGCAAATCTTTTTACAATATTCTCAATTGGCTCTACTTCATCAATGGAAATTGGGGTTCTAATACCGGATTTAAATTGAAATAATCCACGCAAAGTCATTAAACGTTTGGATTGCTCATCAACTTGATGGGTGTATTGCTTAAAGATTTCATATCTCTTATTTCTAGTACCATGTTGTAACTTAAATACTGTTTCTGGATCAAAAAGATGTGGTTCACCTTCACGGCGCCATTGATATTCCCCACCTATTGGCAATCTCTTACTTCCTGGAACAATACCTCCAGCAGGATATGCAATTTGGTGTCTTTTAATTGTTTCTTCTGCAATAGTGTCTAGCGAAATTCCACCCAATCTTGAAGGTGTTCCCACAAAATATTTATTGACTACCTCATCACTTATACCAATTGCTTCAAAAACTTGAGCACCGGTGTAAGAGGCAATGGTGGAAATACCCATCTTGGACATTACTTTTAGTACGCCCTTGCCCAATGATTTTATTAAATTGCTTACTGCTTTTTCCGGCAAAGTATCAGGAATCATTCCTTGTCTTACTAAATCTTCCGCACTTTCCATGGCTAGATATGGGTTTACTGCAGCGGCACCGTATCCAATTAGTAATGCAACATGGTGTACTTCCCTTACCTCACCACTTTCTACAATCAACCCAACTTGAGTACGAGTTTTCTCTCGGATTAAATGGTGGTGAACTGCCGAAGTTAATAGTAAAGAAGGAATAGGTGCTTCCTCCTCATCTCCATCTCTATCACTTAAAACAATTATATGAGCGCCTTCTTCAATTGCTTTAGAAACTTCAATGCAGATTTCTTTTAATCTATTTTCTAATCCCACTCCACCTTCTGCAACTGGAAATAGTCCACGAACTACATAGGAATGAAAGAGTGGTCGATCACCTTCCGCATCAGCATGAATAATTTTTGCTAATTCATCATTATCAATCACTGGGAAATCTAATGAAATTTGTCTGCAGGATTCCGGGGTAGGTGAAAGTAAATTAGATTCTGGTCCTAAAGTGCCACCTAACGAGGTAACTAACTCTTCTCTAATCGCATCGAGTGGCGGATTTGTAACTTGAGCAAAGAGCTGAGTGAAATAATCAAATAACAATCTTGGCTTATCTGAGATAGCAGCGATAGGTGTATCTGTTCCCATTGAACCGATTGGTTCGGCACCTGATTTAGCCATTGGAGCAATGATGAATCTCAATTCCTCTTCCGTATAACCAAATGCTCTTTGTCTTCGAAGAACTGATTTATGTGGATAGATAATATGTTCCCGCGCGGGCAAATCCTCTAATCTAACAATTCCCTCTTCTAACCATTGTCCATAGGGATGCTGGGAAGCAAGTTCATTTTTAACTTCCTCATCATCTACTACTCGACCATTTTCTACATCTACTAAAAAGATTTTTCCTGGTTGCAATCTACCTTTTGTAACTACCTCTGATTGTTCAATATCTAATACGCCAAATTCACTTGCAAAAATAACTAAGCCATCTTTGGTAATCCAGTAGCGAGATGGTCGCAAACCATTTCGATCTAGTACCGCTCCAATAATTTTGCCATCAGTAAAAATAATATCTGCCGGTCCATCCCAAGGTTCCATTAGAGAGGAATGGAATTTATAAAAATCCTTGCGCTTTTGCTCCATAAATTTATGATTTTCCCAACTCTCTGGAATCATCATTAACATAGCGTGAGGTAGAGATCTTCCCGTTAAATAGAGCAGTTCTAATACCTCATCAAAAGAAGCTGAGTCGGAGCCATCTGGATCTACTATGGGAAAGATTCTAGATAAATCACCGGAGATTAAATTGGTTTCTAATAGTGCTTCGCGTGCGCGCATCCAATTTCTATTACCTTTGACAGTATTTATTTCACCGTTGTGTGCAATGTATCTATAGGGATGAGAACGTGGCCATGATGGGAAGGTATTGGTAGAAAACCTAGAGTGAACTAATGCTAGAGGTGATTTAGTGCGGGAATCTGATAAATCTGGATAAAACTCCTCTAATTGCATAGTAGTTAACATTCCTTTGTAAACTACAGTGGCAGTTGAAAGTGATGAGAAATATATTGGATAGTTATGTTCTACTCTTTTGCGAAATACAAAACATAATAAATCTAAAGCTCGGTCTTGTTCTTGTTTCTCACCAGCTACAAAATATTGAATAAAAGCTGGCATTACTTTTTTAGCAGTTTTACCAAGCGAGCGATCATTTGTAGGTACCACCCGGGTACCTAGAATTTTGATTCCTTCTTCGGCAGCAATTTTATTTAATTGATCTTGTTGATTAACAAAATCTGGTTGTACAAATGCAATTCCAGTCGCATAAGACCCAACTTTAGGAAGATCAAAATCAACTACTGCTCGATATAATTCATCTGGAACATTTAATAAGATTCCCGCACCATCACCGCTATCTGGTTCTGAGCCAGTAGCACCACGATGCTCCATGTTTCGCAAAGCCTCTAATGCATTAGCAACAATTTCATGAGTAGGTTGTTTATTCAAGGTAGCAATCATGGCAACACCGCAAGCATCTTTTTCAAACTCTGGATTGTAAAGACCTTGTGCTTTAGGTAGTGCTAAATCAAATTTCATTAGATCGCTGTTTCCTTTGCAAGTAACTCAAACAATGAGTGGTTACTGGTTTCAAAAGTGGAGGAATCTCAAACAGCGCTGTTTCCCTCGGAGGGGAAAGTATAGCCAAACATAGTAAGTAAGGCGCACCTTTTAAGTAGTCCTAATTGAAAACCAGTGAGGAGATTTAAAGCACTTATGAGGATGGTAACTAGAGATTTAAATGAAAAAATGAGCCTATGATGGCGGTGATATCCATACCAAGTCCACCAAGGACTAGTGTCCTAATTACTGTCTTAATCTGAGATGCCCCGGAGGTGCGAGCGCTGATTATTCCTGTCAGCACTAGTCCAAGAAGAGTAAATAAAACTATCC
>OMHY01000086.1 GCA_900298985.1 Streptomycetaceae bacterium
CTCTTGAGCTGGTTTACTGTGCTTTCAGGCATGGGCAATTCTTTCCATATTAGCAATAAATAAACTTCTTAATGAATCAGGTCTAATCACTTTTACCTCGCCGGCATGGGCTAATAAATCATATAGCGCTTCTTCTTCCGATCCATATTCAATTAATAAAGAGATACCTTTTGCTAGTTGCTTTGTTTTGATCGATTTTTGTTTCAGCGAATAACCACCCTCCCCTAAATATTCGATTTCCATATGAAAAGGTTTTTGAACTGGAAAATCTTCTTTAACAGCAGGATTTGTACGTTGAGTGATAGTTACCTCAGAAATAATTCTATCCACTCTAAAATTCTTGGGTTTATCTAAATTCGGTCCTTCTAAAGCCAGCAAATACCAATGATTAAATTGATGTATTAGTTTTATTGGATGAAGTTCTCTTATTTTCCCTGGATCGTTCCAATATTCTAATATTATTGATTTTCCAGTATTAATTGCTTCCAAGATTAAGGCACATTTTTTCAATTCTTCCTCTGCGACAACTTGAAAATCGGCAATAGTTTCCTGGTCCACACCTAATTGATAACCTAACCCCGCCATTTTATTTTCCAATCCTCCCAAGTTCTGGAAAATTTGAGAATTAGAAAATACGGTATGAGCAAGTTTAAGCATTTGAATTTCTTCTGGTTCCAATTTTGGCAACTCTAGGTAATATTTACTAGGGAAAATTCGATAACCTAATTCATCTTCAAATAAGGGGTCATTGCTTCCTACATCAATCTCAATTCCCAAAGTGCGTAATTCATCTTTATCTCTTTCAAACATTCGCTCTCTGGCTTCTTCATTACCCTCATAGCCAGGGATAATTTTGAATATTTCATTGCGGGGTAAATATCTTTTGGTAGCCAATAGAGCCATTGTTAAATTTAATAGTCTCTCCGATTTACTGGTTGGCATGGTTTCCTATTTTGATAAGATTGAGTTATTCAACATTTTCATCATTTGGTAAACCGTATTTACCTTTGGAAGGTCTCCTTCGCTTTACCAACGGAATTTGACCATCAGTCATTTTCCGGGAAATAGTAAGGAATCCGGTATGGCCTATCATTCGATGCTCCGGTCTAACGGCTAAGCCATCATGATGCCATGGCCTTAAGATCGTCTCTAAACTTTGTGGTTCGGTGAAACTTGGTTGTGATCTTAATGCTTCCGCAATATTTGATAATTGTGTAGTTGTTGCCACATAGGAAATGAAAACTCCTCCTGGGCGTAAAACCTTTGCAGCTAAATCAACATGTTCCCAAGGCGCTAGCATATCTAAAACCACCCGATCAAATTTCATATTGCTGTTAAATTCAGCTAAGTCGCAAACTGTAACTTCAAAATTACTAGGAGTTTGGCCAAAAAATTCACTAATATTTTTTTGTGCGGTGATTGCAAATTCCTCACGTCTTTCCACTGAATGCAGATGGCCAGAATCTCCAATCGCTTGGAGTATTGCAATACTTAAAGCACCGGAGCCAATACCTGATTCTAAAACTTTATCACCATTTTTAATGTCTGCTAATCCTAAGATGTATGCTGAATCTTTTGGATAAACTATTGTGGCACCCCTTGGCATACCTAAAACGTAATCAGCGTATAGCGGCTTGAATGCTAAATATTTTAAACCTCCTGTTGTTTCAACAATTCGTCCTTCAGATAATCCCACTAAATTAGAATGTTCAATCCATCCCAAATGTGTGTGGAATTGGCCATTTACTTTGAGAGTAAAGGAATAGATTTTTCCTTTAACATCTGTTAGTTGTATACGATCTCCATATTCAAATATTGGAGAGTTTCTCATAAAATATCTACTTTCGGATTAGCGGGCATTGAAATACTTTGCTTGTGGATGGTGAACAACAATTGCAGAGGTTGATTGCTCTGGGTGTAATTGGAATCCTTCCGATAACTCTACTCCGATATCTTGAGGTAATAATAAGCTTAAGAGCTCTCGTTGAGGTTCTAAATCAGGACAAGCGGGGTAACCAAATGAATATCGGGAACCTTGGTATCCCTGATCAATTAATTCCAACATATTTGAGGAATCAAAATTTGAGATACCCAACTCCGTTCTAATACGCGCGTGCCAGAACTCTGCCAATGCTTCAGTAAGTTGAACTGAAAGCCCATGTAATTCCAGATATTTCCGATATTCGTTTTGTGCAAAGATTTGGGCAGTCGCTTCACTTACTTTTGCTCCCATAGTTACAATATGAAAAGCAACTGTATCAATCAGTCCGCTTTCTTTGGGAGCGAAAAAATCACTAATGCATAATCTTTTGTCTCTCATCTGACGAGGAAAAGTAAATCGCAACCTCTCTTTGCCCTTATTTTCACCTTCATGGTGCAAAATTACTAAATCATTATTTTCGCTGTAACAAGGGAAATAACCGTAGGTAACACCAGCATTTAAATAACCATGGGATACAGTTTCATTCAAAATTGCTCTTAATCTTGGCCTTCCCTCTTCTGTTGCCATCTGCTCGAAATCTTTTCCATCAGGACGCATTCCCCATTGCCCCATGAACAATGCTCTTTCATCTAAGTAAGGCAGGTATTCTGACAACAAGATTCCTTTAACCACCTTTGCACCATAAAATGGTGCTTTCGGAAGTTTCTGAAGTATTTCTGTCTCTGATCTTCGAGTATCAACTGGAGTTTCTACATGCTCCATAACTGCAGTTCTTCTTTTTCGAAGTGGTGGCAGTTCGGCCTGGGAATCTCCCTTCTTTATTTTCATCAAAGTGTCCATCAAGGACAAACCTTCAAAAGCATCTTTTGCGTATCGAACCGTGCCTGGAAAAACTGAAGCCAAATCATCCTCAACATAAGGCCTGGTTAAAGCAGCCCCACCTAGAATAATCGGCCATTTTTCCGCTAATTTACGTGAAGTTAACTCTTCTAAATTTTCTTTCATAATCACTGTTGATTTAACTAACAATCCACTCAATCCAATCACATCAACTCTATTTTTTTCAGCTTCTTCAATGATGGAATTTATTGGTTGTTTGATACCAATATTTACAGTGCGATATCCATTATTAGAAAGTATTATATCTACTAGATTCTTTCCAATGTCATGAACGTCACCTTTAACTGTTGCTAATAAAATTGCACCTTTATCAATTGAATCAGTTTTCTCTAAATGTGGCTCAATTAATGCGACTGCTTCTTTCATAACCTGTGCCGATTGCAATACAAAAGGTAATTGCATTTTTCCGGAACCAAATAATTCGCCCACTGTTTTCATGCCGTTAAGAAGATAGTCATTAATAATACTTAAACCTGAAATACCTAAATCTAACGCTTCTGCAATATCCCGATCCAATCCATTTTTCTCACCTTCAATTATTCGAGCTGCTAGTCTTTCTCCGATAGGCAATTCTATTAAAGCTTGCAATCTATTTGCTGATTGGGATTGTAATTGCACTCCTTCAAATCGTTGTAGAATTTCTGTCAAAGGGTCATAAACAATTTTCCCATTATCTATCACTCTTCGATCATAAATTAAATCAAGTGCTAACTTTAGATCACTTTCTGGAATTTTTGCTAAAGGAATAATTTTAGTCGGATGAATGATGGCGCTAGTTAACCCTACTTTTTTCGCTTCCGCCAAGAAAACCGAATTGAGCAGTGCCCTCGCGGCTGGGTTTAAACCAAATGAGATATTGGATATGCCAAGAGTGGTATTCACCTCCGGATAGATTTTCTTAATTTGAGAGATAGCATTCAACGTTTCAATACCATCCTGTTTTACTTCCTCTTGGCCAGTTGTAATGGGAAAAGTTAGCATGTCAATAAAAATGTCAGATATTTCTATTTGGTATCTATTTGTTAAAGTTTCAATTAATCTGGTAGCTATCGATAACTTTTTCTCACTGGTGCGGGCTTGTCCCTCTTCATCAATCGTTAATGCGACGACAGCGGCTCCATGCTTTTTGGCCAAAGAAGCAATTTTATGAAATCTGGAAGTTTCCCCTTCCCCATCTTCAAAATTAACTGAATTTATTATGCTTCTACCAGCTAATTTTTCTAAGGCAGTTTCAATTACTCCACTTTCAGTTGAATCAATCATGATTGGTAAAGTAGAAGAAGTTGCTAACTTAGCAGCAATTTCTTTCATATCCGCTACTCCATCACGACCTACATAATCTACGCACAAATCCAAAACATGAGCTCCATCACTAATCTGCTCTTTTGCAATTTCAATGCATC
>OMHY01000087.1 GCA_900298985.1 Streptomycetaceae bacterium
AAACACCTGATTCATAAAGAACTTGATCACTAGTGATTTCGGTAACCGGAAATTTATCTAGTAAGGCGGAAGTTGAATCTATCAAGATACGCCTGGTGGGATGTTCTTGTTTGACTAAACTTCTATTTGATCTCTGATTTACCATGGCAATATTGAACACAACTATCTGTAGGAAAAGTATGTAGTTTTTGTTCTCAATTTGGGGGACAAGTTTTAGTATTCGAAATTAATTTGATACAGCGCTACTTGTGAGGTAAATAGGGGACAAAAATATTGGGGCTTTTTCTATATATCCCCGTTAAATTACAGCAATACGCCTGAGAGCACTAAGGAGAGATTTATGATCGGTCGTCGTTTATCCCAGCAATTTCCTTCATTAGCCAAAGAGGCTCATGGATGGGATCCACATATTTGGCATCATGTAAAAAGCAGAAGATTGTGGCAATGCGATCTAGGACATATTTGGGAGAGTGAAATTGCTTCTCGAATTGCAGGAAGAGGTTGCCCATTTTGCGCTAGCAGAAGAGTTCTAGAAGGTTTTAATGACTTAGGAACTACAAATCCCGAATTAGCGAATCAATCATATAAATGGGATCCTAAAACAGTTTTAGCGGGTTCAAATCAAAAAAGAATGTGGATTTGTAAAATGAACCATATTTGGGAAGCGAGAATTTCTCATCGCAACCGGGGAGATGGATGTCCATATTGCAAAGGATTATTAGCCATTCCCGGAGAAAATGATTTAGCTACTTTACATCCAGTGATTGCTAAAGAAGCAGATGGTTGGGATCCCTCGCAGTTTAAGCCTTATAGCCAAAAACTAAAATCCTGGGTATGTATAGAAGGCCATCATTGGGATGCAACTATTAAATCTAGAACCACCGGGAAAAAATGCCCAGAGTGTCATCCACGCAGAAAATCAGAATTATCAAGTAATTAAACTCAATTAATTAATTTTCCAATTTTTCCTAGCAGCCAATACTGCTTCTAAAGTTAGGATTGCTGCAAAAGGTACAACTAAAAAAAATAGGAACTCTTCTAGCGGAATGTGAAATGGTAGATATATATTTGAAATCAATTTCTTATTAAAAAACCAATTTCTATTTTTAATTGCAAAAATGTCCCAAATCAAAAAAAGTAAAGAGATAGGCAAAATAGCCAAAATTATCTTTTTTAAATCTTGGCCCAGCTTCATCTTGTAGAAGATTATTAACCAACTTGAGCCTAAAAAAGTGAAGGCCAGCATTGCTAGATAAGAAAAATGACCTGCCATGCCGTAATTTTACCTTTTCCTAGACTTTATCTGAAATAACCCTAGAATTTAAGACATGTGGATAGTAGCCTTAAAAAAGTTTCGTCGAAACTTTATCAAAAATAGACAGGCTCAAAGGAAAATTAAGGCTAGAAATAAGCAAATCAAAAAAGGAAATAGGGCAGTAATCCGATCTGGTAAGAAAAATCAAAAAATGAAGCCAAGTATTTTGATTGGTCCAACAAATGCTGCCGGACAGGCCTGGCAATGGAGTCAAGTCTTAAGTGCATCTGGCAATTTAGCAAAATCTATGCGGGTTGTGAGTGATTTAGAGGAAATATTTGAAGCTGATATAAAAATTCCAAGGCAAGATTTTTTAAGCTGGGAAAATAGATTAAAAATTGCTACAGAACTTTTTTCCCAATTCAATACTATTTTTATTGAGTCAATGCGACCATTATTCGGCTTGCAAAGTGATAAAAAGAATTTAACCACAGAAGACTTCTTTGAAGATCTCAATCTATTAAAAAAATCAAAAATTAAATCAGCAGTGATATTACATGGAAGTGATATTCGAGATCCGGAAATGCACAAACAGAAATGCGAATTTTCCCCATTTCATCATGCGCCTATAGAAGCTGAAACTGTATTTCAAAAAGCTCTAGAAAATAGAAAGTTACTTTTTGAGTTGAAGAAAAAAGGTATTCCAGTTTTCATTACTACGCCAGATTTATTCCAAGAAGTTGATTTTGGAACCTGGCTCCCGGTATCAATAAATTGGGAAAAATTTAATGATATTGCAGATAAATCACCTGCTTTTAATCATGCCGGGCCAGTTAAAGTTTTATATTTGCCTAGCAAAAATTGGATTAAATCAGCTGAGATTATTCAGCCCATACTAGAAAAATTAGACCAGGCAGGGGAGATTGAGTGGATTAAAAGTCCTATGGTAAACCATGACCAGGTTCCAAATTTAATAGCTCAATGCGATGTGCTGATTGATCAATTCCTAGGAATAGTTGGTGTGCTTCCTTGTGAAGCTATGGCAGCTGGAAGAATGGTTCTAACTCATAACGCAATATGGGCAAATAGTAGATTGCCTGAGATTCCTCCGGTAATTGATATAAACCCACAAAATTTAGAAAGTATTTTAAGGAATTTGAAAAAGGATGATGCACTAATTACTAAAGCCAGAACCTATGTAAAGAGGTGGCATGATGGAACTGAGAGTGCAACTAGACTAAGTAAAGCTCTTAATTTGAAGTAAATGCTGGAGAATCTAATTCGCAATATCTGTTTGTGATAATCTCACTACAAGTTGCACAAAGTAAAACCTCTTTATGACAAGCTGGATTTTCACAATTGAAAAAAGTATTGGTTTTATTTTCACATTTGTCACATTTGCCAATAATTTCCGGATTATCTTCAAAATCAATTATTTTTCTACCGTCAAAGGTATACAGAGATCCTTCCCAAAGTGCCGAGTTTTTAAATGCTTCAGCGTATCGGAAAATTCCACCTTTAATTTGATAAACCTCTTTGAAACCTCGATTTAACATCGCAGCAGATAAAATTTCGCATCTAATTCCACCGGTACAGTAAGTGACAATTGGTTTGTCTTTGAGATTATCATATTTCCCACTTTCAATTTCAGAGATGAAATCATGAGAAGTTTCTACATCTGGCACTACCGCATTTTTAAATTTACCTATTTTTGCTTCATAAGAATTCCGACCATCAAAGAAAACTACTTCTTCTCCTTTTTTCTTAACCAAATCATTTACTTCTTTTGGAGTTAAATGTTTTCCACCATTTTTTATGCCAGATTCCCCCACTTCAATTTCCTCTGGTGAACCAAAAGTAACTAATTCCGGACGAACTTTAACTTGTAATCTAGGAAAATCATCACAAGTCCCACTTGACCATTTAAAATCAATATTTGCAAAACCAGGATACTTTTTAGTTTCTTTAATATATTTTTTGAGAGAATTGAGATCTCCACCTATTGTTCCATTTATACCTTTGGGAGCAATAATTATTCTCCCTTTCAAATTAAGAGATTCACAAAGTACTTGTTGCCAGAGTTTTACACTCATCGGATCAGCCACTGGAGCAAATCCGTAATAGAGTAGAATCTTTGAAATCACCCCTTTATCTTATTGAATACAAAGCGGCGATATCAAATCATCAGTGAAAGAGAAGCACCTAGGAATAGAAAAGGAGCTAAAGTTACAAGTGATTTCAAGGATAGTTGCTTCCCTTCCAATTTAGAACTTAAGAATTTTATCTTTGAAATTGAAACTCGAACTAAAGCATAAAAAGTTGCTAGCAAAAATGCTATTGTCGCTGCAACAAAAAGTTCACCCCTAGGGAAACTGCCTAAAAAAATTCCTATCGGTATTGCAAGCTTTACATCACCGCCACCCAATTTTTTAAATGAAATAAGGTATAATAAATAATAAATAAGAAAATTAAATATGGCCCCAGCAATCTCATTTAAAACCATATGTCTTTCACTCCAACCAATTTGATGTCTGGGAAAAGAGATCAGCAATACCGCCAAGATCGCAATATCTTCATTTCGAATTTCATGGTTCCTTAAATCCCGATATGAAATAATCGAACCAGCCAAAATCTAACTTCCCCAAAAAATGTAAATCATCCCATATCTTTTCTACTTGGTATATATATGAAGGCAAAAATCTATTGAAATTAAAAGAATGAGGTTAAAAAACATCCACAGGCTTTTTTATAGAAATTTTGCTAGACAATGTTTTCAATTATGTGGAAAATTGGTGGGTGAAAAGAACGGAATTACCAGAAACGTCTTTTCGAGAAGATATTGCCTCCCTTCGGGGAGTAGCAATATTGGGCGTAGTCCTTTTCCACGCAAAAATACTTTGGGCAAAAGGTGGCTTTCTTGGTGTTGATTTATTTTATGTAATTTCTGGTTATTTGATTACTGGATTATTACTAAAAGAATTTAAGCAAAAGCGAAGTATAAAATTAAGTGAGTTTTATGCAAGAAGATTTCGCAGATTGTTTCCAGCAGCTTTAGTAGTATTAATCGCAACCGCAATCGCTTTCTATTTCCTAGCTCCAATCACTGCACGCAGAGAACTATCCTTTGATCTACTTTCCGCTTTACTTTTCTTATCTAATTACAATTTTGCACATCATGCTACAGATTATTTTGCTAGCCAAACGCCAAGTCCAGTCCTGCATTTTTGGTCTTTATCTTTGGAAGAACAGTTCTACTTCCTTTGGCCATTGTCCTTTCTCTTATTAACCAGAAAATATTTTCGCTATAAAATAAAGTTGCAATTTGCTCTGCTAGTGACTACTAGTGCTGCTATCTATTTTGCTATTTATTTATCGCATCATTCTCAACCTTGGAGCTTCTTTTCTTTACCATCCAGGGCCTGGGAGATATCTGCTGGTGCTTTACTAGCCACGCTACCTCAAATCACACAAAAACTTTCTAAAATACTAAAGAACTTCTTATTCGCAATATCAATTTCTTACATTTTATTCTTACTCTTTAATCCTAGTGCAATTACAATATTTCCAAGTTGGCAATCTTATTCCATGGTTGGAGTAGTAATTCTTGTATTGGATTTAGGACGAGGGCAAGACAAATTACTTGTAGCAAAAGTATTTGGAAATCCTCTACTAAATTTTTTGGGTAATATAAGTTATTCACTCTATTTATGGCATTGGCCGGTTTATGTGCTATTTGGATATTACTTAGCTCAGCCACTTAATAATTTAGAAGCTGCTTTATGTGTCTTGGCAGCAATATTACTTGCAATTTTTTCCACTTATTTGATTGAAAATCCAATAAGAATTGGCTGGTTAAGTAGAAAAAAAGCTTCCATATCTTTAACCCTGGCTACAATCTTGTTAATTACCTCCAGCGCAGGAGTTTTTGCATATAATATAGATTTAAATATAAAAGCAAAGCAAAATCTAGCGAAACAAAAATTAGTATTAGCTCAGCTTGCAAATAGCCTATTAGCATCTCCAAATATTGCAAACGAATTAGATTCAAATAGGAAAGTAATAATTAAAAATAATAACTTAATCAATCCAAAGAAGTCGACTAAAGATACTAATACTGCTTCCACAAATACTGCTTCCACCAAGCCCACGGCACCGATAAGGAAAGTCCCACAAACCCCTGCAGTTCTGCCTCAATTACCTGATGACTTTTTTGATATAGTGAAGCAAGATCTATCAATTCCACAACTAGCTAACAACATTCCAGATATTTCCCAGTTACCTGCTTCTCAAGGTGGGGGGGCGCTGCCCAAAATCACTTTCCCGCAATTAGATTCAGTAGATCTAGATAGAGCGCAACCCTATAACGATAGATGCCACACTCAAGAAAATTTGCCCCCAACTACTGTTCCTTGTTTGTATGGAGACACTAGTACTTCAAAAACTGTAGTTCTATTTGGAGATAGTCATGCACTAAGTTGGTTTCCAACTATAAATGCTGTTGCCAAGATCAATCATTGGAAACTATTGAGTTTAACTATGTCGGCTTGCTCTCCCGCAAATTTGCCGCAATGGGAACCATCTATTGACGCTAGATCCACTAATTGCGATCTTTGGCGAAGTAATTCCATAGCTAGAATTTTGGCAGCAAAACCCTTTGCCATATTAATTGCATCTACTCGAGGCTTTCAGGCAGTCAAGTCAGATAATCAACTATATATAGGGGAAGAAAGGATAAATATATTTGAGCAAGGGATGAATCAAACTATTTCCGCTCTTCAACCTACCGGTGCAAAAATAATATATTTACACGACACACCAGCTGACAACAATGATCCAATTATTTGTTTATCTACCCATGTGAACAATTATAGTGATTGTGCATTTTCCTTGGATAAAGGTTTTGATGCAAATTGGTTTCAAATTGAGAACAACATAATTACTAGCAATAATATTGCGAGTATTGATCCAACTTTTTGGGTTTGCCCCGAAAATCCATGTTCTTTAGTACAAGGTAATTTTCTGGTATTTCTAGATGGCGGACATTTGACCTCATCTTATGCAACTTCACTAGCGCCATTAATGAATCGAGCGCTTCGAAGAATTGTTGGAAAATAAAAATAACAAGACACTGCCGATAATTAAAAAAAATAAATTTATCAAGAAGCTTCCCCTAATATTCCAAAAATTTTGATGGAATAGAAAATGATATAGCAATGTGGTGAGGGTACCTTG
>OMHY01000088.1 GCA_900298985.1 Streptomycetaceae bacterium
AATCGTTACCCTCAGATCTTAGTTAATGTTAAAGTTACCAGCAAAGAAAAATATGAGGGAAATCAAAATATTAAAAAGGCAATTCAAGCCGGAGAGATAGAGCTTGCGGGAAATGGCAGAATTTTAGTTAGACCTTCCGGTACGGAAAATTTAATCAGAGTAATGGTAGAAGCAGCTGAGGAATCTTTGGCAACCTCCATTGCAAATCAAATTAGTGCAGTAGTTGCAGCAGAACTCTCGTAGAATATCGCCCTAACTAGAGGGGTTTAATTTCATGTGTGGAATAGTGGGTTATGTAGGTAAAAGCCAAGCCCTATCTTTAGTTATTGATGGACTTCGCAAATTAGAGTATCGCGGCTATGACTCAGCAGGCATAGCTTTAGCTCCAGATTTACAACCCGAAAATCTGGAAAATAAACTTTGGGTGGAGAAAAAAGCAGGCAAACTTTCCAACTTAGAATCCCAATTAACAGGTGAAATTCCAAATGCACATAGCGCTATTGGACATACTCGTTGGGCAACTCATGGCGGACCAACAGATTTAAATGCACATCCACATTTAGACAATGAAGGAAAATTAGCAGTAATTCATAATGGAATTATTGAAAATTACTTGGATTTAAGAAAAGAGCTAGAAGCTAAAGGTCACAAATTCACCTCTCAAACAGATACAGAATCTGTTGCACATTTATTGTCTGATGCTAGAAAAGCCCATCACGGAGATTTAGCTGCAGCGATGAGAGAAATTTGCGGAAAATTGCGCGGTTCCTTTACTTTATTAGCAATACACGCAGATGATCCTTCCCGCATAGTGGGTGCGAGAAGAAACTCACCTTTAGTAGTAGGCGCAGGGGAAGGTGAAAATTTTCTAGCATCTGATGTATCTGCTTTTATCTCTCAAACTAAAAGAGCAATTGAATTAGGACAGGATGAAGTAGCTGAAATTACCGCTGATTCAATTGAAGTTACCAATCTAAAGGGAGAAAAACTTCCACTAAAGGAATATGAAATCTCCTGGAATGCACAGGCAGCAGAACGTGGTGGTTATGAACATTTCATGTTGAAAGAGATATTTGAGCAACCTAAAGCAATTTCAGATACTTTAATTGGGCGTTTAGGCAAAGAGGGAAAAGTAATTGAAAACAATATTGATTTAAAAAATATATCGAAGGTAGTAATAGTTGCCTGTGGAACTGCTTATCATGCTGGTTTAGTTGGTAAATATGCGATGGAAACCTGGGCGCATTTACCAGTTGATGTGGAATTGGCATCAGAATATAGATATCGCGAACCTTATGCTGATGAAAAAACCTTAGTAGTTGCTATTAGTCAATCTGGTGAAACTATGGATACTTTAATGGCACTTAGATATGCAAAATCACAAGGAGCCAAAATAGTAGCGATTTGTAATACCCAAGGCGCATCGATTGCTAGAGAAGCAGATGCCATTGTTTATACCCATGCTGGACCTGAAATAGCAGTAGCATCTACTAAAGCATTTGAAACCCAAATAATTGCTATTTATTTATTAGCTTTGCAGTTAGCGAAAGTTAATCAAACCATATCTCCAGAATTGATAGCAGAATTAGAGTATGAAATTGAATCCTTACCAAATAAAGTAGAACAGATATTGGAGACTGTAGAACCACTTCGAGAATTAACTAGAAAATTTAAAGATGCAAACTCCATGTTATTTTTAGGAAGGCATGTAGGTTATCCAACTGTTTTAGAAGGTGCTTTAAAACTTAAGGAATTGGCATATATGCATGCAGAAGGTTTTGCTGGTGGAGAATTAAAACATGGACCAATTGCTTTGATTGATAATGGGACTCCAGTAGTAGCAATTATGCCTCCGGCTAATTCAATCATTGCGGAAAAAATGGCATCTAATATTCAAGAAGTAAAAGCACGCGGTGCGGTGATTATTCAAATTGGGGATCATAAATTGGCAAGTGCTGATCATTACATTCACATCCCAACATCACCGGAATTTCTACAACCAGTATTGGCGGTTGTACCGCTTCAAGTAATTGCATATGAGATGGCAGTGGCGCGGGGGAATGATGTTGATCAACCTAGAAATTTAGCTAAATCAGTTACAGTTGAATAAAAAATGAAATTGCTGGAAAAATATCATTCTGCGCCCGTAAAAAGAAAGGCCCAGTTCAAAAAATCAATTTTGCTTGCCATAGCTCTATTTATTATTTTCCTGATTATTACCTTTTCAGTAGTAACTCATGGGCTATTAGATAAAATTGATCAAAATATATTGCAAATTAAAAGACATACTTTTCGTGGGTTATCTAGTCATATTTTATTAGCAATAGATGATTTAGGTTTAAGAGGAGCTACTGCTACTGTATTAATTGTTAGTGCAGTATTAATTGGATGGAAATTTAAAACTTTTCGACCATTTAATTTAAGTGTATTAGCATTATTAGCTCTAAATGGAGTAGTCGGGGTAGCTAAATTAAGTATTGGTAGAACAAAACCTAGACTGCATCTTGATTTATTAAATACCTCAGGGCTTTCTTACCCTTCTGGTCATGTTGCTAATGCATTAATCTCCTGGGGATTATTGGCATATCTATTAGTTACTTATTTTAATTATCGAATTTGTAGCGCTAATTTGCTTTACCCATTGGTGGGAGTAGTTACTTTAAGTGTTTGTATAGTTTCTCTTGCGCGAAATACTCATTGGTTTTCAGATTTACTAGGTGGCTTTGTATTGGGCGGTTCAATTCTTGTTTTTATAGTGGCGATGGATCGCTTTTACCCTTCCACAAAACAAGTAAAATAGGGATATGGCTATTTTTGGAGTTGGAATAGATGTCGTTGATTTCCAAAGATTTGAATCTGTTTTACAAAGAACTCCAAATTTAAATAATCGTGTTTTTACCGAATCAGAATTGAAATTATCACTACCTTCAAGGGCTGCAAGATTTGCAGCGAAAGAGGCGTTAGCCAAAGCATTAAATGCTAAAGAACCATTTAACTGGCAAGAAGTTGAAATTCTCAATGAGCCTAGTGGTAAACCATATATGGCATTTAGTGGAGTAATGAATGAGCGAATGCAAAATTTCATCGTTCATTTATCACTTTCTCATGATGCTGGTATCGCAAGTGCAGTAGTGATTTTGGAGCGAACATGAACTCACCCCGGGCTTATGTAGAGATAGATTTAACAGCGCTTGCTTCAAATATTAACAAGTTGCGAAGTGGAAGTAGCGCAAAATTTTTAGCAGTTGTGAAAGCAAATGCTTATGGGCATGGATTGATTCCAATTGCCAGAGCAGCAGTAGGAAATGGTGCAGATTATCTAGGTACCGCTTTAGTATCGGAAGCAATTGCAATTAGAGATGCAGGTATTAATTCAAAAATTTTAGCTTGGTTAATTTCACCAGGTGATGAAATAGAACCTGCATTGCAAAAAAATATTGAATTATCTACTGGTTCTCTGGAAGTGCTAAAAGAAATAGAAAATGTTGGAGTCAAACTTGGTATTACTCCAGTAATTCATATTGAGGTTGATACTGGTATGAGTCGAGGTGGATTTTTAGATCAATGGGAAGAGTTGTTGAAATATTTACCCTCTGCAAAAGTAAAGGTTATTGGCCTTTGGTCTCATTTTGCCCGGGCTGATGAACCAGATCGCCCAGAGACTAAACAACAAATAGAAAAATTTGCTAAATATGAAAAAGAATTGCTAGAGATAGGTATTACTCCAGAATTCACTCACCTATCTAACTCTGCTGGAATATTAGGATTCAAAGAAGCGCATCGCTCTATTATTCGCGGTGGAATTGGAATGTATGGGTTATCTCCAGATTATCAAAACCTCGGGTCAGAAAATTCATTAGGTCTAAAACCAGTAATGAAAATCTATGGAAAATTAGCATTAG
Source organism: Streptomycetaceae bacterium (assembly GCA_900298985.1). Classification (GTDB taxonomy): domain Bacteria; phylum Actinomycetota; class Actinomycetes; order Nanopelagicales; family Nanopelagicaceae; genus OMHY01. The sequence goes on from OMHY01000088.1 coordinate 3,903, forward strand.
TGAAAAAAGTTAGAGCCGGTTCACAGGTTGGATATGGTGGTATTAAAACTTTAGAGCGAGATTCAATTCTAGGTGTTGTAGCACTTGGTTATAGTGATGGATTGTTTCGTGCAAGTCAACCAACTGTAGGGGGAAATTTCAAAGGTTCTTTCGCACCTTTAGTTGGAAGAATTTCCATGGATCAATGTGTAGTTGATTTAACAGATTGTCCACCCGCAAATTCTGGTGAATATATTTGTATGTTAGGTGAAGAATATTGCATGGCTCAAGATTGGGCGCAGGCTGCCAATACAATCAATTATGAAATAGTTACTCGAGTCCCACCCAGGTTGCCAAGAATTATCAAATGAATCAAATAAAAAAAATTCTGATCTCATCTGATCAAGAGATGATTCAACTTGGCGAAAAATTGGGTAAAAATTTATCAGCTGGTGATGTGGTGGAATTACAGGGGGAATTAGGGGCTGGAAAAACTACTTTGGTAAAAGGTATTGGAAATATTTTAGGAATTAAGGAAATAACTTCTCCTACTTTTACAATTTCAAAAATCTATAATTCTAATCCAAAATTAGTGCATATAGATCTATATAGATTACAAGGCTCACCTATGGCATTTTTTGATGATTTAGATATTGAATCTTATCTAGAAAAAAGTATTTTGGTGATTGAATGGGGCAACCATTTTACTGCTCGCATCTCATCTGATTATTTACAAGTACAAATAGATATTACCTCTGAAAATTCCCGAGAGGTTACTTTTTCAAGTAATTCTGAAAAATTTGGAAAGCTTGTATTATGAAATATATATTGGGAATAGATACCTCTACTGATCAAACTAGC
>OMHY01000089.1 GCA_900298985.1 Streptomycetaceae bacterium
CAACAGCATCTAGATCTCCTGCACTATTCATTAAAGTTAAGAGTTGAGCATTTAATTCTCTTGCAGTGTTGAGAGGTTTTTGATATTTGTTTGTCCCGGAAATTACATTTGCTATGAAATCTCGAAAAGCTAATTCGATTATGTTTTCCGCGCCCAGAGATTTATTGGTTGAAAGTAACTCCAGAAACCGATCTCCATAGTTAGTAGGCATTTTACTTTGAAGCCCTATCCCGGTTTTTAAAAGTAGTAGGAATCAAGATTGATTTAGGCTTGCCGCCATTAATTAGTTCTAGCATTAATTTGGCTGCATATTTGCCCATAGTCTCGGGGTCACGATGGACCGAAGATAAACCAGGTGAAAGTAAGTCAAAAAAGGGCCATTCATCTAGAGCAATAAATTTAACCTGATTTAAATCAATTTTTAATTCTTTTAAACCATGTAGCACTCCACCTGATGAGCCAATACCACCAGCTAAAATTGCGGTCGGTGGGTTAGACATTTTAAATAATTTATGAGTCTCCTCTTTAGCAAATTTTTCCGAGAAATCTTTCAATCTTATTAAATCTTTTGGCGGTTTTAAATTTAAAGATTCATAGGCTTTTTCATAACCATCCAATCTATTTCGAGTCACATAAATATTTTCTGGACCAGAGATAAAAGCAATTCTTTTATGTCCTTGAGAAAGTAAGTATTTGGTTGCATCAAATACTCCCGAAGTGTGATCACAAAGAACTGAACTAGTTGTTAGGCCGGAAATTTCGCGATCTAGTAAAACAATGGGCGCAGTAAAACTATTTAATGAATTCTTAGTAAAACTACTTTCTGAGACCAAGGAGGAGATAATTCCATCGACTCTTCGACTTTTTAATACTCCAAAATTTGATTTTTCCGTGCTTTCACTACCAGCAGAATTAATTAAGATCATGGAGTAATGGGATTTGCGCAATTCGATTTCACAACTTTGCGCAATAATTGAAAAGAATGGATTCATAATATCTCTAATCATGAATCCAATTGTTTTGGTAGAACCTCTTCTTAAGGATTGTGCTAAGTGGTCAGGTTGATAACCTAAATCTAGAGCGGCTTTTTCCACTTTGTTGCGCATCGATTCAGATACAGCTTTATGCCCAGTTAGTACTCGGGAAACACTGGAGATGGCAACCCCTGCACGTTTAGCTACATCCTCTATATGTACCCGGTTCTCTTTTTTGCCCTTAGCCAAATTGCCTCCACGCTCAAAAGTGCTATTTCAATGCCAATTTATCTCTAAACAACTCCCCGGTGCCGGAATTGTACTAACCAAAATCTTCTAGGTGAACCCCCTTAGGAGCATTGACTTTCCAAAAACCCTCACTAGTATTGGAAACGTTTCCAAGGATTTCGGTTTTGAGAGGAGTGAGAAAAGTTGGATTTGAAAATTACTCAAATTGAAACTGAAGCAATTCGCGTTCCTCTTGCTACTGTTTATAAAGGCAGTCATTACAAAATGACGCATCGTTCCACAATTATTACTCGCATCCATACCAGTTCTGGATTAATTGGGGAAGCGTATGCTGGTGATGAAGATGCTGGTTTAATGGAGATTGACAAAATAATTCATGAAGAAATTGCACCAAAATTAATTGGTCAAGAAGCATCTCATATTGAATTACTTTGGGAAATGGCAAGGCCTGCAACTTGGGATATTTTGCGAGATCGAAGATTAGGTTTAGTTGCATGTGCATCTATTGATGTAACACTTTGGGATTTGTTTGGTAAATCTCTAAAAATTCCACTTTGGAAATTATGGGGTGGCTATCGTTCTAGAGTCCCAGTAATAACTATTGGCGGATATTATGGAAGTGATTTAACAATTGAGGAAGAAGTTGAATATTTATTAAAAGAGCAATTTGCCGGAATGAAATTTAAAATTGGTGGTTTAACGCCAGAAGAAGATGCACAAAGATTTAAGAGAGCTCGAAAAGTTGGTGGAGATAATTTTAGAATCGCCGTTGATGCTAATCAAGGTTATACCGTTCCTCAAGCAATTAAGTTTTCTCAATTAGTGGCTGGTGATGATTTACTTTGGTTTGAAGAACCTTGCATTTGGCAAAATGATATTAAGGCAATGCGAGATGTGAGATATGTAGGTGGTGTTGCAGTTACCGCTGGACAAAGTGAATTTTCCGCAGCTGGATGTAGAAATTTAATGGAAGCTGGAGCAATTGATTACTGCAATTTTGATTCTTCCTGGTCTGGTGGTCCAACTGAATGGAGAAGAGCCGCTGGAATCGCCTCTGTTTATGATGTAAAGATGGCCCATCATGAAGAACCTCAGGTTGCTTCCCATCTATTGGCTTCAATTCCACATGGAACTTATTTGGAATTTTTTCATCCAAAGCGTGATCCAATTTGGCACAACTTAATTGCCAATAAACCTAAGTTAAAAGAGGGTTATATGCAATTAAGTGATGCACCAGGTTTAGGTTGGGAATTAGATCAGGAATATATTAAGAAATATTCAATATCGAAAAGAGTTACTACTTAAAAAACTTAATAATTATTTTGAAAAACTTATCTACATTCCCTTTATTTTTACCTGCCTAAAAATTGCTTAATACGTTCATTATTCATTTAAATATAACAAAAATTTTATCAGTAGCATTGTTGACTTTAAGTATTAGATATACAAAAATCATCTTGCGAAGATTTTATGCCTTGGTAATTTTTGATTGATCACTATCGCATGAAATTAGAGTTGCCATAAAAATATC
>OMHY01000090.1 GCA_900298985.1 Streptomycetaceae bacterium
ATATTGCTGTTTATGTGGGTAATGGTGATTTAGATTGTGGAATTACTGGCAGAGATTTGCTTCTAGATAGTAAGGTTGATGCAAAAGAATTGTTAGCCCTGGATTTTGGACATAGTGTATTTAGATTTGCCGGCTTGAATTCCGGGAATTATTCACTAAAGGATTTGTCTGGGAAAAGGATTGGTACCGCTTACCCGGGTCTAGTGGCAGAATATCTCGAAAAAGAAAAGATTAGTGCAAAGATTGTTGCCCTAGATGGAGCGGTAGAAACTTCAATTCCACTCGGAGTCGCAGATTTTATTGCGGATGTAGTTTCCACTGGGGGGACGCTTAAAGCAGCAGGTTTGGCACCATTTGGAGATCCAATATTGAAATCAGAAGCTATCTTAATTACCTCAAAAAATAAATTTGCAGATGAGGCTTTAGAGAAGGTAGAACATCGAATTAATTCAGTCATCATCGCTAGGCAATATGTGTTAGTAGATTATGATATTGAAAAGAATAATATTGATGCAGCGGTAAAAATTACGCCAGGATTTGAATCACCTACTATCTCTCCTTTGGCAAAAGAAAATTGGGTAGCAGTTAGGTCTATGGTCCAAAAGAAAGACATAAATAATTTAATGGATCAATTATGGGAAATCGGAGCTAGAGGAATACTAGTTACAGATATCCACGCTTGTCGGTTATAGATATTGAACTAAATTAGCTAGTTGTCCTTTTTCCAACTGCAAATTTGCAGCCTCACGAAGTATCGGTTTAGCATTGTAAGCTACCCCTAAACCGGCTATTTTTATCATCTCTAAATCATTTGCTCCATCGCCAACCGCGATTGTGTCTTTCAGGTCAATTTGATATTTAGATGCTGTATCAATTAGATATTGTTTTTTGTAATTTCGGTCAATTATCTCACCGAGTATTTTCCCAGTTAATCTACCTTCATGAATCTCAAGAAGATGAGCTTTATAAAAATCAACACCTACTTCCTTTAATAGATCTTCAATCACATTTAAAAATCCACCACTCACAACGCCGATTAACCAATTTTTTTGATGACACTGGTTAATAATTTCTAATATACCGGGGGAAAGGGAAATCTTGTTCTTCACAATCTCTATAATTTGGGAATCCGCACCTGCAAAAAGTTTCAGCCGCTCTTTAAGAGCCTCGCTAAAATCTATTTTTCCTTGCATAGCAATTTCAGTTAAATTAGCGACTTGATCTCCCACACCAGCTTCCTGTGCTAACAAATCAATTACTTCCTCTTGAATGAATGTCGAATCCATATCAAAGAGGATTAGGCGCTTGGACACCATGAGATTCTAATAGATGAAATTCAAATAGATTGGGAGTTTTTTACCCTAGAATGTGAGATATGAATGCAATTGAACTCTCTGAGGTAGTTGTCCGCAGGGGAATGAAAAACATTCTGGGACCAATTTCCTGGTCTGCTAAATCTGATGAGAGATGGGTAATTCTTGGTCCAAATGGAGCGGGAAAAACCACTTTGCTTTCTCTATTGGCAACTTTAAATCACCCAACTTCAGGGACAGTAAAAATTTTGGATGAGCAATTAGGAAAAATAAATGTATTTGATCTAAGACCCCGGATTGGATTGTTATCCCCGGCATTGGGAGCAGATTTAGCCTATGCTCAAAATGAAGAAAAAGTTATTGATGTAATCATAACTGCAAGTTATGGAATTTTGGGAAGATGGCAGGAAGAGTATGAGATCTGGGATGAATCTCGAGCTACTGCTTTGTTAACAATTTTAGGAATACCTCAATTGGCAAACAGATATTTCTATACCTTAAGTGATGGAGAGAAAAAAAGAGTTTTGATTGCTCGTGCTTTAATGACTGATCCGGAAATATTACTATTAGATGAACCAGCTGCTGGTTTGGATTTGAAAGGCAGGGAGGAATTGATTGGTAGGTTAGATCAATTGTTTTCAGATATTAATTCACCTTTACCAATCTTAGTAACTCATCATATTGAAGAAATACCTACCGGAACTACACATGCTTTGCTTTTAGCGAATGGCTTAATAGTGGCGCAAGGTGAAATTTCTGCTGTTATTACTGATGAAAACCTTTCTAATGCCTATCAATATCCGTTATCAATTACCCAAGATCGCGGCCGTTATTATGCGCGAGGTAAATAGCTAATGTTTATTGGCGCGGGAACAGTTGTTAATGTTGTTGCAATTCTTCTTGGGGCAGCGATAGGTTTTGGAGTAGGTGAAAGATTTGCTTCTGATACCAGGGAATTACTTACTGAAACTCTTGGTTATGTAACAATTATTGCAGGGGTTGATACCTTACGTTCTTTTTGGGATAAGGATTTATCTTCACACCTTCCCAAATCAAGTTCCTTTCTAGTTTTGCTAGCTTCCTTAGTCCTAGGAACTCTACTTGGAAAAGCAATCGGAATTGAAAAATATTTAACAGTTTTTGGAGATGCGGTTAAGAATAGATTTGCAAAAGGACCTAATCAAAGATTTACTGAGGGTTTTGTCACTGCGAGCTTATTATTTGTTATCGGTCCGCTAGCTATTTTAGGCAGTATTAGTGATGGAATGAAAACTGGTATTTCCCAGCTAATTTTGAAATCTATTTTAGATGGAATTACTAGTATTGCGTTTGCTGCAGCAATGGGTATGGGCGTGGGTTTATCTGCTTTACCGGTAGGAATTTATCAAGGTATTTGGACTGTGATTGGAATTTTTCTGGGAAAGGCTTTACCTCATTATCAAATTTTAGCCATGAATACAGTAGGTGGATTACTACTCATCACTATTGGGTTGCGCTTAACTAAAATAAGGCAAGTAAGCGTAGCAACTATGATGCCAGCTCTATTTCTAGCACCTTTAATAGCTTATTTATTTTCCCTTGCTAAATAGATTCAAAATTTCTTAGCATCAATTACAAATCTATATTTAACATCACTGGCCACAGTGCGATCATAAGCTTCATTTATTTGCTCGGGATTTATTACTTCTATTTCACTAACAATGTTTTTCTCTCCTGAGAAATCTAACATTTCTTGAAGTTCATCCATCCCACCAATCATGGAACCGGCAACACTTCTTCGTTTGGGTAGAAGTTTTCCAGCTTCGATTGGATATGGTTGCCCGCTTAAACCTATAAAAACTAGAGTCGCATCTGTTTTTAGCAATTCTAAATATGGATTTAGGTCTAGTGGAACGCCAGTAGTGTTGAGAACTAAATCAAAAGTGTTGTTATAAATTGCAAAAAGATTTGATTCGGAATCTAAGGTTTTTGTGGAGACAAATTCATCCGCACCCAATTTCAAGGCATCTTCTTTTTTGTTTGGCGAATGCGAAAATACGGTTACATGTGCCCCTAGTGCTTTTGCATATTTGACGCCCATATGTCCTAGTCCACCTAGTCCAATAATTCCAACTTTTTTGCCAGGGCCAGTATTCCAATGTTTCAGCGGAGAATACAAAGTAATTCCAGCGCACATCAAAGGCGCAACTCCTGCTAGATCCAAGTTGTCTGGGATTTTCACTGCATAATCTTGATTTACAACAAATTTATTTGAATATCCACCAAATGCAATTTGCTGACTGTTTCTTTCATAACCATTATAGGTTCCGGTCATTCCCTCTAAACAATAATTATTTATTCCTTTTTGGCAATTTTCACATTTCCGACATGAATCAATAAAAACGCCGACCCCAATTCGATCTCCAATTTTAAATTTAGTTACATTTGAACCCACTTGGGTGACAATCCCTGCTATCTCATGACCGGGAACCATGGGAAATAGAGCGGATCCCCATTCTTCCCTTACCTGGTGAATATCACTATGACATATACCTGCATAATGGATATCTAGAGCTACATCATGTTTACCAACTGCTCGTCGCTCAAACTTAAAAGGTGTTAGTTTCGATTTTGGGGATAAAGCGGCATATCCGGAAGTTGGAATGGTATTTGTCATTGGATAAACCTATTAGTCATTAATTTCCTTCGCAAATGGAAGCGGGTCAAATTGAGCACTACCGGAACTTCGCGAGGTTACTTTTCTCATATGGTGTCGGCGACATAGAACCTCATATGTAATTGAATTTGAAGAGCCGACATCGCCCACCACAACTTGCTCACCTTCAACTACCATTTCCCCATTCAAGACTCTGGCGTTATGGGTCGCCCTTTGCCCACACCAGCATAAAGCTTCAACTTGAAGTGTTAAAACTCGATCTGCCAACTCAACCAATCGAGCTGATCCGGGAAATAGCTTGGTTCTGAAATCTGTCAAAATTCCAAAAGCAAAAACATCAATACTTAAACCATCAACTATTTTTGCTAATTGCTCAATATTTTCAGCTTTATAAAATTGGGCTTCATCCGCAACTACAAAATCTACTCTTTCTCCTATACTCAGTTTATCAACTACTAATTTATGCAAATCCATCTCTGGCTCAATTTCTATAGCATCTGCCTGGAGACCTAAACGTGAAGAAATTTGGCCATATCCCGCCCGATCTAAATTGGTAAAAAGTAACCCTTTGCGCCCTCGAGATCTGTGATTATGAGCAGTTTGCAAAGCTAAAGTTGATTTACCGCTGTCCATAGTGCCACAGTAAAATATAAGCTCTGCCATAGCGGGATTGTAGATTATGAATTTCGAAATTAAGTACGGAAAAAGAATAGAATATTAAAAACGTGTCCGAACGGGGAGTTGAACCCCGAAGCCCTTATCGGGCACTAGCACCTCAAGCTAGCGCGTCTGCCAATTCCGCCACCCGGACAGGATATTTAGGAATTAATTCATTCAAAAGTAATCCCAAGAAGCCAAAGATACCCTATCCTTGTATATCTATGGATTTTAAACTTACTGAAAAGCAATTTGCCGAACTCAAGAGCTCTAATGAGGAATGGGTCGGGATTTCACAGGTGGCTTTGAAAAATCTAAACCTAGCCCCGGAAGATTTAGCGGAAATTGAAAAAGATGTAATTGATTTATGCCGCGGGCTAATTTCAATTCCAAGTGTGAATTATGGTGAAGGCAATGGCGATGAAGTCGCAGTCGCAGACTATGTATCAGAGAGATTAAGTGAAGTCGGAATTGAAAATGAGATTATTGCATCGGGAGAAAAAAGAAGATCAGTGGCCGCCAAAATTCGCGGAAAAAATCCTGACCTACCTGGTTTAGTTGTACATGGACATATTGATGTGGTTCCAGCCAATGCTAATGATTGGTCAGTAGATCCTTTCTCTGCAACTATCAAAGATGGTTACATTTGGGGTAGAGGCGCTGTAGATATGAAAAATGTTGATGCAATGATGCTTGCGGTATTTCGTTATTGGGCAAGAAAAAAAATTAAACCAAACCGAAATATATCTTTAGTTTTTTTTGGCGATGAAGAAGCAGGTTCAGAATTTGGATCTCATTGGTTAGTAAAAAATCGACCAGATATTTTTGCTGGATGCACCCAGGCAATTTCAGAGGTTGGAGGTTTTTCCTTAACGTTAGAAAATGGAAAAAGACTTTATTTGGTAGAGGGTGCGCAAAAAGGCATTGTTTGGATGAAAGTTACTGCCACAGGTACGGCAGGGCATGGCTCTTTTATAAATAGGGACAATGCCATTACTAGGTTAGCAAGTGTTGTCGAGAGAATTGGTAATTATCAATGGCCCCAACTGCAAACAAAAACCGGGAAAATATTCTGGTCAAAATTAGCTGCAACTCTGAATTTGCCTTACGATGAAAAAGATGTAAAACCGTTGCTGCCATATGTTGGCTCTGCTGGAAAAATGTTAGGGGCAACAATTGCAAATAGTGCAAATCCAACAATGTTGGAAGC
>OMHY01000091.1 GCA_900298985.1 Streptomycetaceae bacterium
CCCAAAAATCAAATGAATTTCAAAGAGATAGAGTAGAGATGTCAAATAATAAAGTGAAAAAGCCAATTAAGAAAACTAAAAGAAACAAGAAGTTATTTAGGTTAGTACCTATTTTACTGTTAGTGGTAATTGCACTTGCAGCCATTTTCCATTTCACCAAATCAAAATCAAGTTTGCGTGTTCCCCAAACATTAATTGGTGAATCTTTTTCACAAGCGGTAACAGATTTAAAAAGTATAGGTGTAACTCATGTAATAAAGCATGAAGTTAATTCCCCTGGTGTATCAAGTGGAATTGTGGTTGTAGTCAGCCCAAGCCAAGGCTCCCCGATTAATAAAGATACAGTCATATCTATGGATGTATCAAATGGTGGGAATCAAATTACTATTCCATTGACAGTAAACTCTTCAATTCAAGATGCAACTGTTTCCCTAAAAGGTGCGGGATTTAAAGTTTCTAAAAAGACTATTTCTCAATCAAGCGATACGGTAAGTAAAGGCTTGGTGATTGATTCATTACCAGGTGGAGGAACAGATGCTGCTCCTGGTACAGTTCTAAAATTAATTATTAGTACTGGACCAGCACCTACAACTACTACAATACCCACAACACCTACCGCACCTAACTCTAATAACTCAAACCCGAGCTCCAATTCAAGTAATCAAAACAATAATGCTCCGGTAACAATTCAAAATTACGTTGGTAAATCTGCAGATCAAGCTCTAAATGAATTAAAAGCTCTAGGAATGCAACCTACTTCAATTCCAGAACCATCCCCTACTGTTCCGGCAGGTTTAGTAATTTCTCAAACACCAGATGGAACCCAACCGGTAACACCTGGAACAGTTATTCAACTCTTTGTGTCAGATGGCGCACCAATTAAGATTCCCAATGTTTACTCATTGAAGTTATCGGTTGCTAGAGCAGAGATGGAAAAAGCAGGGTTTACTGTTCAAGTAATTGGGAAAAATACCGCAACCGCAATTGTCATTGGTGTTTCTCCAGATTCGGGGAATTTTGCAGTTGCTGGAACTGTAATTACCTTAACCACTCGCTAACCAAACCGATTTTTTAAAGAGTTTGCTTGCTGCTCATAACTAGTAGTATGTCCGCCGATGGCTACTTCAAAATCAGCAAAAGGCGAATCAAAATCCAAGATACTCCCTCGCTTAGGAGCCCATGTTCCTACCACCGGTGGCATGGCGAAAAGATCAATCTCCTATGCCAAAGATATTAATGCATCTGCTATTCAAGTATTTACTTCCAGCCCTAGAGCCTGGGCTATGCCGGAGGGAAATCCGGAAGCAGATCAAAAATTTAAAGAGTTAGCCAATGAAATGGATTTAGCTGTTTATGTCCATGCTCCTTTTCTAATTAATCTTGGTTCACCAACCCAATCAACTTATGAAAATTCAGTTGCCTCCACTGCTTACTCTTTAAAGAGGGCAAAAGAGATTGGAGCGTTAGGTGTTGTGATTCATACCGGCTCTGCGGTAGAAGAGGGATATGTAAATCAAGCATGGAAACAAATTTCCAAAGGAATTAAACCGGTACTTAAAAAATTAAAAGAAGATGACCCATGGTTGTTATTAGAACCGACAGCGGGTCAAGGCCAATCATTAGTTAAATTATTACCAGATATTACAAAATATTTGGATGCTTGGGATTGGCATCCGAAAGTAGGTGTTTGTTTAGATACTTGTCATGTATTTGCTGCCGGTCATGATATTAAGAAAAAAGGTGGTATGACTGAGACTTTAGATTTGTTGGTAAAACTAGTTGGACTTGAGCGAATTAAATTAATTCATGCTAATGATTCGATGGATGTTTGTGGTTCCTTAAAAGATAGACATCAAAATATAGGTGATGGACATATAGGTACTGCTCCATTTGAAGAATTAATTGCTCATAAGGCGGTACAAAATGCGCCTCTAATTTTAGAAACACCAGGCATGGAAATAGAACATGGGAAAGAAGTTGCAATATTTGAAAAAATTAGGGCTAAAGTTATTAAATAAATGATTCAAAATTCGAAGAGTAAATACTTTTATCTAATAGCACTACTCACAGTGGCAGCTATTTGGGGAATTTCTTTTGTAGCAATGAAAAATACCTTATCTCGAGTCAATGTTATGTCTTTTCTAGCATGGCGTTTTTTAATCGCTTCTTTAGTCTTAATTGCAATTCGCCCAAATTTCTATAAAAAATTATCTAAAAATGATATAGGAAAAGGAATAATTTCTGGCACCTTGCTCTCCTCGGGATATATTGGTCAAACTTTTGGTTTGATGCACTCTACAGTTTCTAAAGCAGGGATTATCACCGGTATGTACCTAGTTTTTACCCCTATTGTCTCAGCTCTATTCCTAAAAATTAAAGTTACCAAGACTCAATGGTTAGCAACAGTCATCGCTCTAATTGGTTTATTTTTACTTTCCTTTACTGGCTGGCATCTAGGATTTGGTGAGGGCATGGTTTTAATTGGTGCTCTGCTTTTTGCATTGCACATAATTAGTTTAGGTAAATGGGCTAAAGGAATTGATGTTTATGGTTTTGCGGTAGTGCAATTAGCAACTGGAGCCATATTAGAATTAATAGTAAGTGCAATTTCCGGCTTTAAAACACCAGGTGATGCAGGGGTTTGGGAAGCTGTAATTTTTACCGCAGTTCTTGCAACTTCATTTGCATTTGTAATCCAAACCTTGGCACAATCCAAATTACCTGCAACCTCGGTTGCTGTAATTCTTACTATGGAAGTACCTTTCGCTGCGATTTTTGGAATATGGCTCAAAAACGATCCCTTGACAATCAGAATTGGCATCGGTGCAATATTGATGATATTGGCAATTTATGCAATAGTTCTTGGAGATAAAGCACCACCGGAAACACTAACAATGGCAGGTTCATTACATGATTGATTTAAGGTCAGATACAGTCACCAAACCCACCCCACAAATGAGAGAGGTGATGGCAAAAGCACCAGTTGGTGATGATGTATATGGTGATGATCCAACTGTAAATTTATTAGAGGAAAAAGTAGCTAATCTTTTTGGTAAAGAAGCTGCTTTATTTACTCCCACCGGATCATTGGCAAATCAACTTGGTATTAGAACCTTGGTGAATCCGGGTGAAGAGTTATTAGTTGATATTACTTCACATATCGCTCGTGCAGAGTTAGGTGCTGCGGCGGTTTTTAGTGGCATCACAACTAGAACTTGGGAAAGTGAAAATGGAAAATTAATTGCTGCTGATGCTTTAAAGTGGGCCCATCCCAATGCAGGACCATATTTAGTATCCACTGTGGCATTAGCAGTTGAAAATACCCACAACTTTGGTGGGGGTACGGTGCAATCATTAGTTGAAATAGAAAAATTGAAACAGGGCGCTGATGAATTAGGATTAAAACTTCATTTAGATGGGGCCAGACTTTGGAATGCTCATGTTGCATCCGGC
>OMHY01000092.1 GCA_900298985.1 Streptomycetaceae bacterium
GGACGTGCCGGCATCTTTTTAACTTTAGCAAAAATTTGTTCTATCTCATCTTTCAAAATTGTTTCTTTTTCTAAAAGAATTTTTACCAAGTTATCTAGAATATCTCGATTCGCAACTAGAATTTCATAAGCTTCATGATGAGCTTGATTAATTAGAGTTCTGATTTGTTCATCAACAATCCCAGCTACTTCTTCTGAATAATCTCGTTGATGGGAAAAATCTCTACCCAAAAATGGTTCCGATTGATTAGTTCCTAATTTGATTGCACCAATCTTTTCGGTCATGCCATATTGGGTGACCATAGCTCGGGCTAAATTAGTTGCTTTCTCAATATCATTGGATGCACCTGTAGTTGGATCATGGAAAATTAATTCTTCAGCTGCTCTACCACCTAGTGAATAAGCCAATTGATCCAACATTTGATTTCGAGTAGTTGCATAACGATCTTCATCTGGCAATATCATGGTGTAACCAAGTGCACGACCTCGTGGCATGATTGTAATTTTATGCACTGGATCTGTATGAGGTAGAGCCGCAGCCACAAGCGCATGTCCACCTTCATGATAAGCAGTAATTAATCTTTCTTCCTCAGTCATAATTCTAGTTTTGCGCTGTGGTCCAGCCATTACTCGATCAATTGCTTCATCCATTGCAGTGGTGGTAATAATTTTTGCATTTTCTCTGGCTGTGAGTAATGCTGCTTCATTAACCACGTTGGCAAGATCAGCTCCGGTAAATCCTGGGGTACGTTTTGCAAAATCATCTAAATTAACATTTTTTGCTACCGGTTTGTTTTTAGCATGAACTTTTAATATCGCAGATCTTCCCTTTAAATCTGGGCGATCAACTGGAATTTGTCTATCAAATCTACCAGGTCGCAATAATGCAGGATCTAGTACATCTGGTCGGTTAGTTGCAGCAATCATTATTACCTGACCATTTCCTTCAAATCCATCCATCTCAACCAATAATTGATTTAGAGTTTGTTCTCTCTCGTCATGTCCGCCACCAAGTCCAGCGCCTCTTTGCCTACCTACAGCATCAATTTCATCAACAAATATAATTGCAGGTGCATTTTCTTTGGCTTGAGTAAATAAATCTCTTACTCGAGATGCTCCTACGCCTACAAACATCTCTACAAATTCAGAACCGGAAATAGAATAAAAAGGTACTTTAGCTTCACCCGCAACAGCACGCGCTAACAAAGTTTTACCAGTTCCTGGGGGTCCATAAAGCAAAATTCCTTTTGGAACTTTTGCTCCTAAAGCCATATATTTTTTGGGATCGGAAAGAAAATCTTTTACTTCTTTTAATTCCTCTACTGCCTCATCCGCTCCAGCAACATCTGCAAAAGTATTTTGCGGCATATCTTTATTTTGCAATCTAGCCTTAGACCTACCAAAAGTAAATACTCTATTTCCACCTTGAGCATTTCCCATAAATAGAAGAAGTAAAAATCCTATTACTAAGATTGGTAATACATTTAATAACGCAGTTATTAAAAATGATTGTGTTGGTATTTTTACATCCCAAGCAGAAGGGGGTGGATTTGCAATTAAATCATTTACTAAAGAAGGCTCTTGATTATTTACATAATTACTAAATACTCTACTGGCGCCATTTATAGTGTTTCCAGATTTCAAGACCGCTTCTATTTTTTGTTCGCGATCTACAATTATTGCGGATTCAACTTTTTGTGAACCTATTGCATCAATTATTTGAGAGGTGCTTACCTTAGTAAATGTCGGGCCACTTGTAGAAAAATGTGAGAATGCCACTAAAATCAAAATAGCGGTTAGCAACCAAAAAAGTGGGGTCCTAATAAATTTGCGAGCGCGCTTAGAAGGTTTTTTCATCTTAGGTTTAACATTATTCAAACGATTGCTTTTGTTATCTGATTGATTTTCCACATTTTTATTTTCTGGGGAATTGTTTTCAGATTGATTTGAAGATGGAACTTCATTTATCTCTGGATTACTCATTTAAATCTGCATCTCACTTGTCTCGAAATTCGAATCCTAATTTTCTATCATTTTGAGGAAAAAGGCGAATTTTACTCATATATAGATTTGGAGAGAACCCCAATAAAATCCAGATTCCGGTATTTCTCGTTGTAATCCAAGCCATACCCGACTACAAAATCAGATGGAATTTCAAAGCCGACATATTTCACATCTACTTTTACTTTCGCTGCCTCCGGCTTTCTCAGCACTGTCAGAATTTCAACACTGGCTGCTCCTCTTGATTCCAAATTTGATTTTAACCAAGAAAGAGTTAATCCAGTATCTACAATGTCCTCTACAATAACTACATTCCGATTATTAATATCTATATCTAAATCTTTCAAGATTCTAACTACACCACTGGATTTTGTACCCGAGCCATAAGAGCTAACCGCCATCCAATCTATTTCAATGTGCTTGTTTAGAAGCCGAGAAAAATCTGCCATCACCATCACCGCACCTTTTAGCACGCCAATTAAAAGTAAATCTTTTCCGGCATAATCTTTTTCCACCTGCCTAGCTAGTTCAGTTAAGCGATTAATAATTTGATCATGTGTTACCAAAACTTTTTCTACATCATTGCCTACATTTGGTTGATCCACATTCACTCCTTAACTAGATATACATTTTGAGTAGATGCGAATATTAGCGTGAATTAAACCTTGCGCACAGTCCGGTCAAAAATCAGCTTCTCTCCCTGCCGGGAAAGGGAAATTAGACCAGGTAAATCTATTTTTTTCTGCCCGTGATAATCAATTAC
>OMHY01000093.1 GCA_900298985.1 Streptomycetaceae bacterium
GGGCTAAACCACGTCGCACTAACTCCGCATCAAGTCTAGTTTTCATAATTGGATTCTAAAGATTATCTAAATCAGCCAATTGAGATTGCAATTGCAAATGTATAGATTCTAAAGCTTCTACTTTTTCCGAAAGTTCTAGTGTGTCTATAGATTGGAGCTGCATGCCCATTTCTGATTTCATATCATATTGAGCGTCGACATTATTTTGTTCCATGGTTCAATCTTAATCATTTGCCGGGAAATAAGTCGAAATATGCCCGCAATTCCAGTAGTTGTACTCTAAACGCTTTGACAAATCCCCAATTCAGCAGCCAATTCCCACAAATATCCCTCAATCACATCTCCGAAGAGATTTGTAGGGCTAATATCAAATCGATCACGCAGCCTTATTACTGCCCAAGCTAAGTCAAAATCTTCTTTCATTGTATTTTTACTGATATCAAAGGAAGTTCTTGATATTAATTCTGATAACTCGCCTAAAACTTCATAACCAATTTTGAATTTCACTAGCCATTTTTCTATATCTTTATATATCTCGATATGAGAAAATGTTGGACTAGTCAAAACTATGTAAGCTTCCTCTAAGCGTTGTGCTTCTTTTTTCAATATCGAAGACGCTTCTTTTATCTCTCCCCGCCTTCTAGCATAAGTAGCATCAATAAATGCTTTTCTTACATCAGGTGCAGGATCTCCACCAGTAACTGTACCCATGGTATTTCTTAAAAAGGTACGAAGTGCTACTCTCTCAACTTCCTTTGGAATCAAAAATTCTAAACTTTCTTCCCAACTTTTATCTGGTAAGTAGTTTTCTGGATCCCAGAGATATTTACCAACTGTATAAAGTGGGAACAAAGACATGTGATATTGGGTCATAGGGTTTGAGAGCAAACCTGCGCTGTATTGCCCTAACTTATCTTCTCGGGAACGAACTGGCCCGATAAACAGGGAATGACGCAAACTTCCATCATTAACTGGAAAATTGTCCCAATACAATGGAAAACGTTTAGTTGTTTCTTGAAAAACTTTTGCATCCACAATCTCAAGGTACTCAGAACAAATTGAACGACCAGTCCAAAATAAATTAATTTCTTGATTTAAGCTCTTCCCAAGAACTTGAAGATATGACTCATCTCCCCTTCCACAATAATGCATTGGACAAACTGTAAATGTAATTTCTGGATCTAATTTCAAAATCTCTTGATATACCTTGTTGGAAAAATCTGCATGGGCCTCGGAAATATTATGATATTTCTTTTGATCTGCCTCGTTTTGTAAACTTGAATCAATATCATCCCACAGTAATGCCAGATGTTTTACTCCCACTGAAACTAATTGTCGATAACGGTTGAGTAGGTACTCAACATCGTTTTGATCGGAATAAACCACCGATAAGCCCGGAGAAACAGCTACCGCCAATTCAACGCCTTCTATTAAACCAAGTTCTACATATTTCCTAACACTGCCTAGAAAATCTTCTTGAAATGGCTCTCGCCATTGAAATCGTTGCCATGGAATATCCTTGGGTGATAACAAATAGGTGTTCATATTGAAATCACCTAATTTTTTAAAGGCATCTTCTCTCTCAGATTCTGTCCAAGGAAAGCCATAAAAACCCTCTACTATTCCACGAATTTTAAAACCAGGTACTTTGGAAAATTTCCCGGAATTTAATTTGTTTGTTCGGTCAAGTTCATTTAAGAAATTTAGAGCGCTTCTAAGAGCGGAAAGAGAGATGGTGTTGATATTAATCTTTTTAGATTCTAGAAAAATTTCCAGATCAAAACCTAACTGATTACGCTTTGTTTCTAATTCAATATTAAAATCAGCAAATGAAGTATTTCGCTGATGCACTGAAATCATTTCCCGTGCTCTCTTAATACCTTCATCAAATAATAAAAATTTATCAATATGTAAAGATCTACTCACCATCTACCTTTCACAAAACAATCCCTATTTTTCCATTTCATTTTCAAAATCCGGAGAAAATGTGAATTTCTCATTAAAGAGAATTTCCCGGGAACGACCTAATCCTATTTGAAGTGCGCCCAGTAATACTGGACTTCCTGATAAGTTTGAAATCTTTATTTGTGGAATATAAGGCAAATATGTGGAAATTTTTTTAGTCAATAATGAGACAAAGGGAGTTAGTTTTTTCCCGATTCCACCAGATAGGATTACCGCTTCCAGATCCAGGACCGCAGAGGTTGAGGCAATATATAATGCAATTCTTTCAATTAATTCATCAAAAGCAACCATCTCCTTTTGATTACCTGCCAATGCTTTTTTTATCACCTCATCTACATCCACTTTCCCTTTCGAAATTTCCAAAATATCTTTTAATCCATTGAAAGTAGGGTTAGTAGCGTTTCGATGAGGGTCTTTGCCATTTTTTAAGGGTAAATAAAACACCTCACCAGCTGCCCCATTCTTGCCGGTATAAAGTTCTTTTCCTATTACTAATCCCGCACCAAGACCATTTCCAATTGAGAGTACCGCAAAATCATCATATTCAATTCCTTCACCTAAATCTCTTTCCGCAATTGCAGATAGGTTTATATCATTCATTATTATTGGAGATATTCCGAAATGTTGCTCCAAAATATCAATCATTGGCAACCCATCCAAATAATCTATAGTTCCGGCAATTGAAATTCTGCCGGTAATTGGATCTACTACTCCCGGAGTCCCAACAACTAGAGAAATCATTTGATTTGTATCCAATTTCAACTTTTCAAGAAGCAATGTTGCACATGAAGTAATGCTTTGGATTAAAACACTAGGTTGATGATCTTTTAATGGAAGGTCCAAAACGCCAAGAATTTCTCCCTTAATATTTTGTACGCCGGCATGAATCATGCTGGAACCAACATCTATCCCCAGTACATAACCTATTGTTAAATTTGGTTTATAAAATACTCGAGAGGTACGACCACTTGCATCTACTTCACTTATTATCAAGTTGTAATCAGTAAGCAAACGAAGAATCTCAGAAACTGTTGGCTTTGATAAACCGGTTATTCTGGCAATTTCTGCAGCGTGCAACGGTGATGAATTTAAGGTCAAAAAAAAGATTTTTTTGAATTTGGAATTTCTAAAGTTGCTATAGTTGTAGGGATTTTGCAATTTCTATCCTTTAACTCCTGTCAATGTGACACCTTCAATAAATACCTTTTGGGCACAAAAGAAAATTATGATCACTGGCAACATAAATAATGAGGAGGCGGTCATCAATAAATTGAGGTTGACGTGGTGAAAATTAGTAAATTCATTTAATCCCAAGCTCAAAGTCCAATTATTTGGATTCTCAATCAAATACAGATTTTGGGAAAAGAAATCATTCCATGCCCCTAAAAATGCGAACAAACCGATAGCCGCAATCGCTGGTTTGGCAAGAGGAATTACTATTTTCCACATTCTTTCCATTCATTGCAACCATCAACCTTAGCTGCATCTGATAACTCATTTGGAATAGTTGCGAAAAATTGTCTTAGCAAAAATATGGAAAACGCATCGGAGAAAAAAGCTGGAACTATCAGGGGATAGAAAGTATTAATCCAATGCAGTTTTGCAAACATTATATA
>OMHY01000094.1 GCA_900298985.1 Streptomycetaceae bacterium
CGTCAAGGAGAAGCGGTATTTTTCACCTTTGCATTTCCGCTATTGCTCTTAATGATTTTTTCCTCTGTATTCAAACAAAACTTGCCTAACCATGTTGCATTCAGTAGATATTTTGCAGCCGGAATGATCGCCTCTGGTTTAATAAATTCCGGTTTTCAAAACCTAGCAATTTCCATACCGATGGAAAGAGATTTTGGCACTCTAAAAAGGCTTCGAGGCACACCTATCTCACCTATCTCTTACTTCTTGGGAAAAATAATATTGGTTCTATTCTCCATGCTAGTACAAGTAGCGTTATTAATGGCTGCGGGCGTGATTTTTTACCATGTACCTTTTCCAAGTTCTCTGAACCAATGGATCAAATTTATCTTTATTATTATTTTGGGGACCTCTTGTGCTACTTTGCTTGGAATTGCTTTTGCTAGAGTCCCTAAAAATGGTAGAAGCGCATCAGTTATTGTTTCGCCAATAGTTATTGTATTGCAGTTCTTTAGTGGAGTTTTCTTCGTCTTTTCGCAGCTGCCTAAATTTATGCAATTTATTGCAGACTTATTTCCACTTCGCTGGCTCACACTAGCAATGCGTTCTATTTTCCTACCGGATTCCTTTAAAAGTGCGGAAACTGGTGGTAGTTGGCAATTTACTAAAGCAGTTGTAATAATTTCAATTTGGTTAGTAGTTGGTTTGGTAGCAGCGATATTTACCTTCAAGTGGTCTCAAGAGGATTAGGTTTGCAAAAAACTTTCCCCCGAATCCTTTCAGCTACCTGTGCACTAGTGATCTTGGCAGTAGGTAATTTCGCTTGGGGTGATACCTCTAAAAGTAATACGCCTAACAACCAAGTTAATAAGAATAAAAAGCAGCCAGGCACATTGGCAGAGGTGCTAAAAAATCCTATTTTCAATATTAATCCAACCAATAAAGCAGCTAGCAAACAATCAAGCAAACAAGCAAGCAAACAAACAAGCAAACAAACTAGTAAACAAACTAGTAAAACAACTAATAAGGTCATTAATAAGAGTAAACCACCTGCAAAGAAAATTTACTTTCCCCCAAAACCAGTATATAAACCAAAGCCCGCGTATAAACCAAAACCCGTGCCAATTATTTGGCCACCTAAAGGTTTTGTTAACATTACAGACAATATTGATAATTCCTCGGCCTATGGAAAAAGAGCTACTACTAAAGATATTTTGAGGGAATCTCAAGGTTCCCAAACTCTGGCTGCTAAATTAACTTCAGTTTGTGCAAAAAATGTTTGTGCTGGTGTTTATTTCACCGCCAAAAATCTCTGTAAATCTTGGGAAATAGATTCGCAGGTGCTTGGCCCAAATCCAAGTGACCCAAATACCAATGTCCCTTATGGAAATTTGGTTACCTACTCCGGAGCAACAAAACCCAAGGAAGTTAAATTCTATTTACTGATTAGCGCTCAAACTATATCAAGTAAAGGCATGACAATAGATAATATAACTGGAAAATGTATGAACGTTGGTTTAGGTAATCAATCAGCAGGAAATTACTACACCCCTGATCAATCTATATCTCTAGTTGCTCCCGGTACCCAGAGTTGATCGCCAATTTCTGCATTTGCAACCCTGGCTAGAACAAATAATAAATCAGATAATCTATTAAGATATTTTGCAGTTAATGGATTTACACCAGCCCCAAAGGAGTGAATTGCATTCCAAGTTTCACGCTCCGCTCTTCGCACTATAGTTCTAGCTAAATGCAACTGAGCAGATAATTGAGTACCGGAAGGTAAAATAAAAGAACGAAGTGGATTTAAATTTTCATTAAATTTATCTATACAATTTTCAAGATAAAGAACTTGTTTTTCAACTACTCGGAGAGGTTCAATTTTGGGTTCATCTACCACTGGAGTACATAAATCTGCTCCCACATCAAACATATCATTTTGAATTCTTATTAATACTTTTTTCATTTCTGCTAACTCATCATTTGGGTTTTGCAATGTATCTAGTGAAAGAACAATTCCAATTGCAGAATTTGCTTCATCTACTGTGGCATAAGCTTCGAGCCTTGGATCATTTTTGGAAGTTCTACTTCCATCACCTAAAGAGGTAGTCCCATCATCACCTGTTTTTGTATAAATTCGAGTCAGATTTACCATGGGTGGAGCCTATTGCACCTAGTAGGCTATATCCATTGGAAATCTGCTTTATAAGGTTTGGTAGTATCGTTAAGCGGAAATATGCTGGAATTGAAGATTTAGAGGAGTGATTAGTGACCAATCAATACATTATTGATGGCCCTTCATCTCTTAAAGGCTCAGTGCAAATATCAGGGGCCAAAAACTCAAGTTTAAAACTTGCTGCCGCTTCCCTTTTGGCAACTGGAAAAACCACTCTCACCAATGTCCCAGATATTGCAGATATTTCTTATATTTCAGAATTATTGTCAACCCTAGGATGTGATTCTAGTTTTGAAAAAGGAAAAGGCGTTTTACATATAGAAGTTCCGGAAAAAATTGGACACCGGGCAGAATATGAATTGGTTAGAAAACTTCGCGCATCGATTAATGTGCTAGGTCCTCTGACAACTAGATTAGGTAAAGCAGAGGTGGCACTACCAGGTGGTGATGCGATAGGTTCCAGAGGTCTAGATTTTCATATCTCTGGATTAGTTGCGATGGGCGCAAATGTTTACAATGAACATGGATATGTAATCACCGAAGCTCCTCAAGGATTAAAAGGTGCGAAAATTGATTTGGATTTTCCAAGCGTCGGTGCTACTGAAAATATTATGACCGCCGCTACTTTGGCAAAAGGCACTACTGTAATTGGAAATGCAGCCAGAGAACCAGATGTGGTTGATTTAGGAAATTTCTTAATCAAAATGGGTGCAAAAATAGATGGTCTAGGTACTCACCAAATTGAAATCACTGGCGTAGATCATTTAACTCCAACCACTCATGAAGTTTTACCAGATCGAATTGTTGCTGGGACTTGGGCTTTTGCAGCGGTGATGACCGGAGGAGATATTGAAATAATAAATGGAAAATCTAGTCATTTGGAAATACCGTTAGAAAAACTTACTCATGCCGGAGCCACCATATTAGATAGTGATAAAGGTTTTAGAGTTAAATCCTCTGGTAGACCAAAATCTTTTGATGTTGTGACTTTGCCTTATCCTGGTTTTCCAACTGATTTACAACCTATGGCAATAGCGCTAAATTCAATAGCAAATGGAATGTGTTTGGTAACGGAAAATGTATTTGAAGGTAGGTTCATGTTTGTTAATGAACTTCGACGTTTAGGTGCTCAAATTAAAGTAGATGGTCATCATGCGGCGGTTTCGGGAGTGGAAAAATTGTCAGGTGCACCAGTACAAGCAACTGACATTAGAGCTGGAGCCGCCTTAGTTTTAGCGGGATTGGTCGCAGATGGAAAAACCATTGTTGATGATGGTTTTCATATTGATCGTGGTTATCCTGGTTTTGCTAAATCTCTCCAGGATTTGGGAGCATCAGTAAGGCAAATTATTAACTAAATTATTCGCTTTCACCCAAGATCGAAACTCTATTTTTAGCAACTGAAATAAAACCACCTTTTAAATTAAATTTATGTTCACTGCCATCAACTGCTTTTATGGAAATTTCACCTTCAGTTAATACGCCAAGTAGTTCACTGTGATTAGGCAAAATACCAATGTCACCTTCAATAGTTCTGGCATTTACTACTGAAGCTTCACCCGACCATAATCTGGATTCGGGTGAAACTAATTCCACAGTTAGTGAGCTCATCAATTATGCCTTTGCCAACTCTGCAGCTTTGCGCTCTACATCTTCCAAGCCACCGCACATAAAGAATGCTTGTTCTGGAACATGGTCATATTTTCCATCAGCGAGTGCTTCAAAGGCAGCAATAGTTTCTGAAAGCGGTACAAAGGAGCCATCAATACCGGTAAAGACCTTTGCCACGAAGGTATTTTGAGATAAGAATCTTTGAATACGACGAGCACGTCCAACCAATATACGATCTTCTTCTGATAATTCATCAATACCGAGAATTGCAATAATATCTTGCAAATCTTTATATCTCTGCAAGATTTGCTTCACTCGGTTCGCAACTCGGAAATGGTGTTCTCCAATATATCTTGGATCCAAAATACGAGAAGTAGAATCAAGTGGATCTACCGCAGGATAAATACCTAGCTCGGAAATTGGACGAGACAAAACTGTGGTCGCATCTAAGTGAGCAAAGGTAGTGTGTGGAGCTGGGTCGGTAATGTCATCTGCAGGAACATAAATTGCTTGCATAGAAGTAATTGAGTGACCACGGGTAGAGGTAATTCTTTCTTGTAATTGACCCATTTCATCTGCCAAAGTTGGCTGATAACCCACTGCTGATGGCATACGACCTAGCAATGTAGAAACCTCTGAACCA
>OMHY01000095.1 GCA_900298985.1 Streptomycetaceae bacterium
CTCGTGGGCTCGGAGATGTGTATAAGAGACAGCCATCGAAGAAGGTGGTTCCTTTTTACCCGCAACTTCGCAAATGAAAGATGGAAATCCTTATGGTCGAATCATTCACTTTGGAATTAGAGAGCATGCCATGGGTGCGATTCTAAATGGAATTGCATTGCATGGTTTAAGTAGAGCATTTGGCGGCACATTTTTAGTTTTTAGTGATTATATGCGTGGTGCAGTTCGTTTAGCTGCTCTTATGAATATTCCAAGTACCTTTGTATGGACACATGACAGTATTGGACTAGGCGAAGACGGTCCAACCCATCAACCAGTAGAACATATTGCTGCACTTCGATTAATACCAAACTTTGCAGTAATCAGACCAGCAGATGCAAATGAAGTTAGTGCTGCCTGGAAAGAAATATTAGTACGTAACAAACCAGTTGGAATCGCATTATCTAGACAGAATTTACCGGTAATTGATCGAAATAAATTTGCATCAGCTTCTGCTTTAGCGAAAGGCGCTTATTGTTTAGTTCAATCCCCCGAAGATCGCGCAATCATTATGGCTTCTGGTTCTGAAGTACAAGTCGCGCTAAATGCCGCTGCAGAGTTAGAAAATTCTGGAATCAAAACTAGAGTAGTTAGTGTTCCTTGTATGGAATGGTTTAAAGAATCGGGACTTGATTATCAAGAATCAGTTTTGCCAAAATCAATAACTGCTCGAGTAAGCATTGAAGCTGGTGTACCTGATTCCTGGTATCAACTATTGGGAGAAACTGGAATAGCGATTTCTCTTAATCATTTTGGGGAATCTGCCTCTGCTAATAGATTATTTGAAAAATATGGCTTTACTTCAGATGCAGTGGTAAAAGCGGTAAAGAGCCAAATTAAATAAATTTACATTCTTGAAAACTGAAAGAAGAGGAAGCAATTAATGAGTGAAAATCTTGCCAACCTTACCAAGGCCGGAGTTTCTATTTGGTTAGATGATTTATCTAGAGACCGCTTAGCCACTGGAAATCTAAAGGAATTAATTGCTAATTCAAAGGTGCGGGGCGTTACTACCAATCCAGCTATTTTTTCAAGCGCGATTGGAAAATCAAAACTTTATCAAAATGATATTGAAACCCTTACTCAAAATGGTTTCTCCCTAGATCAAATCATTGAATTGCTAACTACTCATGATGTGGCAAATGCCTGTGATTTATTTAGTGATCTTTACCATGAGAGTAATGGAATAGATGGTCGAGTCTCGATTGAGGTAGAACCAGAACTTGCTTATGAAACCAGTGCAACAATTAGCCGTGCTATTTATTTGTATCAAAAAGTAAGTAAAGAAAATTTATTAGTAAAAGTTCCTGCCACCAGTGAAGGTTTATCTGCAATTGAATACCTAACTAGTGAAGGTATTTCTATAAATGTAACTTTGATTTTTTCTCTAGATCGATACCTAGAAGTTATGGAAAGTTATATTCGTGGGCTTGAAAAAAGAATTGCAAAAAACCTACCAATAAACAATATCCATTCTGTTGCCTCTTTCTTTATCTCCCGCATTGATTCTGAGGTTGATAAAAGATTAGATGCAATTGCTGCCAACCATCCCCTTCGTGGAAAAATTGCAATAGCTAACGCTATCTTGGCATATCAAGCTTTCACCAAAGTATTTACCTCAAATAGATGGCAGGTAATTGCAAATGCTGGAGGCAATATTCAAAGACCTCTTTGGGCATCCACTGGCGTAAAAGATCCTGCTTATCCCCAGGATCTATATGTAACAGAATTAATCTGCCCGAACACTGTAAACACAATGCCACAAGCAACTTTGGATTACATTAGAGATCACCATTCAACCCCCAATCTAAGAATCAATCCAGAACAAGCGATAGAATTGATGGCCCAATTAAAAGCAATTGGAATAGATCTACAGGAAGTTACTCAAAAACTTGAATCTGAAGGTGTAGAAAAGTTTCAAACTTCATGGCTGGAGTTAAAGGAAAAAGTAAAACAGGAAATGGCTGGTTGCATCACTTTGGTTGGTGGCGCTACCAAATACTTCAATCCTAACTCTCCCACTACAAAGGAATTGAACAAAGCTGCTCCAAAAATAATCGCCAAAGATTCTAATCTTTGGGGTAAAGCAGCCCAAGCAGAAGCCAGTATTCGACTTGGATGGTTAGATTTACCAGCTCAATATGGAGGGCTAAAACCAGAGTTAGAAAAATTAAAAGAATTTCAAAAGGCAAATGATTTAAACAATATTGTTTTATGCGGCATGGGTGGCTCTTCTTTAGCGCCAGAGGTATTTGCCAAAGTATTTAATAAAAAACTTACAGTTCTAGATACTACTGATCCTTCACAAATATCTAATTCAATTCCAAAAGACTTATCAAATACAGTAGTTATAGTTTCCTCAAAATCAGGTTCTACTGTCGAGACCGCTTCGCAAAGAGCATATTTTGAATCTCTCTTCACTAAATCCAATTTAGAAATCTCAAAACACATGGTAATTGTCACTGATCCAGGCTCACCCCTTGATCAAGATGCAAGGTCCAAAGGTTTGACTGTGATAAATGCAAACCCTAATGTTGGAGGTCGCTATAGTGCATTGAGTGCTTTTGGATTAGTTCCAGCTACATTAATGGGAATTGATTTAGATCCGATCATGCAATCTGCTTCCCAAATACTTTCTAGTATTGCAAATGAAAATTCCCCAGTAATTAAATTAGCCACAATACTTACTGACTTTAATCAACAAAATGTTGCATTTATTGATGAAGGCTCTAACCTTCCTGGAATTGCGGATTGGATTGAGCAATTAATTGCTGAATCCACTGGTAAATCTGGTAAAGGCAGATTGCCAATAGTCCTTGAATCAGATTCTGCTCCGGTTGCAGGAAATGTATTAAAAATATTTTTTGAGGAAAATGCTCCAATTCAAAATTCCCAATCTTTACTAGTAAAAGGCGGACTAGGTTCTCAATTCATTTTTTGGGAGTTTGTTACCGCACTTTTAGGCAAGGCGCTTAAGGTCGATCCATTTAATCAGCCAAATGTTGCAGAAGCTAAAGAACGTACTTTAGAAGTTCTAAACTCTCCTGCTAGCACCCAGACTCCAGATTATGAGGACAATGATTTACAAATATTTGGTGCAAAAGATTTCAACCAAGTATTAACCATATTACGAAATGATGGCAACTCTCATTATCTAGCAATAATGGCTTATCTCAATCGAATTCAAGATGCTGAAATTGCTAAACTTCGCCGCCTACTTGCAAGCAAACTTAACATAGGTTGCACCTTTGGTTGGGGTCCACGTTTCTTGCATTCAACTGGTCAATTTCATAAAGGTGGACAGCTAAATGGTAGTTTTCTTCAAATCACTTCTGATTCAGAGTTAGACTTAGAGATACCAGGAAAAGAATTTACTTTCCATCAACTTCAAATGGCTCAAGCCATTGGCGATGGCAAAGCGTTATCCTCTAGAAATTTTCCAGTAATCAGAATTCACTTAAAAAATAAAAATAAGGCAATTAGTAAATTACTAAAAGCACTAACTTAATTAAAGAACGTCATCTCCGCGAAGTTTAGTTAACGCATCTTCTAATATCTTTTTGGCTTCATCACCAGTGCGACGCTCTTTTACATAAGCTAAATGTGTTTTGTAAGGTTCATTTTTTGAAGGAATAGGTGGATTGTTTTTATCTAAACCCGCTGGATAACCACATCTGGGGCAATCCCATTCTGCAGGAATAGAAACAGTTCCATCATCTGCAAAGGAAGGTCTTGTCTCATGTCCATTTGCACACCAGTAAGAAACTTTAAAACGCGCAATTGCTTCGCCGCGCTCCGCCTCTCCCATTGGTCCGGCGCCAACTCGACTGCCTCTAATTGCTGAACCCATTTACCACTCCTTCAAATCAAAAATTCAAATCTTAATTAGCGGTTCAATTGCTTGAACCAGAGAATTTTATATTTTATTTCTTAATTAACAGGCTAAGCGCGACCGAAGAAGCGAACCAAAGTCCACCCACTACGATAGTAATTCGATCCAAATTGCGCTCTACGATACTGGATCCGCCATAGTTAGAAGAGATACCCCCACCAAAGAGGTCAGATAAACCAGAGCCCTTGCCCTTATGTAGCAAGACCAACATGACCATCAATATGCTGGTCGCAATCAAAATAATAGATAGTGCAATTACCACTTATTCGCTCCTTTGGATTTACACCTTGAATTTACTCCCTAGAGGAACCCCAACTTACACTTTTTAGGCCTTAATATCAAAATACTAGTGAGGCTCCCCGAATAAAACTATTAACAGTATCTTGAGCTTCAATTAAGTTTATAATTGCAAGCACTGAAATACCTCAAAAATTGAGTTCGCCAAGTCCTGAAATTGGAACTTTGCAATTGGTGCATTGGTATGACCCCACCCTGTAGCAATTCTAGAATTAGAATCTAATAGGAACATAGTTACCCCTTTAACTCCACTATTTCGATCTAATTTAATGTATTGATTTACTGGATTTTTAAGATCAACAAAAGCGAGAAAGAAACACGGAGCATTTATATCCATAGCTTTCCTTTCCTTTTTTATCCATTCGGGCCGATAACCTAAATATATGATCCCAAGTTCTATACCATCGTTATTCATAATTTTGAATATTTCAGTTTTTTGGGCTTTTAGACCTTTACACATGCGATTAAATTCACTTGGTGAAGGAACGCCACTAAATTCAACTTTCCAATAGTTTTCATTGCAAATATTTTTCAAAATTCTCGTAAATTCCATTACGTTAGAAGTCCATGCTTTGTAACCTTCGGGAATTGATAACCCGATATCTTGCTCAAACATTAACTGGGCAAGATGAGGATCATGCATTTCATCAATTACTCGCTCTTCTGCTTTACAGAATATTCGTATCAATTTAGAAAGATCCCCGCCTCTATCTGAAAAATCTAGTGCTTCTATATATCTAGTACGATGCGAATCACTTTTTATAATTAAAGGTGGCATATTTTCACGAGCTAATATTAGATTCGCAAGAAGTCTAGCAATTCTTCCATTTCCATCTGAAAAAGGATGAATGTGAGTAAGCCAGCAGTGGACCGCTGCAGCTTTCACAATAGATTGCCACGACCTAGAACCTCTTCTAGTTAATGAATTCAGCCATTTTGTAAATTCGTTCATAGCTGCAGGTGTATCAGCTGGACTTACGGGAATATGGTGATTATTACCATCTATTCTATTCAAAAAGATTTTGTATTTACCTGCTAATGGATCATTGCCCATTATTTGCTTATGAAGAGCACGTATATCTGCTTCGGTGATTGGCCGATCTATATTGGAAGACATTTGCCTAGACAATTCTCTGGCAGCAGTAAGCCCAATTATGTCAAAAAGATGTTTATCGTTCTTTATTCCTTCCGTCATAGCCCACTCAACAAACTCAGGAATACTAGAGTGCTCTTCTAAGCGGGTTTCAATTACTTCATCAGTTATTCGTAAATCCGCCCCTAGAAATTCAATTGCATTGCTCTCATATATTTCTCTAGCTCTCAAACTTTTTGTTAATGTAGAAGGCAAATCCTCAATAAACATTAGCTGTTCTAAATTGTGATTGATTTTTTCCATTGCATTACAAACAGCGGTAATTTTCTCAAGTCCTATTTTGTCCGTTGGAAAAGAATATGGAGACCCTGACAAACTCGAATTAATTTGGATTATCATTGCCCTAGGTTCAAAATGCATATTACTCAAATATCTCTCACAAAAAAAGATTTAAAAATTGCATAATACATATTTTAAGAATTTTCACATAAGTACGTGTGAGTTCTGAAAATCAAAAAAGGGATCTTGATAAAAATTATTCTAAAGGGTAAAAAGTCGCTTGAATTTCCATACTAAACTTTTAATCTAAATTCCAGAATTAATATTGCAATTCTTTTCACATATCATTAATTGCTTGTAAACTGAACATAGGAGAATAAATGAGTATAAATAAAATTAGCACCATTTCGCGCAATAGCGATATTCAATCCGAGCGTCGGGAAATAGCAAATGAAATCAATGAAATTATCCAAGCTATCAATTCTTTAGATAGTAACTTTTTCGATTTCGAATCTAGAATAGATGAAATAGAAGATTCCATTTCAAGACTTCAAAATAATTGATTTTATTCTGGTAATGATGAAAGTGTTTTTACAACGAAGCTATTTCAAAGCACCTTGGCCAAAAAGGATTTAGTACGCTCCTCTTTCGGATTGGCAAGTATTTCTGCCGGATTTCCCGATTCCACAACCACTCCTTGGTCCATGAAAACTAGATGATCTCCAACTTCACGGGCGAAACCCATTTCATGGGTAACTACCACCATAGTCATACCGGATGCAGCCAATTCTTTCATTACATCTAAAACCTCTCCAACTAACTCTGGATCTAAAGCAGAAGTTGGCTCATCAAAAAGCATTAACTTTGGTTTCATTGCAAGTGCTCTAGCAATTGCGACTCTTTGTTGTTGACCCCCAGAAAGATGCGCAGGGTAATGTTCCAGTTTGTTCCCTAAACCAACACGATTTAATAATTCTTTCCCGGTTTGGATCGCTTCTTCTTTTGAAACTTTACCAACCGAGGTTGGAGCAACAGTTACATTTTCTAGCGCGGTCATATGTGGAAATAAATTGAACTTTTGAAATACCATTCCAATGCCAGTTCTCTGTTCAGAAGCCTCACTTGGTTTTAATTCATAAAGTTTTCCATGTGCTTCCCGGTAACCGATAAGTTGATTATCTACATAGATTCGACCAGAATTAATTTTCTCTAAATGGTTAATGCAACGAAGCATGGTGGATTTACCGGAACCAGATGGTCCAACTAGAACCATTACCTCTCCCCGATTTACCTCTAAAGATATTCCCTTTAGAACTTCATGGGAGCCATAATTTTTGTGGACATCTTTCACCACTACCATTTGATTTGAATTATCCAACTGCAACAACCTTTAATTCTTGATGGCCTTTGGACAATCGCTTCTCCATAAAATATTGTCCAACCATCATTACCGAGGTCATCAATATGTAATAAGTGCAAGCAATTAGCAAAATTGGGACTGGGTCATAGGTAACACTTTCAATATCCCGAGCATGACCATAAAGATCTGTAACTAAAGGTAAGGCGGTAACTAAAGAGGTAGTTTTTAGCATTGAGATAGATTCATTGCCAGTTGGTGGGATGATGATTCGAAGTGCTTGCGGTATAACTATTTTTCTCATAGTTTGCCACCAACCAAAACCAAGTGACATCGCAGCTTCTTCTTGGCCGCGATCGACAGCTAGTAAGCCAGCGCGCACAATCTCTGCCATATAAGCCGCTTCATTTAATCCCAGGCCGAGCATTGCTAAAAAGAAGATTGGTGTATTTTGAGAAAGTGGGAAGTGATAGCCTAAAAATATTTTTCCAAAATGAATATCAGGTATTCCCAAAAAAATTGAGGAATAGATAGTGGTGCTAAGTCCCCAGAATACTAGTTGCACATAAACCGGAGTGCCGCGGAAAAACCAAATATAAACCACTGAAATGGCGCGAAATATTGGGTTAGGAGATCTTCGCATAACAGCTAAGGCAACACCTAGTACTACCCCAATTACCATGCTTAAAATTGTTAATTCAATTGTGACAACTGCTCCAGCCAAAATTCGACTATCAAAAAAGTATTTACGATAAGTTGGCCAGTCATATGCTTTTCGGTGGGCTGCATCATAAATAAATGCGATTGCTAAAACAAAAAGAAAGACTGCCGCTGCCCACCGAAACGGGTGGCGCAGCGGAACAGCCTTAATTGATTCTTTAGTTGATGGCACCATTAATTCCATAGGTGCTTACAGCACCTGCTTGCACTCCCCATTTATTAAGGATTGCCATATAGGTTCCATCTGCTTTTAGATCCTGCAGCGCAGCTAACAATGCTTTAGGAAGAGTAGTTCCTTTAGCAAGTGCATAACCATAAGGAGCAGCTCCATAAATTGCACCTGCTAAAACCATTTTTCCATTGGATGCTTTAACTGCATTTTCAGTTACTGGTGAATCTGCAGTTAAGCCATCAGCACGACCTAAAATAACGGCAGCATTTGCTTGATCTTGGGTGTCATATTGCAAAATCTTGATAGCTTTTTTACCTGCGGTAGTGCAAGCCTTGCTCTTGTCTTGTAAATCTGTAACTTCAGTAGTTCCAGTTTGAGCTGCGATTTGTTTGCCACATGCATTATTCGCATCAAGAGTTACACCTTTACGAGCAGCCCATTGGATTCCTGCAGAAAAGTAATCTACAAAATCAACTTGTGCTTCTCTCTCCTTGGTGTCAGTAAATGAAGAGACACCTGCATCATATCTGCCACCTTTAATTTGTGGAATGATTTGATCAAAAGTACCAACTACATATTTGGTCTTTAAACCAACTTTGGCAGCCATAGCAGTAAATAGTTCAACATCCCAACCAATTACATTTCCCTTTGCATCTTTAAATTCATTTGGTGCATAAGTGGCATCAACACCCACTACTAATACACCTTTTGTTTTCAAATTACTTGGAACTAGCGCTGCCGCTTTCGCATCTACAGTTGCAGCATGTGCTGGCAAAGTGATTGCAACCAAAGCAACCGAGATAGTTGCAGCAATTAAATTCTTCTTATTGATTTTCATAAAACCCCTCTGAACTTGATTTAAGGGCTTTAGTTTAACAATAGATAATTGCTATTTAATAGGGTTTATTCAGAAGTAACGATATTTTTATAAAACTTAATGATTTTGGCGAACTCTTCCGGGTCTAAACTAGCCCCACCTACCAAGGCACCATCTACATCTGGTTGCTTCATGATCTCTACAATATTGCTGGATTTAACAGATCCGCCATAGAGAATAATCGCATTCTCAGCAATTTCCGGGGATCCAATTTTCGCTAATTCATTTCGAACCGCTTGGCACATATCTTGCGCATCTTCCGGGGTTGCTGTTTTTCCTGTGCCAATAGCCCAAACCGGTTCATAAGCAAAAACAATTTTCTTCAAATCTGGTTTATGAAAACCATCTAAACCTTTACGCAACTGATCTAGGCAATGTGCAATATGCAATCCAGCTTCCCGGATTGATAGCTCTTCGCCAAAACAAAAAATTGGTTTCATCTCATTTGCTAGCACCGCTTGAATTTTTCGATTTACTAACTTGTCGTCTTCATTGTGAATGGAACGTCGCTCCGAGTGTCCAACTAAAACATAAGAGCAACCGAGTTTATTTAACATTAAGCCAGAGATATCACCGGTGAATGCTCCAGAACTTTCCGGTGAAATATCTTGCGCTCCATAAACAAAAGAGAGTCGATCACCATCAACTAAAGTTTGAATAGATCTAATATCGGTAAAGGGAGGGATTACAGCAACATCCACCGCTTCATAATCTCTATCCTCAAGGGAATAAGAAAGTTTTTGCGCAACCGCAATTGCCTCCAGATGATTTAGATTCATCTTCCAATTTCCAGCAATTAATGGCTTGCGTGTCATTTTTTATTTATGCTCCAATACTTTGATTCCAGGCAATTCTTTCCCTTCGAGATATTCTAGTGAAGCTCCGCCTCCAGTTGAAATATATCCAAACTCTGAATCACTAAAACCTAAGGTCCTTACCGCTGCGGCAGAATCTCCTCCACCTACAACGTTCAAACCTTTAACTTCAGTTAAAGCTTTTGCTAATACTTTTGTGCCATTTGCAAATTGCGGAAATTCAAAAACCCCCATCGGTCCATTCCAAAATACAGTGGCACATTGTTTAATACCTGTAGCATATTGAGTAGCGGTATCAGGTCCAATATCAAGTCCTAATTGATTTGCTGGTATTTGATCAACTGGAACTACAGTTGCTGCAGCATTTGGGGAAAACTCTGGGCCCACCACAATATCTGTAGGTAGGTGAAGTTTTACCCCTTTTTCTTTCGCTCTCGCAATAAGTTTAGAAACCACCTCTAGTTGATCATTTTCTACAAGTGATTTTCCAATTTCATTTCCTTGAGCTTTAAGAAAGGTAAAGACCATTCCTCCACCAATAAATAATTCATCTACTTTTTCAATTAAATTTTCAATAACTGCTAATTTGTCAGAAACTTTGGCTCCACCCAATGCAACACCATAAGGTCTATTTGGATTTTCAGTTAATTGCTTTAATACTTTCACCTCAGCTGCTACTAAAAAGCCTGCATAAGATGGCAACAATATTGCTACATCATAAACTGAAGCATGTTTTCTATGTACCGCACCAAAACCATCACTGACAAAAATTTCACCATAGGTAGCAAGTATTTTGGCTAACCGTTGTCTTTCAGATTCTTCTTTAGAGGTTTCATCTGCTTCATATCTAATATTTTCTAAAAGCAACACCTCTCCTGGTTTTAATTCAGATTGATGTGCTTTCGCATCGGTAATGCTGGAGGAAAAAACTACGTTAACACCTAGTAATTCACTTAAACGAACTGCAATTGGAGCTAGAGATAATTCTGGCTTTCGCTCACCTTTTGGCCTTCCTAAGTGAGCCATAATCGTTACCTTTGCGCCATGCTCCAATAAATATTTAATGGTGGGCAAAGAGGCTTGAATGCGGCCATCATCTGTAATTACGCCCTCTTTTAAAGGTACATTTAAATCGCATCGCAATAAAACGGAGGTGCCCGATAACTTACTTACCTCTAAATCAGTTAAAGTATTTAGCATCTACTGAATTACCACTTACAGAGATTTAGAAACATGGTTAATGAGGTCAACTAATCGATTTGAATAACCCCATTCATTGTCATACCAACCAATAACCTTTACTTGATTTCCAATAGCTTTAGTTAATTGCGCATCAAAAATACAGGAAGCAGAATCGGTAACAATGTCTGCCGAAACAATCGGATCCTCAGTATAAGTTAAATAGCCTTTTAGCTCCCCAGCTGCTGCTGCTTTAATAGCTTCATTTACCTGTGCTGCAGTTACCTCTTTAGAAAGTTCAACAGTTAGATCAGTGGCAGAACC
>OMHY01000096.1 GCA_900298985.1 Streptomycetaceae bacterium
CCAGAGATCCTTACTTAATCAATTTTGCACAATCGGAGAAAGTGGATTAGTTACATCAATTCTGGAGAGATGCGCATTTTCTTTTAAACTCAATAACTTGCTGGAAACCTGAATTTTTAGGGGAATATCGCTGCTATCTCCCAAAGTAATTAGCAAGAATGGCTTTTTGAAATTTGTTTTCAACTCTATTTGAGAAGTTGAATTTATTTGCAGAGAAATTAGATGATTCAAATATATAGAAGGGAGGTTTGGAATGACTTTCGCTGCAGCGGCAGTCAATTGCTGGAGCTGTGAATTTTGAATTTTGAAGGTTGAGCTAATCAAGTTAACCTGGGGTAGCTTCCCATAATTAATAGGAGATTCAAAAACCTGCCCAGATTGATCAAAAAAAGTATTGCTTTTTAGTTGGGCTACAGGTGTTCGTAAAGTAATCAATATTTTCAGATTCTTGGCAAACCATTGTTTTTTAACTTGAACCTTGGCTACTACTGAATTCTTTTGGATTACTTTTTGCACAGTTCCCGAATTTATTCTGGCCATAGGTTCCCCCGAATAAATCTTTATATGGGAGTTATTCAATCCAGTGTTGAAAAAGGAATTTGGTTCGAAATTGCTATCTACTGGTCCAGATATTGAATAAGAATAGTTTTTAATAGCAAAGATTGGAGACCACTCCAATACATAACCGGCAACACCAATTATTATTGTAAATAGCAATATAGGTAACAGCATCTTAGCTCTATATTTTTTCATCTCTATCTTTGAAATTCTATTTATGAAATTTGGTTTCAAGTTCATTTAATAATGCGGGAGCCATTGAATTAATATCTCCCGCCCCAAGCATAATAACTAGATCACCAGGTTTCACTTGGCTAACTAATTCATTAATAATTTCTACTAAAGATGGAATTAATTGAATTTTTCCAGAATTATCAGCAGCCACAATTAAATCACTGCTTACTCCTGGAATATTTTTTTCACTTGCCGGATAAATTTGGGTTAGAAAAACTTCATCGGCAAAAGAAAGAGATTTAGCAAATTCAGTAGCAAATGCTTGAGTTCTAGAATATCTATGAGGTTGGAATACCACATATATTTTCCCATTTGGGCAGTATTGTCGCGCAGCTTTTAAGGTTGCTTCAATCTCTGTTGGATGATGTCCATAATCATCTATCACTGTAACTTGATTTACTTCACCTTTCTTTTCAAAGCGTCGCCTTGCACCAGTAAAGTTTTCCAATCCAGTAATAAATATCTTGGGATCAATTCCCAATTCCACTCCTGCAATTAGAGCCGCTAATGCATTTTCCAAATTATGCGCTCCAGGTACTGGCAAAGATAATTCTCCTAATATTTTTCCATTTGATACCACCCGAGCCCGAGAGGTTGATTCAGTTAATGAAATGTTGGTAAGCCAATAATTACTTTCTCGACTTTCACCACTTTTATTTAATTCAGATTGATAGGTGAATATTCTAATATCTTTGCGATTATTTAATTGCAATAATTTGGCTACCCGGTCACAGCCCACATTTGCTACCAAAAAACCGCCTTCTACAATTGAATTTACAAATGAATTAAAAATCTTTTCTACCTCAGCTAAGCTGGGGAAATGATCCACATGATCTAATTCAATATTGGTAATTATTGCCCCATATGGTTTGTAATTTGTGAATGAACCATCTGATTCATCTGCTTCCGCAACAAAAATATCACCAGATCCTTGATGCCCATTAAAACTGTGAGAGGTGATTGCGCCTCCGATAGCAAATGAAGGATTAACTCCGGCATTTTGAAGTGCAACAGTCAGCATAGAAGTAGTTGTAGTTTTTCCATGTGTTCCAGCTACTGCAACAGATCTAAAACCTCTCATTAAGCCTGCTAACACCTCAGAACGATGTACTAATTTCACACCTTTCATTTGGGCAGCAATAACCTCAGGGTGATTTTGAGATATAGCGGTTGATAAAACTAGGAAATCACCGTTATTCATCTCTGCCAAATGTTGATCACTGTGACCAATAAAAACAGTTGCACCAAATCTCTTTAATTGTTCAATTGTGCTAGACATGATCTGATCGCAACCAGATACTTGATAATTACGGGCTAGCGCAATGCGAGCAATACCGCTCATCCCAGAACCACCAATACCCATGAAGTGCAAAGCATGGTTTTCAAATTCTGGTCTCATCTCACCCCTAAATAATTTCTCAATTTGAATCTAGAACTTGATTCATGATTACCTTACCCAATTTTGCTACAGCTTCCAGGTGATTTAAGGCTTTTGCATCAACATTTACAGTACTTTCTGAAGATTTTGAAACTATTTTCTCCCTAATCTTCCCTTTTAAATCCTTTAAATTTAATTCTTCATCTAATATTAAATCCCCAACTCCAATATCAGATAAATATTTTGCATTCTCTGCTTGTTCTCCATTTCCAATGGAGAGGGGTAGCAGGATTGCTGGCTTATTGGCTACTGCGATTTGAGCACAGGTGACAGCCCCACTTCTAGAAATAATCAAATCTGCACAATTTATAGCCAAATAAATTTGATTTATATAATCTGTTGCATAATAACCTTTGGATAGATCACTATTACAATCGCCATTTTTCCCGAAGCTGTGAATAATTTGATAGGAATTCTCTTGGCAAAAATCTATTAATTCCTCAGCTAATTAATTTATTTTTTGGGAACCAAGTGAGCCACCAACTATCAATATAGTTTTCTTATTTGAATCCAGACCTAAGCTTTTTAGATATTCTTCCGCCTTTGATTTTCGATTCGCAGCATCTAAAGAGAAAAAATTTATGAATTCTTCTTTTAGCGGTATTCCAATAACTGGATATGATTTCCAATCATGGTCTTTTATTGGTAAACCTACATAAACCAATTCAGTTAAAGCTTTACCAAGTTTATTTGCCCACCCAGGTTTAGCATTTGCTTCATGAATAATCAGTTTTTTCCCAAGCAATTTGCCGGCTATGTAAGCGGGAGCGGAAACATATCCTCCAAATCCCACTACGACTTGATATTTCCTAATTATCCAAAGCGCTCGAACTAGCGCTATGAAAAAGTTAAAAGGAAAAAATAATGCTTTCAAATTTAATTTTCGAGGAAATTGGATTTTATTCAAAGTTTTTAATTTGAAACCAGCAGCTGGCACTAGCCTTTGCTCCATGCCAGATTTAGTCCCTAAAAAATCAATATCCAATTGAGAGCTATTTTTGGAAAGCCAATCCCCGATAGCAAGGGCTGGATCAATATGTCCAGCAGTGCCACCACCAACAAGTAAAATTTTCCTAGATTTCATTTTTCAGAACTTTCTTTCCTGCTAAATTTCAACTTAAAGTTTAATTTTATAGTTGGGTTTTTCAGTGCAATATGAATCACTAGAGCTATACCTAAATAATCTGTAAACAATGAAGAGCCGCCATAAGAGATAAAAGGTAAAGTAACTCCCACTACTGGGAATAAACCGGTAGCGGTGCAAATATTTATCAACGCTTGAATTCCAATCCAGGCACCAACACCAGCAACCAAATATTTATGGTATCGCTCTGAAGTTTTAGTTGCTATTCTAAATATTGCATATATCAATGTTGCAAAAAGTATTATTACCAACAATGTTCCAATTAAACCCATTTCCTCACCTATGACTGAAAAAATAAAATCAGT
This sequence comes from Streptomycetaceae bacterium, assembly GCA_900298985.1. GTDB lineage: Bacteria > Actinomycetota > Actinomycetes > Nanopelagicales > Nanopelagicaceae > OMHY01. The sequence goes on from OMHY01000096.1 coordinate 3,680, forward strand.
ATGAGCTTCACTTAAATTAGCCCATTTTTGTTTTCCAGCCCCGATTCCTAAACCAAACAGACCTCCGGAGGCAAGTCCCATAATGCTATGAGCCGGTTGCCACCCGGCATATTGATAGACAGATGGCGCAAAAGGATTTAAAACCGCCGCAAATCTTTTTACCCGATAAGGTGCCAAAAAAGTAAAAATAGTACCAAAAGCGCCAATAGCGGAAATTAATAAGCCAATTATTGATAAAGAAGCTCCTGACAAATAGATCATTACTAAAGTAATTCCTACATAAATACCAGCTGTTCCTAAATCCGAACCAGCCATCACTAAACCCAAATATAGCAGTGGTGCAAATGCCACCATTCCTAATATATTTGCTTTTTTCCCTTGATTTATCCGGTCATGATATTTAACAATTTGTTGGGCACACCAAAAAATTAAGAGCAATTTAACTAATTCACTTGGTTGAAAAGAAAAACTTCCAAACCCGATCCAAGCCCGGTTTCCATTAATAGTTTTTCCAAGTGGGGAAAGTGGCAACAATAAGAGTATCAGACCAAACCAGATTGAATTTTTCCCTAAAAATTCCCAAATTTTAGTATTTCTTCTGGGTCCAAGAAATAGGCCAATTAAACCCAAAAAAGTAAAAATTATATGCCTTAAAAAAATAGAATAGGTATCTCCAGAGGATTCATAAGCTGAAATAGAACTAGCTGACAAAACCATTAATAAACCCAGTCCTGCCAAACTAGCAACTGACACAATAACAAGTATCAAGGGAGCGGCAGGTGATTGTAAAAACCTACTGGGAATCTGTTTTGATGAATTTGTTTGGTTTAGTTGATTATCCATCTACTTCACCTTGTGTTGGGATTTCCAATTCCAATATTGCTTGAGCGAAAAATTCCCCTCTTTCTTTATAAGAAAGAAATTGATCCATAGAAGCAGCGGCTGGTGCTAATAAAACTGTGGCCCCATCCAATTTTAAATCTATAATTTTCTTTACTACTAACCTCATTAAATCTAAGCCGGAATAATCATTTGGCATACTCACAATTTTTATATTTGGTGCAAATTCTTTTATTGCTGTTATTACCGCTTCCTGTTCCTTGCCAATTACAACTGCCAATTTAACTCTTTTGCTTGCAACTTTCATCAATTCATCAAGTGACACACCTTTAGTCAAGCCCCCTACAATCCAGAGTATATTTTCATAGTTTTTTAGCGCACTAATAGCTGCGTGCGGATTTGTAGCTTTAGAATCATCAATCCAGTTCATTCCCCAGTGTTTACCCAAATTTTGCAATCTATGCTGATCAAGTTGAAAATTGGTTAATCCGCTTGCAATCACTTTTTCATTTATTCCCACAGATCGCGCTATTGCGATTGCAGCTAAAGCATTGGAATAATTATGGCTCCCTTGAAAAGGAAAATCCATTAAATTGCCACATTCCACAGCGATCGCTGGATCTGGAACAAAAGCCCGATCAATCAAATACTCTTCTACTAAACCTAACTGTCCAGCCTTAGGAGAGCTTAAAGAGAATGTAACAATAGAGTTAGCAAAGCTAGAATCGCTAGCAAACCATTCTGCTAAAACCTCATCATCTAAATTACATATCTTTTGGGCGCTGAGATCAAATAACCTTAATTTAGCATTTTTATAGTTTTCAAAATTTCCATGGTAATCCAAATGATCTGAAGCAATGTTTAAGATAGCACTACTTTCAAATCTACAAATATTACTCCACTCAATTTGAAAAGAGGATAGCTCGAGAGCTAGATATTGATAGGGTGGATTTGCTAACAAACATTCAATAGCAGTCCTTCCTAAATTACCTCCAGCAGCTGCTTTAATATCTGAATTTTGTAATATGCAATCCAACATTTGTACTGCTGTAGTCTTACCATTTGTTCCGGTAATCGCCACCCATTTTTGGTCTGGAGCAATTTGTTTTTTCATTTCCCATGCAAAATCAATTTCAGAGATTAATTTAATATTTAAATCTTCTGCTTTTTGTAACAATGGATGGTCATTTTTCCAACCGGGAGAAACCACTCCTATTAAATGATTTCCATTATTTAATCTAAATTCATTGTCCTGGTATATATCATCAATTAAAGTGTGTGGAATTTCATGGTGATCCATAAATAATGCTAAACCTTGTCCAGTGGTGCCAGACCCAAATATAAAAACACCTGTTTTTTGTAACTCACTTATTTTCATATTTCTCTGCTTTTACTGAAATACAATCCATTGGCCGTAAAAAAGACCCAACCCTACTGCGACACAAAGCCCGGCAATAATCCAAAATCTAATAACAATCGTGACCTCTCCCCAACCAAGTAATTCAAAATGGTGTTGCAGTGGGGCCATTTTAAAAACTCTTTTACCTCCAGATATTTTGAAATAAAGAGTTTGAATAATTACGGAAGCAGTAATAATTACAAAGAGACCGCCTAGCAAAGTAAGCAATATTTCAACTCTTAAAGTTGTGGCAAGACCAGCTATTGCTCCCCCTAAAGATAATGAACCCACATCCCCCATAAAAATTTTTGCGGGTGATGCATTCCACCATAAAAATCCTGCTGCAGCTCCAGTTAGACCTGCTGCGAGCACTGCCAGATCCAAAGGGTCTCTAACTAAATAACAACTTGCGATATGAGAGTTAACACAACTTTGTTTAAACTCCCAAATGCCAATAATTACATAAGCTATAAAAGTCAATATTGAAGCACCAGTAGCTAAGCCATCTAAACCATCAGTTAAATTTACTCCATTTGAACTTCCTAAAACTAAAAGCACTACCCAGATTATTACTAAGACAGTTCCTAAATTAACAGAAGTTTCTTTAATAAAAGAAAGGTGCGTGGAAATTGGAGTTAATTTATAATGGTCTTTGAAATGTAGTCCGAAATATGCAAATATCGCCGCAACTATTATTTGCCCGAGCAATTTTTCTCGAGCGCGTAATCCCAAGGATTGCTTACGTGAAATCTTTAAATAATCATCAAATAAACCTACAAACCCCATTCCCCACATTAAGCCAAGAACACAAAGCGCAGATGCAGTGGGTCGAGTTTGCGTAATCAAGTGTGCAAGCAAATAGGCAATGGAAATGGAGATTAGCAGCACTAAACCGCCCATGGTAGGTGTACCCCGTTTAGTTAAATGAGTCTTGGGGCCATCTTCTCTAATCATTTGTCCAAAACCACGTTTAACTAAATATCTAATAAATAAAGGGGTGAGCAAAAAAGTAATTAAAGTTGAGAAAGTACCAGCAATTAAAATTCCTTTCACTTTATCCTTCTTCCTTACTCAATTTTGATTTTAGTTGTTCCACTATTTCCTCTAATTTTTCTGCACGGGATGCTTTAACTAAAACAACATCTCCCGGGTTGATAAAGGGAACTAGATTTTCAAAACTGGATTTTTCTGTTAATTCATGGAGGGTGGTATTTAGATTTTCCACTGATTTCGCCCCATCAACAAAGCCATTTTTACCAATTTCTACTAGATGATCAATCTGCAATTGCGCCACAATTTTGCCAATTTTTTGATGCTCTTCCAAGGTAGACCCACCTAGTTCATGCATTTTTCCGAGAATAGCCCAACTTTCCCCACCTCTGATTGCTGCAAAGTGATTCAAAGTATCTAGGGCTGCCTCCATGCTATAAGTATTTGCATTGTAAGTGTCATCTAATATTAAGATATTGTTTAATTCAAATATTTGCATTCTTCCTGCACTTTGCGGCTTTGCAATACTAATTAATGAAACTACTTGGTCAAGAGAAAAACCTAGGGCCAAACTGGCGGCGATAGCAGCCAATGCATTTGGTACTTGGTGTTTACCAACATATTGCAAGGAAACTGATGCTCTTCCGGCTTCGCAAATTACATCAAAACTTGCAAATCCTTCCCGTAATTCAATATCAGTTGCACGTACGTCAATGTTTTGATTATCATCAATTTTCTTTTCGCCGAAAAGAAATCTTTTAATATTTCGGCCTCTGCCCATCTGTGGGGTAAATTCATCATAATCTCCTAGTATTGCTATGGAATTATCTGGCAAGCTATCTATCAATTCCCCTTTAGCTATAGCTATATTTTCTCGAGATCCGAAAATTTCAATATGTGCATTTCCCACAACTAAAACTATTCCAAGATTTGGCTTGGCAATTTTAGATAAATAGGAAATATCGCCCTGATGCCTTGCACCCATCTCTATCACTGCAAATTTTGTTTCCTGGTTGGCTTTCAATAAAGTCAAAGGCAACCCTAACTCATTATTAAAGGAACGCTCAGTCCAAATTGTTGGGGCTAGGGCACCTAATATCTGTGCCAGCATATCTTTGGTAGTGGTTTTACCTTGCGAACCAGTTATACCAATAACTTTTAGTTCCGTTAATTGTTCCCTCAAAAATAGTGATAATTTCATCAATGCGTGAGTTGCATCTTTAACTTTTATACTTGGCAAATCAAGAGAGTTTTCAGTGAGTACAAATTCCGCACCTTTTTCTATAGCTTCTCTAGCAAATTCATTTCCATCTAATTTTTGCCCACGAAGTGCTACAAAAAATGTTTGTGGTGTTACCAATCTAGAATCAATTACTGGAATAGCTTGAGTTATTTGATCTGATTCAATATTTTGCAACTCACCTTCAACAATTTTTGCAATATCTCCTAAGGAAATGGGAATCATGTTCAATTTTCCATTTTCTTTTTAATAGCGGTGGCTAATTCCACTCGGTCATCAAAGGCCAGAACTTGCCCTTGAATTATTTGTCCAGTTTCATGGCCTTTACCTAAAAGAATTACACAATCACCATCCTTAGCCTGATTTACTGCGAAAGCTATAGCTTTTTTCCGCTCAGAAATTACACTCAATTTTTCAGATGGAATTAGATTGCCCAGCATGTCTTGCAAAATATCCTCTGGATTTTCTGACCTGGGATTATCACTAGTAAAAATAGCTATATCACTTCCATTTACTAAAGCATTTCCCATCAAAGGTCTCTTTAATTTATCCCTATCACCACCGCAGCCCAAAACAGCAATTATTTTTCCATTAGTAATATTTCGCAAATTAGCCAAGGTATTAATTACTGCATCGGGTGAATGAGCAAAATCAACTAAAGCCAAGAAATTCTGGCCAACGCTTATTTGCTCTAATCTACCTGGGACTGATTTTAGTTCAGATGTAACATTTTGTATCACCAATGGGTCTATGCCAGAGTTATAGGTAGTGGCAATTGCTGCCAAATAATTATCTAAATTAAAATCACCTAATAGTGGTAAATAGCTTTGAATCAATATGCCGGATTCACCTCTAACTACTATTTGATATCCACCAGTTACTGGTTGGATTTGTTCGTAATACCAATTTGCTTTTGAATTAAATCTGGAATAGGTAAGGTAAGGAATTTCAATATTTTCAATTAACCTTTTACCGTATGGATCATCTAAATTAATAATTGCCAAATTACTGTATTCAGGGGTGAATAATTTAGCTTTGGCCAAAAAATAACTTTCCATATCTTTATGGAAATCTAAATGATCTTGAGTCAAATTAGTAAAAACTGATAAATCATATTTGACACCACTAACTCTATTTAGAAATAAAGCATGAGAACTTACTTCCATTACTAAATTGAATATTCCAGCACCTTTTGCCTGGGCAAAAAATTTATACAACTTTAGGCTCTCCGGGGTTGTGAAATTTCCTTTTTCATTTAGATTTAATATTTGCCCACCTAAAGTACCGATTCGCGCTGATTTTTTTCCAGCTAGAGTCCAGATTTGATTAATCAACTCAGTGGTCGTGGTTTTACCATTGGTGCCAGTAATACCCACAGTCAATATATTTTGTAAAGGGTCATCAAAAAACCATTTAGCAATAGAACCCATTTGAAAGCGCAAATTAGGGAGATAACAATGATTAGATCTAGGATTATCTGATAGTACTAAGATTGCTCCATTTTTTAAGGCAGCATCTATAAAATCATTTCCATCAAATTTATCACCTTTAAGAGCAAAAAAAATATTATCTGATTCAACCTCACTAGAATTCAGTGCAAGTCCAGATATTTTTTTGTCAAATAAATCTGAGGGAATTGATAAATTAAATTCTTTTGCAAAATCTTCCAGGTTTTTACTTTTATTTATTGGGGTATTTATGGGGGAAAGTAATAAATCATTCATGATTTATATTCCATTTCCTAAAGTAAGATTAGGAACAGTAGGCTTTGCAACCAGCAAAGTTTTTAATGACTTATTATTAGATTTGAATTTCGCCAAATCAGCAGAATTTAAAGGTATAAAAGGTGCTTTGCCGGGTGTGGGCGAGACATTTTGAGTTTGTAAAACAAAGCTCATCACCTGTTTAAATACCGGAGCACTAATCAATCCTCCAAAATGCACTCCTTTTGGATCTTGAATTACTACACTAACTACATATTCAGGCTTGTCTGCTGGCGCAAAGCCAATAAATGATGAGGTATATCCTCGATAGCAACCACAAGTATCGTCATATCTTTGAGCGGTTCCGGTTTTACCAGCAACCCGAAAACCAGGAATAGCTGCTGCCGGAGCAGTTCCATTTGGAGAAACAACACTCTCCATCATTTTCCTAAGTGTATTAGCTGTTTTACTACTAATAACTTTTATACTAGTTGGGTTACTAGCTGGAAAAAAAACTCCATCATTGCCATAACTGCCAGCCACGATATGAGGCGGTACCCTAACCCCATCGTTTGCAATAGTAGAAAATACTTGAATTGCCTGCATAGAAGTTACTGAATATCCCTGTCCAAAAGCAACAGTATGGGAAGTTGATTTATACCAATTATTAACTGGATGCAATAGTCCGCCTGATTCACCTGGTAACCCAGAATTAGTTACTTGGCCGATTCCAAAATTATGCAAAAAGTTATATAAGGTTTGATTAGGAAGTTTGGCACCAATCTGAATTGCTCCAATATTGCTGGAAGCGGCTAATATTCCAGTGGTAGTTAATTTTTCATCTCCATGAGTTTCAGCATCATGATATACAGTGCCATCTATTTTATACTGACTTGGAATATCAAATACTTCTAAAGGAGTGGTTGCTTTGGTTTCTAATGCTGCTGCAACTGTAATCACTTTCCCGGTAGAGCCTGGTTCATAAACATCTTGCACAGCTGTGTTCTGTAAAGATGCAACTGTGATAGTTTTTGGTTTACTTGGATCAAAGCTCGGCGCACTTGCTTCCGCTAATATCTCTCCGGTATGCGGATTCATTACAATCACAGTACCTGATTTTGCATGAGCATTTTTAACTGCTAAGGAAATAGCATTTTGGGCAACCCATTGAATATCCCGATTGATAGTTAATCTAATTGAGTTGCCGGCCCTTGGTTCTTCAATAATATCTTGTGAGCCAGGAATTATGGTGCCGGCTCCATCTTGGAAAAAGTATTTTCCATTGATACCAGCTAACTTTGTATTCATGCTGGATTCCAAACCAGAAGAACCAATTCCTTCGGAATTCACTATCCCAATCAAGGAAGAAGCTAAGGAACCTTCGGGATAAACCCTGGAATAGCCTCTTTCACCATAAAAACCATTAATTTGATTTGCAAGTGCAGTAGCAGATTTACCTAATGAGTGGTTATAGGTGGAAATCGCATTTTGTAAATTTTGCCAACCCTGAGGTGTAATATTTTTGGCGATAATTTTGTAACGGGATTTACCGGTTAAATTCAATATTAATTTGTCAGCCTTTAAATTCAAATATGGTGCTGCCAAAGAGGCAGCCTGTGCCGGATGTGAGATTTGGGTTTGATCAACCACAACTTGGTAAGTAGCCACGCTCCGTGCGAGTTCCACCCCATTTGCATCAGTAATAGTGCCCCGTGGTGCCAAAATAGTTGAAGCCACATTTAATTCCGCATTTGCTTTATTACGATAGCTATCTGCTGCTATAGCTTGTACTTGAATTAATCTTAAAATCACAATCATTAATAGGCCTAAAATAACAAAAGTCATTACTCGAATTCTATGGCCCAGAAATTTAGTGCTCATTTTTTACCTAATTTAACTGTAGATTTATTCAAATTAATATAATTCAATGTTGGAGATGGAATCATTCCATATTTCAATGCTTGAGCAGAGATATGATTTGGCGAATTTAAAAATTGTTCTTGGGTGAGTATTGCATTTTTTTGATCTAAAGTTAAATTTCGCAGAGTTTTCAATTTCTGGATTTTAAATGCCAATTGATCAAGTTGGGTATTTATTGCCAGTACTCCAACTA
>OMHY01000097.1 GCA_900298985.1 Streptomycetaceae bacterium
AATCAATCCCCAACTTCTAATTACTAAACCAATTACTGCAAGTGAAGTTGCCCAAACCCAGGACCAGTTAATTTTTTCTTTCATAACTATCCAGCCGAGTATGCTGGTAAAAAATGGAGTTGATCCAACTGTAATTAAAGTACTTAAACCCACGCCATTTCTACTAGTTGCTCCGAAAAATAATGGTTGATAGGCAGCTGTGCTTAAAGCCATCACCCAAACAGTTGGATGTTTCATTAACTTCAAAATATTTTTTCTTTTACCTTTAAGAATTGGCATAATTAAAATCAAAAACAAAGATCCAATAAATACCCGACAAAAACCAAGTGCAATAATTGAAGTTCCCTTGGGAGCATAAGTGATAGCAGTTCCAGCAGTGCCAAGTAAAACACCCGCAACCAATAATTGAATAGTTGCAATGAAGTTTATGTTTTTCACTTTGCCAGACATTACAAAAATCTTATCTTATTAAGTAAGTAATTATTTCAAAACCTTGCTGGAGCCATAGGAAAGGAACAAAGCCAATAAACCGGGAATTAGTAGCGCCCAGCGCAAACTAATTACGCTTGCAAAAAAACCAATTATTGGGGGTCCAGCCATAAATCCTGCATAAGCAACACCCGAAACCATAGCTACACCTTCGGAAGGAGCCATTATCTCTGCATAATCACGCCGGGCAATTTCACCAGTCTGTACAAAAAATATGGGAATCAAAATTGATAAACCTGCACCGGCGATAAACCAACCAATTATTTCACTTGCAATATTTCCAAATAACATTGCACCAATCATTCCTAACCCAGCAATGCCACTTCCAAAAATAACTAACTTGCGATCTGGGAATATATGTCTTAATCGATCTCCACTTATTCTTCCAAGCACCATGGTACAGGAAAATAAAATATAGGGAAGTGTCGATATAAAAGGTGCTACATGGTAAGTCTCTCGAGCTAATATCGAACCCCAGTCACCGGTTGCACCTTCACCAATTTGTCCACAAATAGCAAGTAATCCTAAAATCCAAAAAATCTTAGGCTTTCGCTTTCGCTTAACTTTTTCTTTGGAGTGAATATCACTCTCCGGTGGTAATAACCAATCTTTAATTATTACAGTAATTAACGCACAAATAAATGCTGCAATTAATGCATGAAAACAAACTTTAAGATGTAGTTGAGATGCTAATCCACCAAGTAAAGAAGAGATTAAAGTTCCAGTTGACCAGATTCCATGAAAAACACTCATATATTTTTTATCATATTTGTGTTCCAAAGTAAGTGCATGTGCATTCATAGAGACATCTTGAGAAGATGTCGCAGCTCCAAAAATAAATAGTGCAATTGTGAACTCCAAATAATTTCGAGTAATGGATATCAGAAAAACAGTAAATGCAAGGAAAAAGGAGGTAGGTATTATCACTCTCGAACTTCCAAATCGGGCAGATAATCTTCCACCTGGCCCTAATCCAAGTAATACTCCAATTGATGCACAAAATAGGGAGAAACCAAATGCAAAAGTAGATACATGCAAGAAATGTTTGTAATCCGGAATTCGTGAAATAAAAGTTCCGGTAGCTATTCCATTGGTAATAAATGCAAGTGATACTGCAATTCGGGGTTTAGGAAAACTAGCACTCATCTAGCCAAGGGTAACGTGAAAAATACAAGTAAATAGAGTTAAATTGCTTTGTGCCGATGGGGAAAAAGTTATCAATGCTGGTCTTAGCTATATCACTTTTAACTAGCATTATTCCAGCTAGCAACTCGGCAACATCTAAACCCAATAACTTACCCGGGATGCCCGCATTATTAGACCCAAATGATATTTATGCTGCTGATCGCCCTAATCAACTAAGCCCGGTTGTAAAAGATGATCCCGAAATGGTTTATGTACCAAACCATACTGCCAACACTATATCTGTAATTGATCCCAAAACTTATAAAGTTATAAAAGTATGGAAGACCTTACCTGGGCCACAACATGTTGTTCCATCTTGGGATTTGAAAACTTTATGGATAAATAACAATGAAGGCAATTCCTTAACTCCCATCGACCCTAAGACTGTAAGTATTGGCAAACCAATTTATGTACATGACCCGTACAACCTTTATTTCACACCCAATGGAAAATATGCCATGGTGATGTCAGAAGCGGATCAAAGAATTGTCTTTAGAAATCCTCATACAATGGCAATTAAAAAATCAGTGAAAGTGCCTTGTCCCGGAGTGAATCATGCAGATTTCACAGCCAATGGAAAATATTTTGTAGCTACTTGTGAATTTGGAGCTTCAGTTATTTTATTTGATACTGCAAAAATGAAATTTTTAGCAAAAGCAAAATTACCCACAACTTACAATCACATGCCAATGCCACAGGACATAAAAATCTCTCCTGATGGAAAAACTTATTACATAGCAGATATGGCATCTAATGGAGTTTGGGTAATGCCATCAAATAATTTTGGAAAATTTTCCTTTATTAAAACCGGGGTGGAAGCACATGGTTTGTATGTAACTAGAGATTCTAAAAACTTGTTGATTACAAATCGAGGTGAAGGTTCTATTTCAGTTTTGAGATTTGCAGATAACAAAATAATTGCTAAATGGAAAATACCAGGAGGTGGCTCCCCGGACATGGGAGGTATTTCTGCAGATGGGAAACAATTCTGGGTTTCAGGAAGATATAACGGCGTGGTATATGTCTTTGACATTGTGAAAGGTAAATTTTTCAAAAAAATCAAGGTTGGAAAAGAGCCTCATGGTTTAGCTATATTTCCCCAACCTGGTCGCTATTCCATCGGCCACACTGGAATTTTTAGATAGCTAAAATACTAAATCATAATTTGAAAGTATTGGCTTTAGATCTATGTGGGAAATGATTAAGAATATTGAGGTCGGATTATTGGACTTTATATAATCAATGTTGCTAGGTAAAATTCTTTCTATTAAATCCTGATCAAGGTATTCGCATGGTTCATCCCAAATATATAACTGCGATTTACGAGCCATAGATCTTGCCCACTTTATTCTTTGCATTTCACCACCGCTAAATGGGCACTGATAATTTGCAATTTGAAAATCTAGATTTAGACCTCTATCTCTTAGACAGCCTCCAATTTCAACTAAGTCCAATAACTCCCAAATCATTTCATCATTAATTGAGGTGTTAGCCAATTTGAAATTTTCTCGAATACTGGTATTAAATAAATGGTCTCTTTGCAATAATAAACTTAAATCAGAATTATCGAGAATTTCAGAATCCAAGTTTCGCTTCTTAACTTTTATCTTTCCAGTATTAGGTAAATTGCCAATTAAACTTTCAATGAAAGTAGATTTGCCACCTCCACTTGGGGCGGAAATAAATAGTATTTGCCCGGGAAACAATTTCTGGTTAATCTTGAGTAAATTTCTTCCTTCGATTTGAGCACCAAACTCTATAAATTCCAATTCTAGTATCTGGTCTATTTTTTCTACTGAGCTAAAAGAATCAACAATCTCTATATTTGAAAAAGTCAGAAGATTTTCTAATTCTAGATGGGAGTTTTTCATTTCCTCATTTAAGGCCCAGGAATTTGGCATCAAAAATATAGGTTCAAAAAGAGAAAATATCGCCAAAATAAAAGGTGCGACTAACAGATTTGAAATGGAACCTTGAAAAAATTGATTGAGCGTAGAAATTAAGGTAACAAAGAAAATGGAGATGAAAGATATTGCAACTACTGTCTGCCAAAAAACCTCTTTTTTAGACCTACCCCTTTCTATCTCCAATAATTGGCTTTGTAGATTTGAAATTTCACTTTGAATAATTTCGCTGTAGCCAAAAATCAGACTTTCCGGAAGGGAGCGAATTGATTCATCTATTTTTGAAATTAATTCGCTTTTTATTGCAAGTGAATTATTGTCTTGTTTCAAACCTTTTTTGTAAGATCTCAATATAAGTGAGATTACAAAAATAACAAGCAAGTAACTGGGAAATAGAATCAGAAATATTTTCACTGAGAAAAAGAGATAAAAGCCGGAGGTTATCAATGTCAAAAAAATCAAATTTCCTGAAGGAATCAATAATCTCAAAAATCTATTGTTGAATTGTTCAATCATAGTATTTACCCGAGACAGAAAGCCTGGAGTATTTATTTTGTATTTCGCTGGATTAGAATCATTTACCAAACTTCGAAAGATATCTATTCTTATTTTAGAATTTAGGGAAAAAATTTTTTCATGTTCCAATATTCGGGATAGATATCTAATAGCACCTCGCGAAATTCCAAAAAGTCTTACCAAAACAATTGCTACTTCTAACTCCAGTATTGCTGGTTTAAGTGAAGCAGCACTAATTAACCAGGCACTGGTAACTAATAAAAGAAGTGAAGTAGCTAATGCTAAGCCGCCTACGATGCAAGTTATCATAAGGGACCAAGAATTCTGGCTTAAGACTTTTTTTCGATCCATTAATTCAAACTCTTTTCAAAGCTCAATCGGTGCGAAATATTGAAAATTATTTTCCCTTGATCGGATAAACTTGAAATAATCTCATTGACTTTTTCTGCTGTTGCATAATCTAAGGAAGCAGTTGGCTCATCTAGAACAATTATTGGTGCAGAATGTAGGAATGTACGGGCCAAGGCGATTCTTCTTAATTCGCCCACACTGAAAAGTGATTTAGTAGTCCCAAGAAATGTATTTAGACCTTCGGGGAACTCATTAATATCCAAACCCAGGGCATTTAACATATGCGTAATTTCAACTTCCGTTACTTTCGGGCAAGTGCGCTTAAAATGTTTCAAAATACTTTCATTTGGGAAACGTGGATTTTGAGGAAACCAAGAAAAAAGCTTCATTCTCGATTCTAAATTCAAACTATTTAGCAAAATACTTTCCCCTCCAACTTGTATCTCTATTTCACCTGAATTGGATTTTAAAAAACCCATAATCACATTAGTAAAGGTTGTTTTGCCACTGCCACTTGGGGCACAAATATTATGAATTCCACCTGCTTTTATATTTCCAGCAGGAAAAAATAGTTCCTGGTTGCCTCGAGTAATCTTTAGATCATCCCAAAAAATACTGTCTATTGAATTTTCATTCCCAGCTAAATAGATGCCCCTATCCTGATAATTTTCTATTTCTAAAAAGTAAGAAACTTTATTCAAGGCATCAATTCCTTCAGCTGCGGAATGGAACAAAGTGGATGCTTGCCTAATCGGCCAATATATTTCTGGTGCCAATAAGAGAATTAGAAAAGCAGAGAACAAGGAAATATTCCCTGCAATAAGGCGCAGGCCTAACATTAAGGCAATCAAAGCAACTGATAGATTTGCAATTAATTCCAATGCAAAAGTGGAAAGAAAAGAAATTCGCAAAACACCCATAGTTTCTTTTTTAAATCGATTACTATATTCCTCAATTCTTTTTTCTTGGTTTTCTAATCGACCAAATACCTGCAAAGTTGGAATTCCGGAAATTAAATCCAGGAAATAGTTTTGTAGCAATTGTAAGGAATTCCATTTTCTTTGAATTGCAATTTTGGTAAATTTTCCAATCAAAATACCAAATATTGGCATAAGTGGTACAGTCAAAAGACCATAGAGTGCACTTTTCCAATCGATCAATATAATAACTAATAAAACAATAAGTGGTGAAAAAGTTGCATTAATTAACCCCGGAAGATAATTGGCAAAATAGCTATCTAAGGTGTTTAACCCATTGGAAATTAGATCAATAAATTCATTGGTAGTCGTTTCCGATTCTTCATTTACACCCCTAGCAATTCGACCTTCAATCAATTTTTTTTGTAGTTGCAAGCGGCATTTAGCACCAAAACTTGATGAATGTTTAATTAGGACATTGTTAAGTAA
>OMHY01000098.1 GCA_900298985.1 Streptomycetaceae bacterium
CACCTAAACCTGGTTTGTGTACTTCAAAACATAAAAATCCAAATTCAGGAAAAGTATTAGCTATTTGCCAAGTTGCTTCTCCCATTCCTGTTCCAATCTCAACTATAGTTTTATCAAAACCTGAAAATAAAGTTGTAATATCTAAGACCGTATTAGAGGGGACAGAGTATTTTTCCCAGTAGGTTGACAATGCCTTTTCCTGGGCTGGGGTAATTCGAACACCCCGTAATCGAAAAGATTTGTTGGGTGGAAGAGTTTGATCAAAAGGCATCGAGTAAAGATATTACACAATCCCAAAGTTGTAGTTAAATAAGCACCTGATTTTCTCCCCCAACATCCAAAATCAAAGGAGCAGTAATGCCAGGATTAAATATCACCCGCCAGGAAGCCTTAGAAAGATCAACCAACCTAACTGTAGATTCTTATGAGGTATTAATAGATGTAACTGGAGGTAGAGAAAACTTCCTAGCAACCACCAAAGTTAAGTTTTCTAGTCAACAAGAAGGGTATAACACTTTTATTGATGCAGCTGGAAAAGCTATCTTGGCTGCAACTTTAAATGGAGAGGTTATTGATACTAGTAACTATGACAATGAATCTTTGATTTTAAATAATTTGAAAAAAGATAATGAATTAATTGTAAATATGCAGGGAATCTATTCCAAAGATGGTGAAGGACTGCAACTTTCAGTAGATCCAGCGGATGATGAAGTTTATTTATACTCTCAAGGTGAAACTGCTTATATTAGAAAAATGTACCCTTGCTTTGATCAACCTGATCTAAAAGCAAAATTTACTTTTACTGTAATCGCACCTGAGCACTGGGAAGTTATTTCAAACTCCCCTGTAATTGGAAAAGAAAATTTAGGTGACAATAAAGTTAAGTGGAGTTTTGCGCAGACTTTGAAAATTTCAACTTATGTAACTGCTTTGGTAGCAGGTCCCTATCACCATGTTCATGATGAATATCAAAGCAGCGACAAGGTAATCCCAATGGGAATTTATTGCAGAAAAACTTTGGCAGATAAATTAGATGCGGAAAATATCTTTGAATTAACTAAACAAGGTTTTGCATTTTTTGAAAAAGCTTATGGATTGGCATATCCTTTTGAAAAATATGATCAAATTGCAGTGGTTGATTTCAACTGGGGCGCAATGGAAAACATTGGAGCGGTTACTTTTCGGGAAGAGTTATTAGTATTTAGAAGCAAGGTAACGGAACGCTTGCGTTTACAAAGAGCGATGGTAATTTTCCATGAAATGGCACATATGTGGTTTGGAAACATGGTGACTATGAAATGGTGGGAAGATTTGTGGCTCAATGAATCTTTTGCGGAACTTTCTGGATTTTTAGGTGCAGCTGAAGGTACTAGATTCACCGGCGCTTGGACCTATTTCAACGTAGCGGAAAAGAACTGGGCATATTCCCAAGATCAATTGATTACCACCCACCCAATTGCAGCCGAGATGCCAGATTTACATTCGGTAAATGCAAACTTTGACGGTATCTCTTATGCCAAAGGTGCTTCGGTATTACAACAATTAATCTACACAGTTGGCAGAGATAATTTTATGAAAGGTATTCAAAATTACTTTAAGAGATATGCCTTCACCAACACCACACTAAAAGACTTTATTGGCGAAATTGAAAATGCTAGTGGTAAAGATCTAACTTCCTGGGTTCATACTTGGATTCAAACAGCGGGCGTCAACACTTTAACTCCTCAGATTGAGGAAACTGAAGGTAAATATGCAAATATCACTATTAATCAAGAGGTTCCCAAAGTTCCTTCTGATTCCAAAGAGTTAAGACCTCACCGAATTGCAGTAGGTCTATATGATTTAGAAAATGGAAAACTAGTTCGGCGAAAATCTTTTGAATTTGATTTAGCAGGTCAAACTACTCACCTTCCAGAGTTGGTTGGAGAAAAAACAGCAGATCTCTTTTTAATCAATGATAGGGATCTCTCTTATACCAAAATAAGATTTGATCAAAGAAGCATTCAAACCTTAAAGGAACATTTCTCTAAAATTGATGATTCTTTGACTAGATCATTATGTTATTCAGCAATTTGGAATATGCACCGAGATGGTGAGATTGCATCGGAGGAATATATTGATATTGCTCTAGGCGCTTTAGCAAATGAAACTGAAATTTCAATTGCTACCCCAATCTTGATGCATTTAAATGCATCTGTTCAAGTCTATTCAAAGGATGCGGCACGAGATTCACTTCGTAGCAAAGTTGCTACTCGGATTATGGAGTTACTGCTAGCTGCTCCAGCAGGTGGAGATATGCAACTACAGTTAGCGAGAGACCTCTGTAATTTCGCACGGGATGAGAAGGAAATCGCACTCATTCAAAAGATTTTGGATGGTCAAATCAATGGTCTAGAAGCAGATGTGGATTTGCGTTGGCGTTTGCTTTATTGCCTAGTTGAGCGTGGTTTATTTGGCGAAAAGGAAATAAATGCAGAGCGGGAAAGGGATAACTCCTATAACGGTGAAATGAATTTTCATCAAGCATTAGCTACTAGACCGGAAAAAGCTGCAAAAGATACTGCTTGGAATCGCATTTTAAATGAAGAGTTAACTAATGCACTTCGTGCCTCTTTAATTGCAGGATTTCTTCGCCCAAATCAAAGAGAATTAGTTGCTCAATATGTTGATTCTTATTTTGAAAACATTAACTATATGTGGGGCAAAAAATCTCGTGAGATTGCAGATGCATTTATTGATGGCCTATTCCCACTCTTTTTAGCAAGTGAGGAACTACTTGCAAAATTAGATAAATGGATTGCGGATAATCAAACTAATGCTGAAGCTGGATTAATGAGAATGATTAATGAAAATAGAGATAACTTAGTTCGTGCATTAAAAGTAAAAAAAGCTTAAGCGGAAAGTTCTTCGCCGCCAAAGGCTTTCAAATAAGTATGCCAACGGGTATCGGTTCTGCCGGTACCCAATATTCTCCAAGCAGCCCCACTTGGTTCTCTCGGTATTGATTTAAGTTTCCAACCAATTTCTTTTAATGTTTTATCTGCTTTCAAATGATTGCATCTATGACAAGCAGAAACTACATTTTCCCAACTATGTTTTCCGCCCCGACTTTTTGGAATTACATGATCAATTGAAGTTGCAGTAGCACCACAATAAACACACCTACCACCATCACGTGCAAATAATGCACGACGGGAAAGTGGAATAGAATGACGATAAGGGATTTTAATAAATTTAGTTAATCTAACTACTGATGGAAGTGATACCTGGCCATTTGCGTATCGCAATATTGTTCCTGACTCTTCAACCATGACGGCGCGCTGATTTAAGACGAGTATCAATGCCCGTCTATCCGAAACGACACCTAGTGGCTCGTAGGTGGCGTTCAGCACCAAAGTCTGAGACACCTTTCCTGCTCCCTTTATTTTGCATACGCGTGGCTCGCGTCGTAATGAGGTAATAATGCCCTAGAAAATCCTAAAAGTCTTGGATTTTCCCGTAGAAAAAAGTTAATTTTATCCTGTGAAAAATTTAACCTGGCACAAGTTTTATGATTGGTTTTCCGGAGCACCCCTGCACATCATCACTATATTGGCCCTTGCCTATCTAGTTTCCCTAATTGGCAGCCAGGGAATAAAACGCTGGATGAAAAGACTATCTACGAGATCCTCCCATCAAATAGAAAGAGCAATCACTGTCACCAGCATTTTGAAATCTTTTATGAATGCAGTTATTGGATTGGTGTCTTTGGCAATGGTTTTGGGTGAGCTAGGTTTGAACCTGGGTCCAATAATCACCTCTGCAGGAGTACTCGGGGTAGGAATTAGTTTAGGTTCTCAAACTTTAATCAGAGATTTTTTAGCAGGAATTTTTATGTTGTTAGAGGATCAATATGGTGTAGGGGATGATATTTCTACCTTAGAGGTTACTGGAAAAGTTGAGAGTGTAGGTCTTAGGGTAACAGTAGTTAGGGCAACAGATGGAACTCTTTGGTATTTGCGAAATGGTGAAATTACTAAATTAGGAAATAAAAGCAGAAAAGTTTCAAAAAAATAATTTAAACAATCCGTTCTTGATTCATCATCGAAAAAGCAGCATATTGCAAATACTCCCAAAGTTTCTCTTTTAACTCTTCTGCCATTTCTAAATCAATTAGGGCTTTATGCATACAGTTGAGCCACTCATCTTTTTCTAATTCTCCGATGTGAAAAACCATATGTCTCATGCGAAGTCTGGGGTGCCCTCTTTCTTGTGAATAAGTATCTGGTCCACCCCAATATTGCTCTAAAAACATTCTCAGCCGACGCTCGGCCCCATCTAAATCTTTTTCTGGATACATTGGTTTTAAGACTAGATTATTTTTTACATTTTCATAAAATTTATGAACTAATTCTGAAAAAATGGGAGCACCTCCCATTGCTTGATAATAATTTATTTGTTCTTCACTCATTTGAAAGCCCTAATAAATTACTTATTTTCTTCAAAAATTCCCAAAAGAAATTCTTTTTCTTCATCTCGAAGTCTGCGTGACCTTTTAGTTTCCATATCCACACATACTTGCACTGATTTCAAGCGGGCATGTAAACCTTCAGCGGTTCTTATTTCATACTCTAAATCAAAGGAAGCGTTCCCCACCCGGGAACACCAGATATGTACCTCTACTTCATAGCCACCGTTATAAAGTGGTATTAAATAATCAACTTCATTTCGAGCAACTACCATGTCAGCTAATATCGCTTTTTTGCCTTGAGCAATTCTGCTGTACCAAATCATGTCTGCGCGGGCTTCTTGGATATAAGTTAAATAAGCTGCATTATTTACATGATTGAAAGCATCTAAATCATCCCAGCGCACTTGAATCTTGCTTTGAAATTTCATTACCTGGTTAACTTTCGATAAGTGACTCGGTGTGGGCGAGCAGCATCCGCACCTAATCTAGAAATTTTGTTTTCTTCATAACCTTCAAAGTTTCCTTCATACCAAAACCATTGGGAATCACCTTCATAAGCCAATATATGTGTTGCGACTCGATCTAAAAACCATCTATCGTGCGAGATCACAACCGCACATCCCGGAAATTCTAATAGTGCATTTTCTAATGAACCTAATGTTTCTACATCCAAATCATTTGTCGGCTCATCAAGCAATAATAAATTTCCACCCATTTTTAAAGTTAAAGCAAGGTTTAATCTATTTCGCTCTCCCCCGGAAAGCACTCCAGCGGGTTTTTGTTGATCAGGTCCTTTAAAACCAAATGCCGAAACATAAGCGCGGGATGGCATCTCCACATTTCCCACTTTAATGAAATCCAAACCATCTGAAACAACTTCCCACAATGATTTTTTAGGGTCAATACCAGCTCTGCTTTGATCTACATAGGAAATTTTTACTGTTTCTCCCACTTTTACTGATCCAGAATCAGCTGCTTCCATTCCTAAAATAGTTTTAAATAAAGTAGTTTTTCCCGCACCATTTGGACCTATTACTCCCACAATGCCATTTCGCGGAAGTGAAAATGAAAGATTATCAATCAATATTCGATCTCCAAAACCTTTAGTTAAATTTTCCACATTCACCACAATATTTCCCAGTCTTGGACCAGGTGGTATTTGAATTTCTTCAAAATCTAATTTGCGAGTTTTTTCTGCTTCCGCAACCATCTCCTCATATCTAGCTAACCTAGCTTTAGATTTGGCTTGACGACCTTTAGCGTTACTTCGAACCCAATCTAATTCCTCTGCAATTCTTTTAGCGCGCTTCGCATCTTTTTGACCTTCAATTTTTAATCTCTCTTTTTTAGTTTCCAAATAGGTAGAGTAATTTCCTTCATAAGGGTAAGCACGGCCCCGGTCTAACTCCAATATCCACTGTGCCACATTGTCCAGAAAATAACGATCGTGGGTAATTGCTACTACAGTTCCCGGATATTTACTTAAATGTTGCTCTAACCATAAAACAGATTCAGCATCTAAATGGTTTGTGGGTTCATCCAATAATAGTAAATCTGGTTGTTGTAATAATAATTTACAAAGTGCAACTCTTCTTTTTTCACCACCAGATAATACTTTTACATCTGCATCAGCCGGTGGACAGCGAAGTGCATCCATCGCTTGCTCTAATTGAGAATCCAAATCCCATGCATTTTTATGATCTAACTGTTCTTGTAAGTTTCCCATCTCCGCTAATAATTTGTCATAATCAGCATCGGGCGAAGCCATCTCTTCACTGATTTGATTAAATCTTTTCACTAAATCTAAAGTTTCTTTCACGCCTTCTTGAACGTTTTCTAAAACATTTTTACTTTCATCTAAAGGTGGTTCCTGCAATAAAATTCCGACGGTATAACCAGGGGTGAGAAATGCTTCACCATTTGAAGGTTGTTGTAGCCCGGCCATGATTTGAAGCACCGTTGATTTTCCAGCGCCATTTGGACCAACCACACCTATTTTTGCACCCGGATAAAAGGCCAAAGTCACATCATCTAAAATTACTTTATCGCCATGTGCTTTACGGGCTTTTTTCATCGTATAAATAAACTCAGCCATGTTCTAACCTTACCTCAATAATAAATTAAAGTTTTTGTTAGGTTTTTTCTTTAGTATCATTCTCCTCTACATATGCGCCTGTAGCTCAGTTGGATAGAGCGCGGGACTTCTAAGCCCGGCGTCGCAGGTTCGATTCCTGCCAGGCGCGCTTTATGTAAACTAGAAATTTTCTAAATGAATCCAAATGAAAAGGCCCACAGTTTCCTGTGGGCCTTAAATTATTTACTTATTAGTTAAGTTTTGCAATTAAATCATTATCAGTTGCTAACAAGTTTCCAGTGATTGTGGTGTAACCCAATGCTGGATTTGTTGTTGGGCAAGCTGGGCTTAGAACATATTGCAAAAATGATTTGGTTGCTGCGGAGTTTGCAGTTTTTGCAGCGGTATCAACTAAAGCATAAGAAACAATACCTAGTACATAAGCACCTGGATCGGTAGTGTTGTAATTGAAGGTCAAAACTCCATTTGCAGAAGCTGTTGCAGAGCTCAAGAATGCTGCGGTTCCAGCTGCATCTGGAGCTTGATAGTTACCAGCTGCATTTTTTAGCGGAGCAACTTTTAAACCATTGCTGGTTGCATAGGAGGGTTCCATATATCCAATTGAATAGAAAGTGGCTTTAACTCCAGCTGCTACTAAAGCTGAACCCTTTGCAGATTGAATTCTTCCAATATTTGCTGGGTCATTGATATTTTCTGGATAAACATTTGCAAAAGTATTTCCCGCACCTTTAGTCCAGACAGTTGGGAATTGTGCCTTGAAAAAGTTAGTTAGATTTTGAGTTGAACCAGAGGAATCACTTCTCACTACCAAAATAATTTTGTGGTGTGACATTGTGAAACCAGGTTTTACTTGAATTGTTCTAGCAACAATAGGTTTTCCTGCAGAATCTTTTACTGGGTTACCAGTTGCATCTAACTTGAAAATTACTTTGTTATAAGGAGTGGTGTTATCTGCTTGAATCTCTGGATCATCCCAATACTTAACTACGCCTGCGAAAATATCTGACAAAGTTTTTTGAGACAAAACTAAATTTCTATTTGCAGGTAAGTTATAAGCAATTGCTAATGGAGCAGCAACTACTGGGATATGAATAACTGTTGATTTAGCTGGGGTATAGGAAGCATCAGAGAAATTAAAATCATTAATTCCGGCATCTGCATTTTTGCGGCCGGTACCAGATCCACCACCAGGGTAAGATCCAAAAGTGTTACCGGAAGCGGTTTGCCATCCAGTTTTACATGCATTTAATAAAGGTTGTGCAAAAGTTGAACCATCACCATTGATTGTGACGCCTGCAAAAGCAGGAACTGAAATAAACAGTGCGGCGGTTGCTAGAGCAACTACTTTAACTGATTTGGATAACTTCATTCGAAGTCCTTTCATAAATTGAATTAGGAAGTACACATTTACAAGGTGTGAGCATAAGCAAATAAAGAAACTCTTCCTTTCTGTTTAATTAACAAGAAGGAAGAGTTAAGTGAACTTTAGGTTAACCGAACCTGCCAGTGATGTAGTTCTCTGTACGCTTATCTTTTGGCCTCGAAAAAATCTCATTAGTTGGACCAACCTCAACCATCTCCCCTGGCCCACCATCTGCTAAAAAGAAAGCGGTGTAATCAGAGACCCGGGCTGCTTGTTGCATATTGTGGGTAACAATAATGATTGTTACTGAAGAAGATAGATGTGAAATAGTCTCTTCAATCTTTAAGGTTGAACCTGGATCCAAAGCTGAACAAGGCTCATCCATCAATAAAACTTGGGGGCGCACCGCTAATGAGCGAGCGATACATAATCTTTGTTGTTGACCACCTGATAAAGAACCACCATGATGATTTAAACGATCTTTTACTTCATTCCATAATCCCGCGCGCTCTAAACATTCCTCCAATAAATCATCTTTATTGGCTTGTTTAATTTGAGCAAGTTTTAGACCTGCTAAAACGTTTTCTGCAATAGTCATAGAAGGAAAAGGATTTGGTTTTTGAAATACCATTCCCACTTTTAATCTAATCTTGGTTACATCAGTGCCAGGAGCATAAATATCATCACCATTTAGCAGAACCTCTCCAGCCATCGCAGCACCTGGAATAAATTCATGCATTCTATTTAGCGTTCTTATAAAAGTTGATTTACCGCAGCCAGATGGACCGATTAGAGCGGTAACTGTACCTGGCCAAAAATCTAGAGAGACATTTGATAAAACATGCTTTTCGCCAAACCAAGCATGAATTCCTCTCGCCTCAAGCCCAACTCCCATAGCGTGAGAACCTGGATGATTTTGTTTTCTCGACCCCGCAACCTCTGCTAAACCTGCTGCACTTGGAGTTTGCATATTGGAACTCATCTCTTCTCCTTGACCATCTTCTTGATTATCATTATTAAAATTATTTGATGACATAATTATTTGCCACCTACTTTTCTACTACCTAAATATCTAGCCAAACTAAACAAAACTAGTACTAAAACTAATAAAACTAATATCGCTGCCCAGGCACGAGTTACTGACTCTGGAGTTCCTGCTAAAAATCCATTCCAAATATAAAAAGGCAAAGATCCAATAGTTCCATGGAAAGGATTTGTATTTATTGTATCCGCACCACCAGTTAACAAAACTACTGGGGCGGTTTCACCCGCAATTCTTGCTACTCCTAGAATTATTGCGGTAATTAAGCCACTTCTAGTAGCTGGTACTACCACCATTGCTACTGTGCGCCATTGAGTACCGCCCAAAGCAACACCAGCTTCTCTCAAATCACCGGGAATTAATTTCAATACCTCTTCTGATGTTCTAGCTACAGTAGGAATCATTAAAATTGCCAATGCTAGAGATCCTTCAAATCCATTAAAAGATTTTGAAAGTGGATAAACAATGGCAGCCAATATAAATAAACCTGCCACTATTGATGGCACACCACTCATTGCTTGCACTAAGAATTTAATTGGCCTGGTAAATCTTCCTTGTATTTCTGTTAAATAAAGCGCTGTCAAAACACCAAGCGGTACTGAAATCAATACTGACAAGATTACTAATACTCCAGTACCTAAAATCGCATGAATGAGACCACCATGAGTTATTGGATCGGTAAATGCAGAGGAATGCATATCTTTAGAGAATAAAGAAAGATGCAAACCTTTATGTCCTCTCATCCATGCTGAGATTAAAATTGAAATAATTGGAAATAGCGCAATAGTGGTGGCGATTGTTACTAAAGCCCGAAAGATTGCATCTTTACCAGCAGCGGTACCTCTTCTAATTGTGGAAACAGTAAAATCTAAAATCAAATAAGTAATGAAGAAAACAGCAAGGTAAGCAAGTTTGCCCTTCATCTGTGTTAGCCCAGAAAAATAAACATGGCCAACTCCACCGCCTGATTTCCAGCCCTTTATTCCCACAATTAGTAATGAAATTAAGACTGAGGCAAATAAAGTTAATAGAATTTCAATGCGATCTCTTTTAGATGGTTTCCAAGGTTTACTTGGTTTAACTGAGCTTAAGTCAGTGGCTTGTAATTGAGAAGTCATTACCGACCACTCTTTCCAGTGCGAGAAACAATGGCATCAGCTAGTGCATTCACCAATAAAGTAACTAAAAATAGTACTAATCCAGCTGCCATCAATGCTTTTACCTCTTGTGGAGAGGCTTCGCCAAACTTCAAAATAATCATGGACGCAACGTTGCCGCCGGCACTTAGCAATACATGCCAATTTATTTGATAAACAATATTTAGTACTGTAAACACCGCAACTGTTTCACCCATTGCCCGGCCTAATCCCAACATCGCACTTCCTACAATTCCAGAACGAGCATATGGCATTGCAACATTTTTTATCATGGCCCAGCGAGTTGCGCCTAATGCATAAGCAGCTTGTACGCGATCTAGTGGAGTTTGGGAAAGAATTTCCCGAGAGATGGAGGTAACAATTGGAATAATCATGATTGCTAAAACTAAACCAGCAATAAAAGGTGATTTTTGAAAATATAAAGAATCTTTTGGCATATTGAAAAAAGGAATCCAATGCAAATATTTATGAATTAGTTTTGCCCAGTATTCACCACTTGGATCTAATATAAATAATCCCCACAGTCCAAATAAAATTGAGGGGAAGGCAGCCATTAAATCAATAATCGTAACCATTGATTTTCGTATCGCATTAGGTGCATAAAAAACTAAAAAGATTGCTGTCAAAACTGAAATAGGAACTCCAAAAATTATTGCAATAACTGAAATGACTAAAGTTCCAATCAACATAGCAGATAATCCAAAATGTGAATGTACTGCATCAAATCTATTTTGATCATCCACTACTGCTTGCCAGTTTTGGCCAGTTAGGAAATGAAGGCCTTGCGAGTGCAAAGTTGAATAACCTTCATACAAAAGAAACACAAAAATTAAACCTAAAATTATTAAAGAGGATAATCCACCACTTGTAACTACACCACGAAAAATGCGATCACTTAGTCTGGGCGTAGTAGTTAATACTCTTTTTTCGACCTTATCCAAGTCGATAGGGGCGAATTGAACTGAACTCACACCGCTATCTTGTAGCAAAGCGGGGGACAAACAATAATCACAAGGTTAATAAAAGGTGAACGGATTATGAATATCCGCAAGCGGTAAGAGATACTTGGCCAATGGCTTCTGACTCCCCCAATTTGATTTGGGTTGACTGCGAAATGACCGGCTTGGATCTAGAAAAAGATGTGCTGCTGGAAATTGCGGTATTGGTGACTGATTCTCAATTAAATATTCTCGGTGAAGGTGTTGATTTGGTCATTAAGGCTGACAAATCCAAAATTGATCAGATGGATGAATTTGTGAGTAACATGCACAAAGAATCAGGTTTGTTGGAACAACTCCCGGAAGGCAAAGATTTAAGCGAAGTAGAGGCAACCATATTGGAATACCTAAATAAATATGCACCCGGGGCTGGAAAATCTCCTTTGGCTGGCAATTCAGTTTATGTAGATCGCTCCTTTATCGCCAAATATCTCCCCCAGGTCAATTCTTATCTACATTATCGAACCATTGATGTCTCCTCGATCAAAGAATTAGCCCGCAGGTGGTATCCCAAGGTTTATTTCGCAGCACCCAAGAAGACAGGAAATCATCGGGCACTTGGTGATATCCAAGATTCAATCGAAGAGTTGGAGTATTACCGGGAAAATATATTTGTGAGCAATTTCCCATAGTTCCCCTAGAATGCTCCTTTGAAACATGGTGGGCGTAGCTCAGCTGGTAGAGCACCCGGTTGTGGTCCGGGATGTCGCGGGTTCGAGTCCCGTCGCTCACCCCACTAACTAGTTGAAAGAATTGTTGTTGAAGTTTTTTAGGAAATTAGGGAGGTTACCTTGGGTAAAGAACCTTTAATTTTCGATGTCATCATTGAAATTCCATCAGGCTCCAGAAACAAATATGAAATCAATCATGAGACCGGTGAGATTAGATTAGATCGCATGCTTTATACCGCAACTCGCTTTCCTTCTGATTATGGTTTTGTAAAAAATACTCTTTCATTAGATGGCGATCCATTAGATGCGTTAGTGCTATTAGATGAACCAACATTTCCAGGTTGTGTTGTTTCTGCAAGAGCAGTTGGAATGTTTCGAATGTCTGATGAAAAAGGTGGCGACGATAAATTATTATGTGTCGCTCATGGTGACATTAGAAAAAATCACATCATTGATTTACCTGATGTCTCAACCTTTGATTTAGATGAAATCAAACATTTTTTCATGGTTTACAAAGCATTAGAGCCAGGTAAAGAAGTTCACGGTGGTGAGTGGGTTGGTCGGGAAGCAGCGGAAGCAGAAATTCATGCTTCATATGCTCGTTTTTCTCATTAACAAAAAAACTTGATAAAGTTAATTCCGGCGTTGTTAGCTCAGTTGGTAGAGCAGGTGACTCTTAATCACCGGGTCGGGGGTTCGAGTCCCTCACAACGCACTTATAAGCACGTATAACTGACACCTCACAACCCATTTTTACGCTTGGACATCTTCACTCTCTAAAGAATATAGGTTTCTTTAATCAACACTAATCGATTTGTTTATCAGTTCTTTAAATTAGTAATTATTTTGATATTCATCTAGTAATACCTTAGAAATAATTGGAGTTGCCTCTTGCCATGAAATTCCAAATTCTTTCTTAAATGAATCTGCGAAAGACAAACTTTGGCTCATATCATCTGGAATTTGTAACATTATTTGAGGGCCTTTTAAAGCGATCATCATTTCTGCAATGCGAGCTCCGACAGTTTGTCCTAAATTGTCGTAATAATTTCCGTTCTGCCAAGAAAGTTCATCTGAACCACTTGCGTGCGAAATATTTAAGAAGTTCGTTAAGAAAGGTTGACCATAATTCGGATAAATATCTTTGTAGTAATGTGGAATTTGAGATTTGATAGAGTTTTGAGCACGTTGAATTATTTTTTTGTAACCCAGTAGATTGTTATTGAATGAAGTCTCCACATACGCAAAATATTCGCCTGCTGATAAAAACCAAAATGGAGGGTCATTTGGTGGTAGAAACCACCACATAACATTATTTGGTTGCATTAATAGTTGAGTTGGTTGCATTGACTGGTTTTTAACATATCTGCTTTCCCAGATTGAATGCCAGAACTCGATTGCATCCATTTTGGTCCACTCTTGAGAATTATCCAACCATGCATCTTTAGGAATGTCAGGAGATGCTAAACCGAGATAAGCGATGTTATTTTTTGCAACATATGCATCTCCACTATAACAATTGGATCCAGCGCAATGAATGATCGATATCATTGGCTGTGGAGGTGGGTGCGGCAAAGAATCCCAACCTGCTAAATGATTGGCTAAAGTTGTTTCATCAGGTCCTAATAAATCTTGCACTTTTTGAGATGCCCAATTGAAATCCGATCCAGAAAAATATATAACTTGCACGCTCTGCAAGTTATCAAATTTCGAATTTATATTATGAATTATCTGGAAATCATTATTTCGATTTTGTGGAGGTGTCACAGTATTTGGACCAGCAATCACTTGAGAACTTGGAGCAGCACTTGTTAATGTATTTGATGACTTGTTGATTTTATTCCATGCCTCAAGACTGATCCCATGTCGGTTGGCGTAGAGGTCTGCAAAAGTTGTAGGGTATTTAATACTTGCCCCATAAGCAGAATTATCAAGACTACTTAAAAATATTGCTAAAACTAACAACAAGCTTCTCGGTCCCATTTTTCCAAAATTCACATGATTATTTTGACTCATATTCTTGAAAAAACAAGATTTCGGAATGTATTTCTGGCCTCTGACGTCTCAACATTAAGATTTTATGAGCCTCAACTCGTCTCACATACCCTTTGATATTTACAATCAATAGAAAAAGGCATTCGTGTTAATTTTCCGATTTTCATCCAAAACTCTTGATTTTTGACCAAATTTCCTACAAAATAGGATGAAGGTCAAGAACTTATAAGTTCTATATGTTTCCGAGTAGGCTCAAATAAAGCGAGTCCCTCACAACGCACATAGACTTTATCAAACCGCTGGTCGTAGTAATCTTAGGTTAACAG
>OMHY01000099.1 GCA_900298985.1 Streptomycetaceae bacterium
CTTATGGGCAGCAAATTGGCAATGGAGTAAAGGTGCAAAGTTAGCCCGGCAAAATGGAATAATTATGAAAAATGAAAATCAGCCTCCACTTTCCGTTGATGACCTATCAGGTATTAATCCAGTAACAAACCAATGGCGAATAATTAGAGTGAGTGGATCTTTTTCTGATGCACATCAATTTTTGATTAAGAATCAATATAGTCCAAACGGGGTTTTTGGATTTCATGTTGCACAATTATTCACTTTAGCCAGTGCAAATAAATCAAGTTCATCTCAAAATATTTGGGTGGATCGAGGGTGGGTTGCTGCCGGAAAAAATGCCCAAACCGGTCCCGTAATTCCTGCGCTACCAACAACTTTAAATCAAGTTCATTTGCGAATTAGAGCGGAAGCTTTAATACATGAAGTAAAAGGATCATTTATTGCAACTGGTAGTTCACCCGCGTTACTAAAAAGTATGCAAAATTTTCAAGGAGTTGAAGCAGCACCTTTTTATACTGATTTAGTTGGATCGAGTAATTCTGCAATTCAACCCCTTTCAGCGGAGCAATTACCAGATTTATCAACGGGTCCACATTACGCCTATGCATTTCAATGGTGGTTTTTTGCATTTATCATTTTGGTGGCAAGAGGTGTTTTACTGCGGGAAAAAGTTAAACATTAAATCCAATTGCACGTAATTGTTCTTTTCCATCATCAGTAATCCGAGCAGGTCCCCAAGGTGGCATCCAAACCCAATTAAATTTAACCTCTTTAGCAATATCAGTTAAAACTGTTCTGGCCTGATCTTCAATTACATCTTGCAGTGGGCAAGCAGCTGAAGTCAATGTCATATCTAAAAGGACTGTGCCATCTGGTTCATATCTGCAGTCATATAACAAACCTAAATCAACCACATTGATACCAAGTTCTGGGTCAATCACATCCTTTAATGCTTGCATAATCTCATCAACTTTTGGATCTAACTCATTAGACTCTAAATTTGTTGTATCTGCTTGTTCACTCATATCTAATCCTTTTTAGGTTTGTTTTTAGGTCTTTACTTTTGCAATTCTAAACTTTGGGATAAAGCATCTTTAAAAGCCATCCAAGACAATAGTGCACATTTAATCCGAGCCGGAAACTTAGAGACTCCAGCAAGTGCTACACCATCTTCAAGTAAATTCTCATCCCCTTTTTCTTTTCCTTTACTTTGCATCATTGAAGTAAAGTTATCTAAGATTAATTGAGTTTGAGAAATACTTTTTCCCACCATAAGGGTGGACATTATTGAGGCACTTGCTTGGGAGATCGAACAACCAACGCCATCCCAAGTAATATCTTTTACCAAATCCTTATCTAAATCTAGATTCAAAGTAATTTCATCACCACAACTTGGATTGGTGTGGTGTACTTGGCAGGTATAAGAAGAGTTCAAATTTTTGTGATGCGGATTCTTGTAATGATCCAAAATGACCTCTTGATATAAGGCATCTAACTCCATTATGATGCCTTTCTAAAATAATTTTGTGCAGATTTAATTCCTTCAATCAAACTATCAATATCTGATAAATCATTATATAAATAGGCAGAGGCGCGAACCGTGCCAGCTATTCCATATTTTTTCATCAAGGGCCAAGCACAATGATGTCCAGTTCTAACCGCTATTCCATGTTGATCTAATACTTGTCCAACATCATGCGGGTGAATACCTTCTAAAGCAAAGGAAAAAATGGCACTGCGATTATTAGTATCAGTAGGGCCAAATAAAGTTAAACCATCTATCTCCAACAATTTAGGAATTGCATACTGGGATATAGCCACTTCATGTTGATGTATTTTTTTCATTGATAGATTTTGTAAATACTCTAAAGCAGCACCCATTCCAATTACACCTGCCATATTTGGTACGCCAGTTTCAAATTTTCTAGGTGGTTTTGAATAAACAGCAGATTCCATACTCACCGATTCAATCATTGATCCACCGAAAAGATAGGGCGGCAACTCATTCAATAATTCACTCTTACCCCAGAGCACTCCAACACCGGTAGGACCTAAAGCCTTATGTGCAGAGAAAGCCAGGAAATCTATTCCTAACTCTTTTACATTGATAGGTAAATGTGGAACTGATTGGCAAGCATCTAAAATCGTTATCGCATTGAATTTCTTCGCTAGTTCAACTATTTCCCAAACTGGATTAATAGTTCCAAGTACGTTGGAGGCATGGGTGAAGGCAACTATTTTGGTTTTACTATTTATGGCATTTTGGAAATCCGTTAAAGATATTCTCCCATTTGCACCAACTGCGACCCACTTTAATTTAGCACCGGTTCGCTTTGCTAATTCTTGCCAAGGGATCAAATTCGCATGGTGTTCCATTTCAGTTACTAAAATTTCGCTATCACTATCCAAAGTAAATCTATTTCTATCTGAACTTAGTCCTAGAGACGCATTTGATATGGAGTAGGCCAAAAGATTTAAAGCCTCGGTAGCACTTTTAGTAAATATGATCTCTTCTACTACCCCACCTAGGAATTGCGCAGTAGTTTCTCTTGCGTTTTCATATAGTTCATCTGCTTCTTCGGCCAACAGATGAGCGCCGCGATGTACCGCTGCATTGTGGTTATTATAAAAATCAACTTGTGAATCAATAACTGATTTAGGCTTTTGCGAGGTTGCTCCACTATCAAGGTAAATTAAATCTAAATTATTTCTTACTTTCCTTTGGAAAATAGGAAAATCTTTTTTGATTTTATCTACCGGGAGAAGTGACATTTTTATTGACCAGAGTTTCTATAACCTAAAGGTTTAAGAAACGTACTCGGCATAACCCTTCTCTTCTAACTGGGCCGCCAATTCTGGGCCACCTTCTTCTACAATTTTGCCAGCAGCAAATACATGTACAAAATCTGGTTTGATATAGCGAAGAATTCGAGTGTAGTGAGTAATTAGCATAACGCCTAAGTTTGTATTTTCTTTTACTCGATTAACACCTTCTGAAACAATTCGAAGTGCATCCACATCTAGACCAGAATCTGTTTCATCTAGAATTGCAATTTTTGGTTTTAATAATTCTAATTGCAGTATTTCATGGCGTTTTTTCTCACCCCCAGAAAAACCTTCATTCACATTTCGAGTAGCAAAGGATTCATCCATTTGAAGATCATTCATCGCTTCTTTTACATTACCCACCCATTCTCTAATCTTGGGCGCTTCCCCTTTAATAGCTGTTACCGCGGTACGCAAGAAATTTGAAACAGAGACTCCCGGAACTTCCACTGGATATTGCATTGCTAAAAATAAACCAGCTTTGGCTCTTTCATCAACGCTCATTGCCAAAATATCTTGACCATCTAGAGATACTTCTCCCCCAGTTATTTCATATTTGGGATGGCCCGCGATGGAATAAGCCAATGTAGATTTTCCAGAACCATTAGGTCCCATAATTGCATGAACTTGCCCGGAACGAATAGTTAAATTAACACCTTTAAGAATTTCCTTTTTTTCATTATCTGCATTTACACAAACTTGTAAATCTTTAATAATTAATTCAGACATCTTTATTCTCCTACTTTCACATCATCGCCAGTAATAACTACTTTATAAGTTGGTATTGGTTCAAAAGCTGGACCAGTTACCACCTCACCAGTATCTAAATCAAACTCTGCTCCATGTAACCAACATTCAATCTTTCCATCTCTTACTTCCCCTTCTGCTAAAGAGGCTTCCGAGTGAGAACAGGTATCACCTACCGCAAATACTTTCTCTCCATTTTTCACTACACAAACCGGTTGTCCATTAACCTCTATTTTTACCGGTTTGTCCTCAATAAGTTGGGATAGCTTCAAATTTGTCATTGATTTACCTTCTCTAATTCCTTTTCTAACCTGCCGGTTATACGTTCTTGTAGATTTTCAATTCCAAGTTTTTCTACAATCTCAGCAAAATATCCCCGCACCACTAATTTTCGAGCGGTAGCTTTATCTATACCACGACTCATTAAATAAAAAAGTTGATCATCATCAAATTTTCCAGTGGTTGAAGCATGGCCCGCACCAACAATCTGACCAGTTTCAATCTCTAAATTTGGAACCGAATCTGCGCGCGCTCCTTGAGTTAGTACTAGATTTCGATTTAATTCATAGGTATCTGTGTTTACCGCTGCTTTTCCAATAAATACATCTCCAAACCAAACTGTATGAGAGTTTGCACCAGAAAGCGCTCCTTTATAAAGTACTCTGCTTTTAGCATCTGGAACATTATGGTTTACCAAAACTCGATGTTCGCTGTGATTTCCATCTGCTGCAAAATATAAACCGTTCATTGTTGCAGAGGAATGTGGACCAGTAAATTCAACTGTAGGCAATAATCTAACTAGCGAGCCACCAATACTTAATACTTCACTAGTAAAGTTTGCATCTTTCTCTACTTGGGTATGAATTCTTCCTAAATGGCGCGCTCCATCCGCCCAATCTTGAAGTGATATGAAATGTAAATTGGAATTAGCATGGCAAATTATTTCAATCTCTTCTGCTAAATCAACGACTCCTTGATTATCAAAAATAATCTTAATTTGAGTAGATCGACCTACCTCTATTCGAAGGCGAGAGATATTAAATCCGCCAACAAAATCTCTCTTAATTACTAAAGGGGAATCAAACTCGGCATTTGCATCTACCTTCAAAATCGCACATTGACCTAAATGATCTCTTACAATTTGATTAGATTGATCAATTGCTGCAGTTAGCGGTTCTAGAATTGCAGTTTCTAAAGATATTTTAGAGTTAAATTCATTGGGCAAACTAAAAACTTGATCTAGATTTCCATTGTTAAATTTAATTTCTTTGTTAAAGAAATCCTCAATTTTCTTTACCGGCGTAAATCGCCAAGGTTCCTGCAAAGTAGTAGGTGCTTGATGCAGAATGTTGGAGTTGAGTGCGGAGTTAGATAAATTTCGATCTTGGACAGCTGTACTCATTAACCGACCGCGCCTTCCATTTGAAGTTCAATCAAGCGGTTTAATTCCTGTCTCTTATACACATCTGACGCTGCCGACGATCTACTCTGTGTAGATCTCGGTGGTC
>OMHY01000100.1 GCA_900298985.1 Streptomycetaceae bacterium
AGGGTTTAATTTCTAGTGCACTTTTGGAAATCACCTCCTATCGCACCTGGCTTACCTCTGCAATTTCTGAAGCTGAAAGATTACATCGAATCCAAACTCAATCTTTACAAGCAGCTGAGAGAGCAATAAGTGAATCTAGATCCAAACTGGCTAACGCTTTTGAGCGCCTAGCAACTTTACAGAACGATATTAACAATAACCTAGATGGCTCAGATGTACCTACAACTAAAACTTTCAAGAGCAGTGAAAGTTCAAATCATAGTAAAAGTAATGTAGTGGCAATTAGAAAGAGCAATAAAAAAAGAAGCACCACTAAGAAACGTGCCTAAATTTCTGTTGTTTTCTAAATGAATTCCACTGCAAATAAAAATCAATTTGTTCGAGAACATTATCATCAAATTGATTCCTTACGAGCAATTGCAGTAATTGGTGTAATTGCTTACCACTTAGGGCTATCATGGGTTCCTGGAGGTTTTTTAGGAGTAGATTTATTTTTTGTAATCAGTGGTTATGTAATAACTCGTAATTTGATAGATTCCATAAATATTACCTCTGAATTAGATATCAAAAAATTTTATTGGGCCAGGATTAGGAGAATCTATCCGGCTTTACTGGCAAATTTAATAATTACTAGTTTCCTTATTTTTTGTTTAGCTAAAGATGCAGCTGCTAGATTTATTTCTGACATATTATTTGTAATATTAGGAATTAACAACTGGAGATTAGTTTTTTTGCATCAAAATTATTTCTCTCAAACTGGAAGACCGCCGCTATTGCAGCAAACTTGGACTTTGGCAGTTGAACTTCAATTCTATTTAATTTGGCCCTTAGTTCTAAACTTCATATGGAAAAGATTTGGGAAAAAAAGAATTCCATTTTTCTCATTGGTAATTGCACTTTTGAGTGCTGCTGTTTTACTCTACATATCTATCCATGCAGACAGCAACTCAAAAGTTTCACATATTTATTTTGGAACTGATACTCACTCTATTGGATTATTTTTAGGAAGTGCTTTAGCGGTTAATTGGATTCCCAGAAACTTAAGGGAAAATATTTCCATAAATGCTAAAAGGTTTTTCACATTTTTTGGGATTGCTTCAATATTATTAATCTTCCTTATGTTTTTCAAAATAGATGCCAATCAAAATTTATCTTATGAAATTGCAATACCAGCCATGTCAGTAACTGGCGCCTTGGCTATCTTTGCTCTAATTCATCCAGCTTCCTATTTAAAGCCGGTATTAAATTCCCAAATAATGATTTGGCTGGGTGAAAGATCTTATGGGATCTATATTTGGCATTGGGTAATTTTTCAAATTACTAGACCTGGTATAGATCTTACTGGTCCAAGTTGGGCACTAAACACTCTTAGAGTTTTGATAGTTCTTGTTTTATCAGATATCTCTTATCGAGTTTTGGAGTTACCAGCACGGACTGGAGTCTTTACAAATTGGTGGCGTGGTTTGAAATATCGCACAAAAGATGTCAAATTTAGAAGCCAAGTAGCTGTTTATTTGGTTGGAGTCTCACTTATCCTTGGTTCCAGTTTCTCTGTAATCAAAGCCAAGTCTAATTTCCAAAATCAACTAAAAGTTTTGCAAAGCACAAATTCCGCCGCAGGAAACCAAACTGTACCTGTAATATCAAATCAACAACCAAAATTATGGGTCACTGGGGACTCAGTGATTCTAGGCTCAGTGAACTATTTAGCAAAGTATTATCATTTAAGCATTATTAATGCCCGCGTTGGTCGACAAATTGGGGAATTAATTGATGCTGTTAAAAGTGATCAAATAATGGCAAAATCAGATGACATAGTGCTAGATGTTGGAAATAATAATGTGTTATCTAAAGATGATTTAGTAACTTTATTGGATTTGGTTACCAAACAACCTAAAGTAGTTTTAATTAATACTGCAGTACCTCGAACATACAGAGATACAAACAATAAATTGATTCAAGAAATAATAACTAACTATAAAAATATAGTTTTGGCGGATTGGAATCAGATCTCAGCCGGGCACCCTGAATATTTTGCTCCAGACGGGGTGCATCTAATAGCAGCAGGTGATACCGCTTACGTTGGTGCTATTAAAGAAGCTTTGGATAAACCTTTAAATAACTCTTAGTTAAAATTACCAGGCAATCCAAAAACTTTGCCATGAACTATTGTGCCATCTTGAAGCACAGCAGAAACTCTAAATGAACTCCATTGATTTGCAGAGGTTTGGGCAGTTTTTACAACATTAATGGAAAGTTGTGAGGTAGGTACTGTGGAAATTAATTTCCATGGGCTACATGAATGAGCAACTTCAATATTAAAATTAACTACACCAGTTGCATTAGTAGGAGTATTCCAAAAAATAGTTGCACCAGTTGCTGTGTAATGTGCCACGATACCAATTGGAGCTTGATCTGAAGTTACTGGACCATTTCCTACACAAGAGTTTGAATTATCTGTTGCAGTTGATGTTCCACTTGAACTAGCAGAGGTGGTTGAACTAGAACTTGAATCATTGTTTGCTGGTGTAGTTGAAGTTGATGAACTACTGGTTGAATCAGATGAACTAGTCGAAGAGGAACTTGCACTAGAACTAGAGCTGGTTGCAGAACTTGAGTTAGTTGCATCAGAAGTACTAGAAGATGAGTTAACTTTTTTATGTCCGATTTGAGTAACTGCAAGCAAAGCCATAACTACTACTAGTGCAATTACTCCCAAAACTATTTTGTTTCCATTTTGTTGACTATTTGAGGTTGGGGCAGAAGTTGAACTCTTTCTACTTTCGCTAAATGTGCTTACTTGCTCCCTTGGAGTAACTGGATTGCTAACTGCTGGGGTAGAAATCTTGTCAGTAGAAATAACCGGCGTCGGTACTGCAGGAATAACAAAATCTGATCCAATTTTCTTGCGACTAGTTTTTTTGGCTACAGATTTTTTGGCAATTTTTTTGGTAGCAGTTTTCTTTGCTGAGGTTTTCTTGACAACCTTCTTTTTAGATGTAGATCTCTTAGCTGAAGTTTTCTTAGCAACTTTCTTATTCCCCTTGGATGTTGATTTCTTAGTTGCTTTCTTTGCAGTTGCCATTGCCTAAACCTTTCATTATTTAAAACTTGCTAATGACTTCGATTAACTACCTGTTTCCGCTAATTAATACTACCAAAATCCTACCTAGTAAATAAACCGCTACTCTTAGACCAAAAGCAGAGCATCCAGCAGGTCGCCATATTCCTGCTTAAGGGAATTTACCGCCTTTGCGCGATGACTTATCTCTGACTTTTGCTCTAATGGGAATTGGGCCAAAGTTTGGTTGGTACCTGCTACCTCAAAAATTGGATCATAACCAAAACCATGCTTACCCCGGCTATCAAAGGTGATACCCCCGCGTAGCTTCCCACTTGAAGTAACTAAGAAATTTCGATTGGTATCAAACAAGTCTGGTTGTTGTTCATATATATTTTTAATATTTGAGGGAAGTTTTTGAAAAATATTTTTTGGAATATACAATGCTATAACAGAAATAAAAAAAGCATCGGAATTTTTGACCCCGAGATTGCGAAGCTCTGCTAATACTTTTGCATTATTTGCCTGATCATCTCCATGTGTTCCAGCATAACGAGCTGAATAAACACCAGGTCTTCCCTCTAACTCCTCTACAACTAAGCCACTGTCATCAGAAATAGTTGGTAAATTTGTAAATTCACCAATTTCAATTGCTTTCTTCATAGCATTTGCTTCAAATGTTTCCCCGTCTTCAATCACATCTGGCAAATTAGGAATTTGATCTAGAGTAAGTAATTTGTTTGAAGAAACTTGATGTGAGAATAATTTTTCAAATTCTTTTATTTTTCCCGGATTTTTACTTGCAATAACAATCAATTTTTTAAAGCGCTTTCTTGGTGCTCCATTAATTGTTTACACCCTGATAAACCAAGATCTAACAATTGATTTAATAATTCACGAGAAAAAGGCTCTCCTTCGGCTGTCCCTTGAATTTCAACAAATTTTCCATCGCTGGTGGCGACTATATTCATATCAGTATCTGCATTTACATCCTCTTCATATTCCAAATCTAAAAGAGGCTCACCATCTACTAATCCAACTGAAATTGCAGCAACATTTTGTAAAATTACTTTTTTAGAGCTTTCAATATGCCCATTTGTTTTTCCCCAATTAATTGCTAAGGCTAATGCCACAAATCCCCCAGTTATTGCAGCGGTCCTAGTTCCACCATCTGCTTGCAAAACATCGCAATCAATAATTATGGTGTTTTCTCCTAATGCATTCATGTCTATGCTGGCACGCAGTGAACGTCCAATTAATCGTGATATTTCCTGGGTTCTTCCCGAAAGTTTTCCTTTCACACTTTCCCGATCTGATCTGGTGTGAGTTGCACGAGGCAACATAGAATATTCAGCTGTAACCCAACCTTTTCCTTTTCCTTCCATCCATCTAGGCACTGAAGGAGTAAATGAAGCAACACAAAGTACCCGAGTATTTCCAAATTCTATTAATGCATTGCCTTCACCGTGATTTATCCAATTAGTTGTAATTTTTACTGGGCGCAATTCATTTGGTTTACGATTTGATCTACTCAATTTTTTCCTCTCTAAAATATCTCTTATGACTTGAGTTAAATACTTTTTTCAACTTTTAATACTTCCGGGCCCAAAAATCTTCTGGCCAAAGTAGCAAAAATATCTGCATCACCAGTTGACACAAATTTATGTTTTGGAGAATTTTGAACAGACATCAAATTTTTTTCAGTAAGAATACGGTATAAATCTATGGCGGTTTCTTCCGCACTCGATACTAAAGTAACTGTTTCTCCCATAACATAAGAAATTACACCAGTAAGTAATGGATAATGGGTACAACCCAATACTAAAGTATCAACATGATTTTCAATCAAGGGTGCCAGATATTCCTTAGCAATCTTGGTAAGTTCTGGTCCACTCGTTTGACCTTTTTCCACATAACTTACAAAAGCCGGACAACTTTGAGAAAAAATTTTAAGATTTGGTGCAGCGGCAAAAGCATCTAAATAAGCTCCAGATTCAATTGTAGCTACGGTGCCAATAACTCCAATTTTTCCATTTCGGGTAGCAAGTACTGCCCTGCGTGCAGCAGGTTGAATCACTTCAATAACTGGTATTTCATATCTTTCC
>OMHY01000101.1 GCA_900298985.1 Streptomycetaceae bacterium
ACGAGATAGGAGTCCGTCTCGTGGGCTCGGAGATGTGTATAAGAGACAGTGCCTAACTAGACTAGTTCTTGATGGAAAAATATTCTGGAAGAGTTTTAGCTCTTGATTACGGGGACTCCCGCATTGGAGTAGCGGTAAGCGATCCCAACCAAATCATTTGTACACCACTTCCATTTGTTAAAAATGATTCAAACTCAATGGTTCTTATTCAAGCTATCTTAACGGAATATGAACCAACTGTGATTTTTATAGGGGATCCTATAAATCTTGATGGTTCGGATTCCGCTTCCCAAGTTAAGGTAGATAATTTTATTGCGGGATTAATTGAATTTGGGATAAAAGTTCCAATTATCAAGATAGATGAACGAAGAAGTACCAAAGCAGCTACGCAATTTTTACAAGCATCGGGAAATAATTCAATGACAAGTAAAGGCAAAGTTGATTCCGCTGCCGCTGCTATGATTTTAGAAATGGGCATTAGTAGATTTGGTAGCAATGAAAAATAGGATTGGTGTCTTATCGTCTAAACTAGTGGTTTCGATAGTTGCTATCCTTTTTTTGATTTTAGCGGTATTGATCTATCTTTTAACTAAACCAAGTAATGATTATCCCGCCGATAGCGCCGGTGTAAAAGTAAATCTAGTGGTATCCACTGGTGAATTCGGTAGTCAAATTGCCCAAGATGCCAAGAAATTAGGGATAGTGAAAGATAGTAGTTACCTAACTTCATTGCTAATTAAGGAACAAATCAAGAATATAGCACCTGGTACTCATCAAATCAATCAACACCTCCCGGCAAAGCAAGCGATCACTCAATTGATAGATCCTAAATTAATTATAGATCAAATAACAATAAAGCCAGGGGAAAATGTCGGAACAGTTATTAATAAGTTAAAAAATATTCCTAGTATCAGTTTCGCAGGCTTTCACTATTTTGGAGATGGCAAAAGCAATTTGAAATTGAAATTACCTATTTCCAATAAATTAGAAAGTTTGGAAGGTCAATTAGGTACCGCTACATACTCCTTTTCACCTAATACAAAAGTTTCCGATGTGCTATCGGAAATGTTACTTAATTTCCAAAACTCACCTTCCGCTAAATTGTTAAGTGAAATTGATACTCAAAACTTTGGTGATCTCAAAAAAACGCTATTAAAATCAGGAATTATCACTCCAAAATATGCGGTTTTGATAGTCGCCTCGTTATTGCAATTGGAAGGAGACCCGGTTGATTTTGGAAAAGTAGCTCGGGTCATCTACAACCGTCTAGCTTTAGGAATGCCCTTGCAATTAAATTCCACAGTGGCATATGAGCTGGGATTAAAAAATCAAATAGCCATGAGTGTTTCTCAAACTAAATCTTCAAATTCATACAATACTTATTTGAATTTAGGGTTACCGCCCACTCCAATCAATAATCCATCATTGGAGGCGATTCAAGCAGCGTTGAAGCCGGAAGTTGGAGATTGGTTATATTTTGTAACTATAAAACCTGGTGTGACCAAATTTAGTAATAATTATCCAACTTTCCTGAAATATAAACAGGAATTTGAAGCAGAATTGGCAAAAGGTTCATTTAAATAAAGAAGGTAAGCTATTTAATTGCAAATAGTAGTTTAAGTGAATTGCTATTATCTGGAAATGACTTTTCATGGTGTAGTGATAGGCTCACCAATCTCTCATTCTTTGTCACCTTTAATTCATACTTCTGCTTATAACTTTTTAGGTTTTGATGGAACATTTGTTAAGGAGGAGGTACGGGAAGATCAGCTAATTGAATTCATTAAGGATTTTTTATTTAAATCAGATAAATATCAGGGTGTGGCATTGACTGCCCCTCTAAAAGAAAAATTGATTGAAATATCATCTTCTTTGGATATAGATGTTTCAGAAAATGCTTTAATTATTGGTTCGGCAAATACTCTTATTAATAGGGATAATGAATTAAATGCATTCTCAACTGATTATTATGCTCTTCTTAGAATCTTAGAGAAGGCGAACCTAGGAAAAAAACTTGCCTTGTTTGGGGCAGGCGGCACTTCTCGGGCAATCCTAGGGGCGCTAGATACTCTTGTTGATAACAAAATTGTTAGATCTGATCTCCAGATTGATATTTATAATCGAACTTCAAAACGAGCAGTTGCACTCGCCGAAAATTTCTCAAATTTAGATTGCGAAGCGATATCTTTGAATCTTGATGATGCAAACAATTCTAAGGAAATTATGGAGACTCTAGCTACAACTTCCAGCATCATTAATACTTTGCCTCCAGAATCATATTTCACAAGTGGAAAACCAAGTGAACTCTCAAAACTTTTGCATTCAATTTTGGAGTCCTCCAAGTTAAAAGATCTAAATTACTTTTTTGATGTGATTTATGCGCCTTACCATTCAATTTGGCTACAAACATTGCCAGGGAAGATTCAAAAAAATAATGGTCTAGATTTACTTTTGGAGCAGGCTCTTGATCAAATTAGAATATTTACACAAATGGAATTTTCATTAGATGAGTTAAGAGAACCGCTTCGAAAAATTCTACATTCGGCAAATTAATGGGAAATAACCCTTGTTTATTTGAAATCACTAGCCTCCAAATCCTAATCTAACTGCGAAGTTGTCTATTTATCTGAGACAATATGCCAATGCTCAGATGGTTAACTTCAGGGGAATCTCATGGTCCGGCATTAACTGCCATTTTAGAAGGTGTGCCATCACAGATTGAGATCAAGAAATCTGCAATTGAAGAGGAACTACGCAGGCGTCGCTTAGGTGTTGGTCGGGGAGCAAGGCAAAAATTTGAACAAGATGAATTGGAAATATTGGGTGGAGTTAGACATGAACTAACCCAAGGTGGACCAATTGCTTTACAAATTAAAAATTCCGAATGGCCGAAATGGGAAAAGGTTATGTCTCCTTATGCAGTCTCAGCAGAGGAGTTAGCTGATTTAGCAAGAAATGCACCACTTACTAGACCAAGACCCGGGCATGCAGATTTGCCTGGTATGCAAAAATATAATTTCACAGATGCGCGTCCCATTTTGGAACGCTCTAGTGCTAGAGAAACTGCAGCACGTGTAGCCTTGGGAGCAATTGCAAAAGAGATACTTAGACAGGTTGCGGGAGTAAAAATATTTTCTCATGTAGTTTCCATTGGAGGAGTTAATCCAATATCTCT
This sequence comes from Streptomycetaceae bacterium, assembly GCA_900298985.1. Lineage (GTDB taxonomy): Bacteria > Actinomycetota > Actinomycetes > Nanopelagicales > Nanopelagicaceae > OMHY01. Next base: position 3,176 of record OMHY01000101.1, read on the forward strand.
TGGAGCCAAGTATTCTGAATTAGGCTTGTCAAATTTATCTCAGGGAGAATATCTAATTCAGTTTTCTCCAGGTGAAAATGATCAAAATAGAATTGATGAAGATCCAGTTAGAGCCTTTAATTCACATTTAAGTGATGAGATGCAAAATGAAATTTTAGATGCGCAAAAAAATGGGGATACTTTGGGTGGGGTAGTAGAGGTATTGGCATTTAATTTACCAATTGGTCTTGGTTCTCACGCTCATTGGGATCGAAGACTTGATTCAAAATTAGCAGGCGCATTAATGGGAATACAAGCCATTAAAGGAGTTGAAGTTGGAGACGGTTTCCTGACCGCTACTCGAAGAGGTTCTGTAGCGCATGATGAAATTGAATTAGATAGTAACGGAAAATTAAAAAGAAGAAATGATAGAGCTGGTGGTTTAGAAGGTGGAATGACAAATGGTGAAGTCCTGCGAGTTAGAGCAGCGATGAAGCCCATTTCAACTGTTCCAAAAGCATTGGACACAATTGATGTAACAACTGGAGAAAATGCTAAAGCGATTAATCAAAGATCAGATGTTTGTGCGGTACCAGCTGCTGGAATAGTTGCCGAAGCTATGGTGGCTTTAGTTTTAGCAGAAGCTTTATTGGAGAAAACTGGTGGCGATAGCAAGTCAGAGTGTCAGAGAAATCTACAAAACTATTTGAAAAACTTACCTTTTGCCGATGGTTTCCAGCAATAAATAAAATATTGAGATGAATAAATGAGTCAAACACAAGCCTCCGGACCAATTGTTATTTTGTTTGGTCCACCTGGTTCCGGGAAAACATCCACCGCTAAAGAATTAAGCAAAAAAATTGGAATTCCCTATAAAGATAGTGACCAAGAAATTGTTAAACAAACTGGAAAGGAAGTCTCTGAAATATTTTTGGAGTCGGGAGAGGTTGCTTTTCGACAAATTGAGAAGAAGATAGCTCTGGATTTAATACATCAACCTGGAATTATTTTGGCCCTAGGAGGTGGTTCAGTTATGACTGAGGAAATTTATCAGGCCTGCATAGATTCTGGAGCACTTCGGGTTTATTTGACTATCAAATCTGAAACCGCGGCGAAAAGAGTTGGCTTTGATAAGGCTCGCCCCATGTTAGTAGTAAACCCCAGATCTGCATGGAATGAATTAATGGAGAAAAGAAGAGAAACCTACCAATCTCTAGCCCAGATAACTATTCATAATGATCATGACATCAAATCCGGAGTACAAACTATTAAAAATCATCTCTCTACTCTGGTGGAAAAATGAAAATAGATATTTCCGCTGAGATAGGTTATCAAATAGAGGTTGATATCAACTTATCAAATGAATTGAAAAGAATTTCCAGAAATCATCCTAGAATTTTGTTGATTGTAAGTGAAACAGTCAAAGATATACATTCAAAAAAACTAGATGAAATTGATATAAATCATGTTCGGTTTTTAGTTGTTCCAGATGGGGAATATAGTAAAAGCATCGAAACTTTGGAAGCAATTTGGCAAAAATTAGGGGAAGAGAATTTCACTCGCTCTGATGCAATTGTTGCCATTGGTGGAGGTGCGACCACAGATGTTGCTGGTTTTGCTGCCGCCACTTGGTTGCGCGGAATATCCTGGTATGCGTTTCCCTCTACCCTTGCGGGAGCAGTGGATGCTGCGATTGGTGGAAAAACCGGGATTAATTCTCATTTTGGAAAAAATTTAATTGGCTCTTTTTATTCACCACGCTATGTTGGTATTGACTTAGATTTAATTTCTACCATAACACAAAGAGATTTAAACGCTGGTATGGCTGAGGTTATCAAAACTGGATTTATTGGGGATAAGGAAATCCTAAATATTTTAGAAAGCAATCCTCAAATTCAAGTTTCAAATTTAACTTCCAATACAACATCTTCAGCAAGGGACACCATGGCGCAACTGATATTTTTGAGTTCGCAGGTGAAAGCAAGATTCGTAAGTGCAGATTTCAAGGAAGGTAAATTACGGGAAGCTCTAAATTATGGTCATACCTTAGGTCATGCAGTTGAAAGATATAGTATTTATAAATTGCGCCATGGCGAAGCAGTATCGATTGGTCTTTATTTTGCAGCCAAGTTAAGTTCTAAATATTTAGGATTGAAAAAAGAATTAGTTGAATTACATGATAAATTGTTGGTGAAATATGAATTGGATACAACCTTGAATAATTCCTCAATTTTCCCCAATCGAGACCTAAATAGAGAAAAGTTGATTTCGGATTTTATTGGTTTTATGAAAATTGATAAGAAATCACGAGGGGATCAAATTAGGTTTGTCGGAATAAGGGATGTTGAAAAAATAGATTGGATAGAAAATTTGGATGAAAACCAGATTTCGGATTTACTGGGTGAGTGCTTTTTTGAATAATTCAATTGCATAGCAGTTAAATTGGGTAGAATTAGATCTAGGAGAGCTGGAGGCATGAAATGAGTGCAAGTAATTCAAAAATTTTGGTGTTAAATGGTCCAAATTTAAATCGCCTTGACTTGAGGGATACTAATACCTATGGTTCTATGAATTGGGAACAATTAGTAACATTCATAAATAGTTGCGCTAAAGAATTAGGTTTAGAGGTTGAGGTAAAACAGAGTAATTCTGAAACTGAAATTACTGAATCGCTTCAAGGAGCGGCGCAAAGCCACACCCCAGTTATTATTAATCCCGCGGCCTTTACTCATTACTCATATGCAATTCGGGACGCAGTTGAATTAATCAAAGCTCCAGTGATTGAAGTGCATCTATCAAACCCTATGGCGCGTGAAGAATTTAGACATACCTCTGTTGTCTCCGGAGTGGCAAATGGAACTATTGCTGGTTTTGGGCCCAATTCTTATCACCTTGCATTGATTGCAATGAGTAAATTACTAAGTAAATAGCCCCATAAGATATACTTCGCGGAATTGCAAGAAGCAATTAGATAGTTATGAAGATATTATTTAAATACAAGGTAGATATAAAAAGGGACTAGATTTAAAATGGCAACTACAAATGATTTAAAAAATGGTATGACCTTGGATATTGATGGACAACTTTGGAATGTAGTTGAATTCCAGCATGTGAAGCCTGGTAAAGGACCAGCTTTCGTCCGCACAAAACTCAAATCGGTTATGACTGGAAAAGTTGTTGATAAAACCTTTAATGCTGGAATTAAGGTTGAAGTTGCAATCTTAGAAAAAAGAGATATGCAATATTTATATCGTGATGGTGATGGTTTTGTATTTATGGACCAAGAAACTTATGATCAAATGACAATCAGCAGCGAGGTAGTGGGAGATGCTGTTAATTACATGCTAGAAAATGCCGAGGTTATTGTGGCAGTTCATGAAGGGGAACCTCTATATATCGAACTGCCAGCTTCAGTAGAGATGATTGTTACCTATACCGAACCAGGGTTGCAAGGAGATCGCTCAAGTGGTGGTACTAAACCTGCAACATTAGAGACTGGAATTAACATTCAAGTTCCACTATTTATCAAACAAGATGAAAGAATTTTAGTTGATACCCGGACTGGAGATTATCTAGGTCGAGCCAATTCTTGATTACCAGTTGGTTAGAACAAGAGATTTCAAAGAAAATTGAGGCAAAGATTTGAGTAAGAGACACAAAGCTCGTTTAGCGGCTTTTCACATCTTATTTGAATCAAATCTACGCGATATTTCCCCTATAGATATTTTGGAAAAAAATGGAGTTGGGAATATTTCAGAGGCGCAGTATGCACATCTATTAATTTCTGGAATCAGTTCACATAACTCTCAAATTACCTCTGCAATTCAATCTTATGCTCAGGATTGGGAGATAGACCGGATGCCAAAGGTGGATTTTACAATTGCTCAAATTGCTACTTTTGAAATCCTGTACTCAAATAAAATCCCTGGAGTTGAGGTTGATGGAGCGGTTGCAATTTCAGAAGCCTTGCTTCTAGCGGAGGAATTTTCTACTCCTACCTCAGTTAATTTTCTAAATGGAGTTCTTGGGCGAATTCTGGTGGTAAAAGAAGCCTTAATTTGATACAGTTACGCCTGTTCCTTTAAATAATCGTCCCGTGAGGCGAACAAGGAGAGTGCAGTGAATACTGAACTAGGCGTTGACCTTTTGAGCCGAGATGATATTTCTCGAGCTATCCGCCGTATCTGTCATGAAATAGTTGAATCCAATCAGGGCTTAGAAAATTGTGTAGTTTTGGGAATTCCCACTCGTGGTGCTCTATTAGCCCAGAGGATTGGAAATACACTCGCTGAGATAGAAAGTAATTCTAAAACTCCAATTCCGGTCGGAACTTTAGATATCACTATCTACCGAGATGATCTTCAATTTCGAAGCCAAAAAGAGGTAACTCCTACAACAATTCCTGCCTCTGGCATTGATGGCAAAACAGTAATTTTGGTGGATGATGTGCTTTATTCAGGGCGAACAGTCCGGGCGGCCTTAGATGCACTTCGTTCTCATGGAAGGCCGCAAAAAGTGCAGCTCGCTGTATTAATTGATCGAGGTCATAGAGAACTTCCCATCAGGGCGGATTATGTAGGAAAAAATCTTCCTTCTGCTGCCAATGAGGTAGTGAAAGTTTCGTTGGCTGAGCTAGATGGAAATGATGGAGTAAAAATATTTAGAAGAGTAGAGGATTTGAATAAAGTAGAGGTTAGCAAATGAGCCTCAGCAACTTGCTATCTATTCAAGATCTTGATTCTAAGATCATCTGGCAAATTTTGCATACCGCTGATGAATTTAAAAACCCTAATGGTGGAAAGCCCAAAAAAGTAGCAGCACTGAATGGTAAAACTGTCATAAATCTATTTTTTGAAGATTCAACCAGAACTAGAATCTCTTTTGAAACAGCGGCTAAAAACCTTGGGGCTGATTTAATTAATTTTTCTGCAAAAGGTTCCTCAGTCAGCAAGGGAGAATCATTAAAAGATACTGCACAAACTCTTAAAGCAATTGGGGGAGATATAGTTGTAATGAGGCATTGGGCTAGTGGTGCTGCCGCTCGCCTTGCTAATGCAAATTGGATTGATGCAAGTATTGTAAATGCTGGAGATGGAACTCATGAACACCCGACTCAAGCCTTACTGGACGTCTATACAATTTGGAAACATTTTGGAGATGATTTTTCAAAACTAAAGATTGGAATAGTAGGAGATATTTTGCATTCGAGAGTAGCACGAAGCAATTTGCTGTTACTTTCTAAATTAGGAGCTCAAATATATTTGATTGCACCTCGCACATTGTTGCCAATGGGTTTTGACAAAGATCATAGTACTTTACCTGGAGTATCAGTATCTTATAGTTTGGATGCGGTACTTCCAGAATTAGATGTAATAATGGAATTACGTATCCAACAAGAAAGAATGGAAGGTGGATTTTTCCCTTCTGCCACTGAATTTTCAAATCTCTATGGATTGCGAAAAGAGAGGTTGTCCAAATTAAAAGAAAATGCCATTATTTTGCATCCAGGTCCTATGAACCGAGGCTTAGAAATTGATGCAACTAGTGCAGATAGTGAAAAATCAAAAGTTTTAGAGCAAGTTCAAAATGGGGTATTGGTAAGAATGGCAGTACTATTTTTAATTGGAACCAAATCATGAAATTAGTTATTAAGAATACCCAATTATTCACTGAGGTTAATTTAAGTAATAATGTTGATGTCTTAATTGAAAATGGGAAAATTTCACAAATAATGCGAAGTGAAAATAATGCTATTTCAGATCAAGAACTTTATGTGGTTGATGGAGCTAATCAAATCTTAGGACCTGGTTTAGTTGATTTGCATACTCATTTAAGAGAACCTGGGCGAGAAGATGCGGAAACAATTGAAACTGCAATGAAAGCTGCAATAGCGGGGGGATATACCGCCATCAGTGCCATGGCAAATACCAATCCAGTTGCGGATAATGCAGCGGTAGTCGAGTTAGTTAAAACTAAAGCAATTCAAGTTGGATTATGTGATGTTTTTCCAATCGGCGCGGTAACTAAAGGATTAGAAGGTAAAGAGCTAGCAGATATTGCAGGCATGGTTAAGTCTCAGGCCTCAGTAAAAATCTTTAGTGATGATGGCAAATGTGTTTCAAATGCTCGAATTATGAGAAGAGCTATGGAGTACATCGATACCTTCGGGGGATTTATTTCGCAACATGCGCAGGAACCAGAATTAACTATCAATTCTCAAATGAATGAAAGTGTATTATCTCATCAATTAGGATTAGCTGGATGGCCCGCAGTGGCAGAAGAGGCAATAATTGCCCGGGATATAGCTTTAGCAAAGTTATTGGATGTACCAATTCATTTTGCTCATATTTCAACTGCGGGAAGTGTTCAATTGGTGGCTCAAGGTAAAGCAAATGGAGTGAAGGTTACTGCAGAAGTTACGCCTCATCATTTATATTTTTCGGAGCAAAAATGTGAGAGTTATGATCCGATATATAAAGTAAATCCTCCTTTGCGTTCGATTACTGATCAAGCTGCTTTACTGGAAGGTTTGTTATCTGGTGTCATAGATTGTGTCGCAACAGATCATGCACCACATCCAGTAGAATCCAAAGAAGGGGAATTTGCTAAAGCAGCCTTTGGGATGCTGGGATTACAGAGCGCCCTTGGCGCAATTACTACGGTATTAGAGAAAAACCACAAAATAGATTGGAAAAAATTGTTTGAAATAATGTCAATTAACCCCGCCAAATTGGCCGGTTATAGTCAACATGGCGGTGAGATTGATTCTGGGAAACCAGCCAATTTAGTACTTATTCGAAAGCAAGCAAATGATTTCTCCAACTCAATTTTGAAATCCAAAAGTATGAATAACCCTTTTAATGGTGAGAGATTTGAATATTCTATAGGTGCAACAATTTTTCAAGGAAAATTGGTGTACCAAGATACTGGCTTTAATGAAGGGCTAGGTCTGACAAAGTTATGATTCCATTAAATGAGCGCAAAAAAGCCTACTTAGTTTTAGAAGATGGATTAGTTCTAGAAGGTAAGTCTTTTGGAGCCCTAGGAGAAACTTTTGGTGAAGCGGTATTTGCTACTGCCATGACTGGTTATCAAGAAACACTTACAGATCCTTCCTACCATAAACAGGTAGTAATTATGACCGCACCACATATTGGCAATACTGGAATGAATAAAGCAGATGAAGAATCAAACCGTATCTGGGTTTCAGGTTATGTAGTAAGAAATCCTTCACCGGTTGCTAGTAATTGGAGATCAGAAAAAACCCTGGAATCTGAATTAATCCGTTATGGGGTGGTTGGAATTTCCCATATAGACACTAGAGCAATAACTAAACATTTGAGAAATTTAGGAGCTATGAGAGTTGGTATTTTTTCCGATACTTCTTTATCGCGGGATGAAATGATTGTAGCAGTAAGAAAATCACCATTAATGTTGGGTGCGAATTTAGTAGCAGATGTAACAACAAAAGATTTAGTGAAACTTAGTCCAAAATTTATGGAGCAAAACAGTTATAAAAAAATGAAAGTTGCAGCATTAGATTTAGGGATTAAAGGCGCTACCCCAAGAATGATGAATGAAAGAAATATGGAGGTGAATTTAGTACCCGCACATATTTCAATTAACGAGATTAAAGAAATGAAAATTGATGGCTTTTTCCTTTCCAACGGTCCAGGAGATCCAGGAACGATGGATGAAATGGTAGAACTAGTTCGCAATTTAATTTGGGAACAAATTCCTATTTTTGGAATATGTTTCGGACATCAAATTATTGGGAGAGCCCTGGGATTTGAAACCTATAAATTAAAGTTTGGTCATAGAGGTATCAATCAACCAGTTAAAAATTTAAAAACTGGTCGAGTTGAAATCACTGCCCATAATCATGGCTTTGCAGTAGCTGCTCCACTTGAGGGTAAATTTAATACCGCATTTGGAACTGGAATGGTTTCTCATGTTAATTTAAATGATCAAGTTGTAGAGGGATTGTCGATGGAAGAAATATCGGTATTTAGCGTTCAATACCACCCAGAATCGGCGGCCGGACCACATGATTCAACCTACCTTTTTGATAATTTCTACAATGCGATGTTGCAAAAAAATACAGGTATTCAAGGGAATTTAGAATCTTTGCAAACAAGTGAAAGTAAAAACTAATGCCACGCGATTACAGTATTGACTCAGTCCTAGTAATTGGAAGTGGCCCCATAGTAATTGGACAGGCTTGCGAATTTGATTATTCTGGAACCCAAAGTTGCCGAGTCCTACGTAAAGAAGGAATCAGAACTATATTAATAAATTCCAATCCGGCAACAATAATGACTGATCCAGGCTTTGCTGATGCTACCTACATAGAACCAATTACTAGTGAAACTATTGAAAAAATTATAATTAAGGAAAAACCGAAAGCCCTACTAGCAACTTTAGGTGGTCAAACAGCTTTGAATGCTGCCCTGGCACTGCATAATAAAGGTATTTTGGAAATACATGGCGTTAAATTAATTGGGGCAGATGTAGCAGCTATTGAAAGAGGGGAAAATAGAGAGCTATTCAAAGCAATTGTAGAGAAAGTTGGTGGAGAATCTGCTCGCTCTGTAATTTGCCACAGCATTAATGATTGTTTAACTGCAGTAGCTAAATTAAATTATCCTGTAGTTATTAGACCAAGTTTTACAATGGGTGGTTTAGGAAGTGGGATTGCCTATGATGAAGAACAGTTAAGGTTAATTGCTGGAGCAGGTTTGGCAAACAGTCCAATCACCGAAGTGCTGCTAGAAGAAAGCATCATAGGTTGGAAAGAATATGAATTGGAAGTAATGCGGGATCAAAATGATAATACAGTGATTATTTGTGGAATAGAAAATTTTGATCCGATGGGAGTTCATACTGGGGATTCCATAACGGTAGCTCCAATTTTAACTTTAACAGATGTGGAATATCAAAAACTTAGGGATTTAGCAATAAACATAATTAAAGAAGTGGGTGTCGCAACTGGAGGTTGTAATATCCAATTTGCAATCAATCCAGAAAATGGTCGAATAATAGTAATTGAAATGAATCCTAGAGTATCAAGATCATCGGCGCTTGCATCTAAAGCTACTGGATTTCCCATTGCAAAAATCGCAACACTTTTGGCGATTGGATATTCTTTAGATGAAATTCAAAATGATATTACAAAATCAACGCCGGCGTCCTTTGAACCAACTTTAGATTATGTGGTAGTAAAAATTCCTAGATTCGCATTTGAGAAGTTTCCGGAGGCAGATACTACCTTGACCACTACTATGAAAAGTGTGGGCGAGGCGATGGCTCTGGGAAGAAGTTTCCCAGAGAGCTTAATGAAAGCTATTAGATCAATTGAAAAAAAGGGATTTGAATTTGATTTTTCAAACAAAAGGGAAGAGGAAAATCTTGCTCTTTATATAGATCAAATCAAAAGACCCACTGAATATAGAATTATTCAAGTTCAACGTGCACTATATCTTGGAGCATCTTTAGAAGAGGTCTATGATGCGACCAAAATTGACCGTTGGTTTTTAGCTCAAATAATACAAATTAATGAAATCGCTGCAAATCTCAAAACATACTCTGATTTAACTCCGGAATATCTATGGGAGATGAAAACAAATGGTTTCTCAGATAGCCAAATCGCCTCTATCTTAAATTCTAAAGAGGAATTTACACATGAAATTCCACACACCCCGGGGGAAATTGCGATGTTAAGGGAAAGACATCAAATTCATCCGGTTTATAAAATGGTAGATACTTGTGCTGCTGAATTTGAGTCCCACACACCTTACTTCTATTCAACATATGATTTAGAAAATGAAGTTGAGAAAAGAGTTAATCCAGCGGTAATTATTTTAGGCTCTGGTCCAAATCGAATTGGGCAAGGTATTGAGTTTGATTATTCCTGTGTGCATGCTTCTTTTGCATTAAGAGAAGCGGGAATAACCACTGTGATGATAAATTGCAATCCAGAAACTGTCTCTACTGATTATGACACCTCAGATAGACTCTATTTTGAACCTTTAACAATAGAGGATGTTTTAGAGGTAATTAGAGCAGAGGAACAAGCTGGACCAGTTTTAGGAGTAATCACTCAGTTAGGTGGCCAAACTCCTTTGGGATTGGCAAGGGGATTAGCTGCTGCGGGAGTAAAAATACTGGGAACATCACCAGATGCAATTGATCTGGCAGAAGAAAGAGGATTATTTGGAAAATTGTTAAAAGAAAACAATTTAGAAGCACCAGAGTTTGGCATGGCAGATACCTATGAAAAAGCCCAGGAAATTGCAAAGGAAATTTTGTATCCGGTTTTGGTGCGGCCTTCTTATGTTTTAGGTGGCAGAGGTATGGAAATTGTTTATGATGATGATTCATTGAAAACTTTTATTGAAAAAGCCACTCAAATCACTCCTGATCATCCAGTAATGATAGATAAGTTTTTGGAAGGGGCAGTCGAGATTGATGTTGATGCATTATATGATGGTGAACAATTGTTCTTAGGTGGAATAATGGAGCATATTGAGGAAGCTGGTATTCATTCCGGTGATTCTGCATGTGTGATACCTACTCAATCTATTTCCATATCAATGCTCTCTGAAATTAAGTCAGCAACTTTAAAATTAGCTTCAGCCATAGGAGTAAAAGGCTTAATCAACATTCAGTTTGCAATCGCGGAAAATGGATTTAAAACTGAAAAACTTTATGTAATTGAAGCTAATCCCAGAGCATCTCGTACAGTGCCATTTGTAAGTAAAGCGACTGGAACAAATTTAGCAAAAGCAGCTGCTCTAATTTGTGCAGGGAAGAGCATTTCCCAATTACAAAGTGATGGGGTACTACCTCCATCTGATCAAGGTGTGCCGCGGGGAATAAGTGTTAAGGAAGCGGTTTTACCATTCAATCGTTTTCGCAGACTCGATGGTATGGGAGTTGATTGTGTATTGGGTCCAGAGATGAAATCTACGGGCGAAGTAATGGGAATTGCTACCTCATTTGGTATTGCTTATGCCAAATCTCAAACAAGCGCTTTTTCCAATTTACCAATTTCTGGAAGTATTTTCATTACCGTATCTAATCGGGACAAAGCTCTTGCGCTTGAGCCCGCGAGATTGATGGCTAAGTTGGGATTTAGAATTTATGCAACAGCTGGGACCCATGAATATTTCACAAAAAACCAAATCGATTCAATATTGGTGAAAAAAGAATCGGAAAATAATTCTGGGTTCCAAGCTCCTACACCCCTTGAAATAATTAACCAAAATCAAGTTAATTTGATTATTAATACACCACTTGGTAGGGGTACCAGACATGATGGATGGTTAATTCGCACTGCCGCAACTACCAAAAATATCCCGTTAATTACCACTATTTCCGGGTTCAAAGCCGCAGCCAATGGCATTCGGGAATTACAAGATAATAAATATGGAGTGCGATCTTTGCAAGAATGGCAAATTGCATGAGTGGAAGAATTAATCCGGCTGCGCAGCATATATCAGCTACAGTAGTAAGTAATAGAAAAGTTTCTATCTATCATCACATTCAACTTAGAGTTGGTTCGGTAGCATCCCAGGTAGCACCAGGTAATTTTGTCGCGATTACAATTAATGATGGAAAAGGTGTTTTAATAACACGTCGCGCTTTTGCAATATATCGGGTGGGTGAAAATCGACTCGCTCGAGAC